>NZ_JBSFQF010000001.1:464071-801791 GCF_053588575.1 Gordonia sp. NPDC003429
TGTGATCGAGAAGGTGATTGAGAAGCCGGTTGATCACACCGTGCAGCGGGTGGTGGAGAAGCCCAATGTGATCGAGAAGGTGATCGAGAAGCCGGTCGATCACACCGTCGACAAGATCGTGGAACGGCCCAAGATCGCCGAGCGCGTCGTGGACAAGCCGGTCAATCGCGAGCTCGAGAAGATCGTCGAACGACCCGTCATCGTGGAGAAGACCATCAACAAAGAGGTGAAGTTCTTCCAGGAGCGGGTGGTGGAGCGGCCGGTCGAGGTTCCGGTCGAGAAGATCGTGGAAAGGCCCGTCTACCGCGAGGTCGAGAAGATCGTGGAGAAGCCGGTCGAGAAGATCGTCGAGGTGGTGGTCGAAAAGCCGGTCTATGTGCGGAAATTCGTGGAGAAGCCGGTCGAGAAGATCATCGAGGAACACCAGGCCACCAAGACCGTCACACGTGGACTTGCGGGTGAGGTCACGGCGACCACGGCCACCTTTGTCGAGACCGGAGACGTGAAGGAGGCGCGGTGGATCGAGCGTGCCACCGGGCAGCATCCCGACGACGACATCGTCGGTGACGGCTCTGTGGAACTCCGGAAACGGTCGGAAGAGATTCCCGTTCGCCCGGCCGCGCCGGTCGACAACTCGCGAACCGATCGCCCCGACGACCCCAAGGGGCCGCGGTGGAACATCCCCCGTCACCTGCGGAAGTGAAACCAGAAACCCCAAAGGAGGAGGTTCCGGTGCGTACCTCGTCATCGCCATTGATGCGACGCCCAGATTTACGACGATTCACGACCGTAATGACCCTTGCGCTCGTGGGAGCCGGCTTGACGATCTGTTCGGTTCCCGTGGCCCGAGCGGATCCCGCGCAGTCCGCGGCGGCAACCGCGATCACCGCGCACTACAAAGAGCTGGGCGGCAACAGGGCGCCGCTCGGTGAACCCGCCGGCCCGGCGACCGCGATCGCCGGGGGTGCCTATCAGGTATTCGACGGAGGAGAGATCTACTTCTCCGATGAAACCGGAGCCCGCGTGATGTACGGGGTGATCCTCGCGAAGTACAAGGCCCTGGGCGGGCCCGCTGCGCTCGGATTCCCGACCGACGACGAGAGCGACACCCCGCCGGCGGGCAAGATCACCGACCTGTCGACAAAAGGGGGTGCATCGATCGTGTGGAGTCCGCAGACGGGCGCGCATCTGATCACGGGAAAGGTGCGGCAGGCATGGAACGCGAGCGGCGCGGGCCGAGGACCGTTCGGGTTCCCGGTCACCGACACCGCTCTGAAGGACGAGACCGCCATGTCCACGTTCGCGGGTCCTCGAGGCACCGAGATCAGCTGGAATCAGACAACCGGACTGCGGACCGAGCCGGCCGCGTTGGCGTCGACGATCCCCGGATTCGCGGGATCGGCGCCGGGCGCCACGGGTGTGTCCGCACCGAGCGTCGCGGCACCGGGTGTCAGTGCCGGTGACGCGGGTGGTTCGTCGTCGAGGTGGTGGCTGTGGGGATTGCTGCTCGCAGCACTCGCCGCGTTGTGCGCCCTGGCGGCCTGGCTTCTGCGCCGCCGACCGAAGGCGAAGGGGCACGGTCCGACGCGACCCGAGCCGATATCGCGGGGAGCAGTTCCCGCGTCACCACGGGCCGCAACACCGCCGGCGCCGGCGCCCCGATCCGCGCCCGCAGGCGTGGGAGGGACATCGGCTTCGGTGACGCGACCCGTCGCGACGTCACCACGCGCGACACCACCGGCACCGACCAGGCCCGCTCCGGTCCCTGCTGCGCCTGTCAAGCCCGTGCCGGCGCAACCCGCCCCGGTCAAGCCGGTTCCGATCAAGGCGGCCGAGGTCAAGCAGGCCGAGGTCAAGAAGCCTGAGGTCAAGAAGGCCGAGGTCAAGGCCCCGGTCAAACCTGTCCCAGCGGTGCCCCCGACCGAGATCGAGGTATTCGCGCACGATCTGCCGAAGACCCCGTTGGAGGTGCGCTACGACGACGTCGTGACGACCGGTCCGATCGAGATCACGTATCTCAACAACGCGGTCGGCGACCACGAGGTGAGCCGGGAGGACAAGTCCGACGTGCTCTGAGTCCCGATCACCCCGGCACGAAAACCAGTGATGCCCGGTTCCACAACACGGAACCGGGCATCACTGCGTCAGGTCTCAGGGCGTGGCGTCAGCCGTGGTACGGCTCGGCCTTGACCAGCGTCACCTTGATCACCGAGCCACTGGGGACGGTGTACTCGCGGGTGTCGCCGACCTTGGCGTCGATCAGGGCCGAACCCAGCGGCGAGCTGGGCGAATAGTTCTCCAGGTTGCCGCCCTGGGCTCCCTCTTCGCGCGTGGCGATCAGGAAGGTCTCCTCATCGCTCTTGTCGCCGTCGTAGTACACGGTGACCACCGAACCGGGCAGTGCGACGCCCGACTGCGTCGGCGCCTCGCCCACCTTGGCGTTGTTCAGCAGTTCCTGCAGCTGGCGGATACGCGCTTCCTGCTGGCCCTGCTCTTCGCGGGCCGCGTGATAGCCGCCGTTCTCCTTGAGGTCGCCCTCTTCGCGTCGCTCGTTGATCTCGGCAGCAATGACCGGACGGTTGGCGATGAGGGAGTCGAGCTCGCTCTTGAGGCGGTCGTGCGACTCCTGGGTCAGCCAGGTCACCTGGGTGTCGGTCATCGGTCACTCCTTTGTGTTGTCCGCGCCTCGGGCGAAGGTCTTCACCTGGGCATATGGACTGCTCTAAATGCAGCAACACGACCCCTTCCGGAGCCGTGTATTCGATCACGATACCAAAGGTTGCGGGCAGAAGCACGTCATTTGACGTCTTCGCGCAATTCTTCAAGCGCTTCTTGGTAGCTGGGCTCGGCCATTTTCAGCCGCGCCACCACCAGATAGGTGATCGGCATGACGACGATCTCCACCAGCGTCTTCCAGATGAAGCCGACGGCCGTGTAGTTGATGAAGTCGCCCCAGGTGGAGATCCCCAGGGCCGACGCCGCGATGGAACAGAACACGAGGGTGTCGGCGAATTCGCCGACCACCGTCGACCCGAGAAGCCGTGCCCACAATTGCCGCTCACCTGCGCGTTCCTTCATCTTGACGAGGACGAAGGAGTTGAGGAATTCGCCCGCGAGGTACCCGGCGAGACCCGCGAGAAGGAACTGTGGAACCACGCCCGCGACCCGCTCGAACGCCTGCTGGCCGTCGTAGAACGGCGCCGCCGGCAGATGGATGGTGAGCCAGAAGCACAGCGACGCGAGCACCAGCACGGCGAATCCGGCGAGGATCACCCGTCGCATCGCGCGAAAGCCGTACACCTCGCTGATCACGTCGCCGAGAACGTAGGCCAGCGGGAACAGGAAGAACGCGCCGTCGGTCACCAGGCCGTGCAGACGAATCGGTCCGACGTCGAGGTGCAGCCATGAATCGAACAGCAGCACGCCCTTGGTGCCGGTGATGTTGCTGATCAGCATGACGCCGACGAACAGCGCCACCAGCAGCGGGAAGTAGGGACTGCCCGCGGAGGCGAATGCGGCTCGCTGCCGGGTGTCGCGGGTGGTCACGAGTCCGGCACGGTCAGATAGGCCGGCACGTTGGTGGTGCAGCCGAACACCTCGCCGATGACCGGCGGCTCCGAGGTGCGCACCACCGTGCGCAGTCCCTCCTGCTGTTGTCCCGGCGGAACGAGCACCTCGCGGCGTCCGGTCTCCGACCCGTCCTTGGACCGCGCACGGACCACGCAGGCCACCGGCCGGGTGGGATCGCTGCGGTTGACGGTGTAGATCACGGCCACCGACGAGGAGTCGAGGATGTCGTATCCGGTGGCCTGCCCGCTGACGTCGGGATCGGCGAATTTCGTGTAGCCGATCGCGGCCAGCGCGATCCCGATCACCACCACGGCCACCGACAGACCGATGAACCAATAGCGCCGACTGCGCGCCGACTGTGCGACGGGGTAGGTGGCGCGGGGACCGCTCTGCGGGCGATCCTGCAGGTCGGAGCCCTCCGACCTGCCCCCGTCTGAACTGTTCACGCGTCAATACCTACCATGTGAGGAGTACGCATCCGAAGGTGAGGAACCCGTGACGCAATCCCGTCCGACCGGCGACGGCTTTCGACTGATGGCCGTGCACGCCCACCCCGACGACGAGTCGAGCAAGGGTGCGGCAACGTCGGCCAAGTATGCGGCGGAGGGCGACGAGGTGCTGATCGTCACGCTCACCGGTGGTGAACGCGGCGACATCCTCAATCCGGCCATGGACCGTCCGGGCATCAAGGAGCGGATGAGCGAGGTCCGCCAGGAAGAGATGGCCAAGGCCGCCGCGGCGCTCGGCGTCGAACAGGTGTGGCTCGGCTTCGTCGACTCCGGGTTGCCCGAGGGCGACCCGCTCCCGCCGTTGCCGGAGGGCTCGTTCGCGACGCTTCCGCTCGAAGTGCCCACCGAGAAACTCGTCCGCCTCGTCCGTGAGTTCCGGCCGCACGTGATGATCACCTACGACGAGCACGGCGGCTACCCCCACCCCGACCACATCATGTGTCACAAGGTGTCGGTGGCAGCGTTCGAGGCGGCCGCCGACCCCGACGCCTATCCGGGTACCGGAGAACCCTGGACCGTGTCGAAGCTGTATTACACGCACGGGTTCATCCGCGACCGGATGGTGCTGTTCTCCGAGGAGTTCGCACGTCACGGGCAGGAGAGCCCCTTCGCCGAGTGGCTCAGCAAGTGGGACCCGAGCCGCGGCGACCTGATGGGGCGCGTCACCACCCAGATCGAATGCGGCGACTACTTCCCGCAGCGCGACGACGCGCTGCGCGCGCACGCCACCCAGATCGACCCCAACGGGGTGTTCTTCGCCGTGCCGCTGGAATGGCAGCAGCGGCTGTGGCCCACCGAGGAGTTCGAATTGGCGCAGACCCGCGTCACCACCTCGATTCCGGAGAACGACCTGTTCGCCGGTGTGGCCAAGGACTCCGAACTGCTCGACGTGCGTGAGGAGGCGTCCTCGTGAGCCCCACGACGATCGCGGTGCTGGCCGCGCAGCAGCCGCAAGGACCCGAATTCGGCAAGGCCTCCCCGATCGGCCTGCTGGTGATCATCGTGCTGCTGATCGGCACCGGCCTGCTCATCTGGTCGATGAACAAGCAGCTACGCAAACTGCCCAAGTCGTTCGACTCCGAACATCCCGAGCCCGATCAGGCCTTCGACGAGGGGACCGACAACGCCGGTGCCGGACTGACCCCCGACACCGCCGCCGGCGCAACCACCGACGACTCGCCGGGCACCTCGGTCCCCGGCGCCACCGACGACCGCAAGTCCGCGGACACCTGACCCCCGCGGGACGCGAGCCGGGATGCGCAACGAACTGGGCGGCTCGTCGAGTCCCTACCTGCGCCAGCACGCCGGCAATCCGGTGGCCTGGCAGGAGTGGGGTGATGCGGCGCTTGCCGCGGCGGTGACCCGCGACGTGCCGATCCTGCTGTCGGTCGGCTACGCGGCATGTCACTGGTGTCACGTGATGGCACACGAATCGTTCGACGACCCGGTCACCGCCGAGGTGATGAATCGCGACTTCGTGTGCATCAAGGTGGACCGGGAAGAGCGCCCGGACATCGACGCCGTCTACATGAACGCCACCGTCGCCATGACCGGGCAGGGCGGCTGGCCGATGACCTGTTTCCTCACTCCGTCGGGCGAACCGTTCTACTGCGGCACCTACTATCCGGACACGCCCCGCGGTGGGATGCCGTCGTTCCGGCAGATCCTCGCCGCGATCACCGAGGCGTGGACGCAGCGCCGCGCCGAGATCGACTCGCTCGGCGGGCAGGTGCGCGACGCGCTGGCGTCGGCCTCGTCGGCGTTACCGGCGGGCACGATTCCGGTGGACGAGCGGCTACTCGGCCATGCGGTCACGACGGTGCTCGGTGACGAGGACGTCGTCGCCGGGGGTTTCGGCGGTGCGCCCAAGTTTCCGCCGTCGGCCCTGATCGAAGGATTGTTGCGCCACCACGAACGCACCGGAGACGTCGCGCCGCTCGAGGCGGCGGCCCGCACCGCGGACGCCATGGCCCGCGGGGGCATCTACGACCAGCTCGCCGGTGGCTTCGCCCGATACGCCGTCGACAACGACTGGGTGATACCGCATTTCGAGAAGATGCTCTACGACAACGCACAGTTGTTGCGGTGCTACGCACACCTCGCACGCATCCTCGACACTGTTCCGGCGCAACGCGTCGCCGGCGAGATCGTCGACTTTCTGCGCACCGACCTGCGGGTTGTCGGCGGCTTCGCATCGGCGCTCGACGCCGACGCCGCCGGTGTGGAGGGCTCCACCTACGTGTGGACCCCCGACGAACTGCGCGAGATTCTGGGCGAGGACGACGGACGTTGGGCCGCTGAGCTTTTCACCGTGACGGCGACCGGCACGTTCGAGCACGGACGGTCAACGCTGCAGTTGCGCGCCGACCCCGACGACGCCGCCCGCTATGCCGATGTGCGACGCCGACTGCTCGCCGCGCGTGCCGAACGGCCGCAACCGGCCCGCGACGACAAGGTGGTCACCGGGTGGAACGCGATGGCGGTGACGGCGCTGGCCGAGGCGGGATCGGTGCTGGGCAGGCCGGAGTGGGTGGATCTGGCGGTCGAGGTGCTCGACGAGGCGTGGGGTCACCATGTGGTCGACGGACGTCTGCGTCGCTCGTCGCTCGGCGGTGTGGTGGGGGATCCGCTGGCGGCCCTTGACGATCACGCCGCGCTCGTCACCGCGATGCTCGTCGTTCATCAGGCCACCGGTGACAAGCGTTGGTGCGAAAGGGCATACGAGCTGCTGGACACGACGGTCGAGGTGTTCGCCGACCCCGCCGAGCCGGGCACCTGGTTCGACGCGGCCGAGGGCACGCTCATCGCGCGGCCGCGTGATCCGGCCGACGGCGCCACCCCGTCGGGCGCCTCCCTGCTCGCCGAGGCGCTGTTGATCGCCTCGACACTTGCCCCGTTCGGCCGGGCAACCCGATACGCCGAGCTGCTCGACGCGACCTTGGCGCGCGCCGCGATCCTGCTGGCCAAGGCGCCCCGCGCGGCGGGTCACTGGCTGGCGGTGGCGCAGGCGCGCGTGGCCGGTCCGCTGCAGGTGGCGGTCGCCACCGGCACGTGGTCGGATGGGGAACTCGCCGCGCGGGCACGCCGACTCGCGCCGGGCGGCGCGACTGTTGTTGCCGGAAGCCGTGATTCGGTGCCGTTACTCGACGGTCGCGGACCGGTCGACGGCGCGGACGCCGCGTATGTGTGCCGGGGCACAGTGTGCTCGTTGCCGGTCACGTCGGAGGCCGCACTGGCAGACCTGTTGCGGCAGCCGTAAATCCGGCCGAACACCCACTGTGCCGTAGTTTCGTGTCACCTGGTGACATCGAACTACGGCAGAAGGGTTTTCACAGCGCTCCGGTCGACGGATGCGCGCCCTCGGGTCCGCGGAGCTCGACGAGACGGCGATCGCCGCCGGTGTCGCTGAGGAGTGCACTACCGGCGGGACGCAGGTCGATGTTGGCGCCCTGGGCGATCGGCCACCCGAGGAATCGGCAGATGAACGAGCGCGAGAAGTGTCCGTGCGACACCACCACCACGTCGGAGACTTCGAAACGTTCCTCGACGTGATCGACGGCGGTGTCCACCCGGCGGGTCATGTCGGCCACCGACTCGCCGCCGGGAGCACCCGACGTCCAGATCGCCCAGTTCGGGTCGTGCTCGGCGTGGATCTGCGCGCGGGTCAGTCCCTCGTAGTCGCCGTAGTCCCACTCGGCGAACAGGTCGTTGGTCTCGTCGATGTGGAGACCGGCGAGTTCCGCGGTGCGCTGGGCGCGTCGCCGCGGTGACACCATCACGTACGGGTCGAGAAGTCCCAGCCGTCCGGTGACGCCCTGGAGGGCGGCGGCGTCCTGGGCGCCCTTGTCGGTGAGATCGATGTCGGTGCGTCCGGTGTGCCGGTCGGTCAGCGACCATTCGGTCTGACCATGCCGGATGAGCAGCACGTGACGCGCGATGCGGGTGGACATTTCTCCAGGCTAGTCCCGGCGGAACGTCGGCACGTACAACGACGCCGGGCCGCGGTGGGCGGCCCGGCGTCGCGCTGACCGGTTCGGTTGTCAGGGGTCGGCAGTATTCAGGCGCTGATGGCCTCGGCGAACTGCTCGATCATCCAGTCGATCTCCTGGTGGGTGATCACGATCGGCGGGGCGAAACGGATCGTCGAACCGTGGGTGTCCTTGGCCAGCACACCGAGTTCGGCGAGGCGCAGGCAGATCTCTTTGCCCGTGCCCAGGTCGGGGTCGATGTCGACACCGGCCCACAGGCCCTTACCGCGCACCGCGATCACGCCGCGGCCGACGAACTCGCGCAACCGGGCGTGCAGGTGCTCACCGAGATCCTCGGCCCGCGACTGCCACGTGCCCTCGGCCAGCATGCGTACCACGGTGTGGCCGACGGCCGCGGCCAGCGGGTTGCCGCCGAAGGTCGAACCGTGCTGTCCGGGGTGCAGCACGCCCAGGATGTTGCGGTTGGCCACCACCGCCGACACCGGCAGCACACCGCCGCCGAGCGCCTTGCCCAGGGTGTAGATGTCGGGCACCACATCCCAGTGCTGGCACGCGAAGGTCTTGCCGGTGCGGCCGAGTCCGGACTGGATCTCGTCGGCGATCATCAACACGTTGTTCTCGGTGCAGAGGCGACGCACCTCGGGCAGGTAGTCGTCCGGCGGCACGATGATGCCCGCCTCGCCCTGGATGGGTTCGACCAGCACGGCCACGGTGTTCTCGTCGATGGCCTCGGCCAGCGCCGCGGAGTCGGCGTAGGGCACGCGCTCGAATCCGGGGGTGAAGGGACCGAAGCCGCCGCGTGCGTCGTCGTCGTCGCTGAAGCTGATGATGCTGATCGTGCGGCCGTGGAAGTTGCTGCCCGCGACGATGATCTTGGCCATGCCGTCGGGTACACCCTTGACGTCGTAGCCCCACTTGCGGGCGACCTTGAGCGCGGACTCCACCGCCTCGGCGCCGGTGTTCATCGGCAGCACCATGTCCTTGCCGCACAGGGTGGCCAGCGCCGCGCAGAACGGTTCGAGCTGATCGGACACGAAGGCGCGGCTGGTGAGGGTGACCCGCCCGAGCTGTTCCACAGCGGCCGAGGTGATCTCGGGATTGCGGTGGCCGAAGTTCACGGCGGAGTACGCGCCGAGTGCATCGAGGTATCGGCGGCCTTCCACGTCGGTGATCCAGGCCCCCTCGGCGGTGGCCGCGGTCACCGGCAGAGGCGAATAGTTGTGCGCCACATGGGGCTCGGTGACTGTGTGCATTCCTGCCCCTTTCTGATTCGTCGGTGAATCTGTTGAAACCGTTGGGTGTGAAGCGGGCGTGGGAAGTCTCAGTTCCAGTGTGCAGCACTTGACCCCGCCGCCGCCCTTGAGGAGTTCGGACAGGTCGACGGTGATCGGCTGATACCCGGCCAGCCGCAGCTGTGCCTCGAGGTGCGGTGCCGCGTCGGTCATCACGACGTGGCGGCCGTCGGAGACGAAGTTGAGTCCGAGAACCGCGGCGTCGGAGTCATCGGCGATGATCGCGTGCGGGAACAACTCTTCGAGCAGGGCCCGCGAGGCGTCGGAGAATGCCGCCGGGTAGTAGGCGATGTTCTCGTCGTCGAGCACGCCGAGCGCGGTGTCGAGGTGGTAGTAGCGGGGGTCGACGAGGTCGAGCGTGATCACCGGGAGTCCGGTGATGGCTCCGACCTCGGCGTGGGTGTCGGGGTGGGTGCGGAATCCGGTGCCGGCCAGGATGCGTCGGCCGACCACCAGGAAGTCGCCCTCGCCCTCCTGCACGCCCGACGTGCGGTGTACCTCGCCCACGCCTGCGGTGTGGAACCAGTCGGCGTAGTGGTCGCCTTCGGGTGCGCGTTCGGGAAACGCGAAGCTGGCGGCGACGGCCTTGCCGTCGATCACCAGGCCACCGTTGGCGGCGTAGACCATGTCGGGCAGACCGGGCTGCGGATCGACCAGGTGGACGGCGTGTCCCAGGGATTCGTACACCTGGCGCAGGCCGTGCCACTGGGCGAGGGCCTTGCCGGCGTCGACCGGGACGGACGGATCCATCCACGGATTGATGGCATAACTGACGGTGAAATGCGCGGGGGCGGTCATGGCGTAGGTACGGGCGCGTGGCGACCGTTCGAAGGGCGCAACAAAAGAAGGGCTCGTCATCGTCATAAATCGAGGGTATCGTGCCTGATCGGCGCAATCAATCGACGTAGATTGCGCATTTGATTTACAAATCACCGGAAGCTGATCAGAGGAGATTGATACGTTGCGTCAGATCGACGATCTGGATGAAAAGGTGCTCGCGTGCCTCACCCGCGACGCCCGGGCCACGTACGCGCAGATCGGCGACGAGGTGGGACTCTCCGCGCCGGCAGTCAAACGACGCGTCGACCGATTGCTCGACGACGGCATCATCCGCGGCTTCACCACGGTGATCGATCCGATCGCGATGCAGTGGACCACCGAGGCCTACGTGCAGGTGTTCTGCCGCGGCAACATCTCACCCGACGAACTCGCCGCCGCATGGGAACCCATCCACGAGGTGGTGAGCGCGGCCACCATCACCGGACAGGCCGATGCGATCCTGCGGGTGATGGCCCGCGACGTACACCACCTCGAGCAGGCGCTCGAGCGCATCCGGCAGGCCGGTCCGGTGGACCGCAGCGAATCGATCATCGTGCTCAGCCATCTCATCGACCGGGGCCATCCGTGAGCGCCGATGGGTGAGCGCCGATTGTGAGCTCTTTGTCGTGATCGACGCCGCGGTGCTAGCCTTGTGCTCGTGATCAGAGTGCGCGCCTATTGGCGGTTCTTTATCGAGGCTCCGGGTGAGCCTGCGATGAAGCGCTGATCAGCGTCGCACAACACAAACCCGGAGCCCCGAGCAGTGACCATCAGGTCGCTGCTCTTCTCATGTCAGGGGTCTCCGGCCACGACCAGCGGGTGCGCCTGACAGACGGACAAGGGCACACAACCGCGAAAGGCATCACCGTGACCACCCTCCCGGACCTGAGGAATGAGAGCACATCCGACCGACGGGTCAGATCGTTCCGCTCCATCCCGTCCCCGGACACCATCCGCACCGAGTTGCCGCTGACGGCGCGTCGCGCGCTGGCCGTGCAGGCCGACCGCGACGAGATCGCCGACATCCTCGCCGGTCGCGACGACCGCCTGCTCGTGGTGGTGGGACCGTGCTCGGTGCACGATCCGATCGCCGCACTCGACTACGCCCGGCGCCTCGCGCCCCTGGCCGTCGACTACGCCGACCGGCTCAAGATCGTGATGCGGGTCTACTTCGAGAAGCCACGCACCACGGTCGGATGGAAGGGTCTCATCAACGACCCCGGCATGGACGGCAGCTTCGACGTCGAGCGCGGACTGCGCACCGCGCGGTCGCTGCTGCTCGACATCATCGACCTCGGGCTGCCCGTCGGTTGCGAGTTCCTCGAACCCACCAGCCCGCAGTACATCGCCGACGCGGTCGCGTGGGGCGCGATCGGTGCCCGCACCACCGAGTCGCAGGTACACCGACAGCTCGCGTCGGGTCTGTCGATGCCCATCGGATTCAAGAACGGCACCGACGGCAATGTGCAGGTCGCCATCGATGGCGTCAAAGCCGCAGCGGCACAACACGTCTTCTTCGGAGTCGACGACTTCGGTCACGGCGCGCTGGTCGAGTCCGCCGGCAACGACGACTGCCACATCATCCTGCGCGGCGGCACGTCGGGACCCAACTTCGACGACGCCTCGGTGACCGCGGCCGTGGCCGCACTCGAGAAGGCCGGGCTTCCCGCGCGGGTGATGATCGACTGCAGTCACGCCAACTCTGGCAAGGACCACATCCGTCAGGCCGAGGTGGCCACCGAGATCGCGGAAACCGTGCGGGCCACCCGCGCTGCGGGCAAGGCGCCGACGATCAGCGGTGTGATGCTGGAGAGCTTCCTCGAGGCCGGGGCGCAGTCGCCCGACGCCTCGCCGCTGGTGTACGGCAAGTCGGTGACCGACAAGTGCATGGCGTGGGACGTGAGTGCGATCGTGCTGGCGGCGCTGGCACGTAGCTGAGACGCACCTTGCTGGGGCGCACCCAGCTGGGCGGGCGCTTCGGCTGGCCGGGCCCCTTCTGCTGAGAGCAGAAGCGTCGGTCGTCAACGTTGAGTGGTGCCTACGATCGGCACATGAGTGCTCTCGGTGGATCAGACCCGGACGTGCAGACCGAACCCCTGTGGCGTGAGGTCATCGGCAAGCTGATTCAGGTCATCGGTGTACGCCATCTGCCCGGTCTGAACCTGGTTCAGAATCGCGCCCATATCCGACAGCGACGTACCCGCAATCGCAGCGGTATCCGCCGTCATCGTCAGATACTTGGTGAGATCCTGACCCGGCTTCACACCCGCAGCCATTGCCGACGCCGAAATTGTCGCCGCATCACCCAGCCCGTACGCGGTGCCCTTCACCGCGGCCAGAGCCGAATCCATCACCTTCGCGGTCGTCTGCGTCGACGCACCCAGCGCCGACAGTTTGCCCCGCGCCTGGTCGATCGCATCGAGACGCTTAAACCCGGCTACGAGAGCGGTGCCGATCGCAGCGGTACCAGCAGCCGCCGCCGCAGCAGCACCCGTCTTGAGCGCGGTACCCAACGCCGACGACATCGCGCCACCCATACGCTGACCGGCGCGCGACGCCTCACGATCAGCTTGGCCCAGCGCCGCACGAACACCAGGAGCAATACGGCTTGTCTCCGGAACGATGCTCACGTACGCGGTGGCTAGTTCGGTCACCGACACCTCCAGATGGGGCTACAATCTCGCGCATGGCACGGAACATCACCGACGAGATGATTGACGCTGAATTGGCACGTCAGGAGCGCATGTCTCGTGACGGCGTAGTTGAAGTCGAGGGAACAGTGAACGCGAACCTGTCGTTCAGTCAGTTGATGCTTGCGGTACTCGCCGCGAACCTCGCAACCGCCGTACTCGTCGGCCTCGCAGTGTGGTTGATAGTCGCGCTCGGCTAAGCCGTCAGTTCCGCGCGGATCTCGTCTGCCACCTTGCGGGCACGGTCGATCGCGTTCTGGGAAGCGAACAACTGGTACGACCAGGCGACCACCTCGGCGTGCGACGCCGGAAGGAAATTGAAATCCTCTGCTGCCGTGGACAGGCCGAAACCCGGCAGGTCGATCGCGACGCAACGGAAGTCGTTGCGCAGGGCGGTGATCACGTCGCGGTAGACGAACGACCACGTCGGGTTGCCGTGCACCATCAGCAAGGTGGGCCCCGAACCCTCGTCGAGGTAGTGAATGTGATGCCCCGCCACGTCGATCCACGCACCGGTGAACGGGTACAGCTCCGGATCGACCCAGTCGGGAACATGGTCAGTCATCAGCAGTCACCTATCGGCAGTCACCCGTCAGCAGTCACCCGGCGGCAAAGACCCATCGGTTCAGACTACGTCGACGCCGGGTCGCCCGGCGGGAATGGTGACGGTGGCGCGACGCTGCAGCGTACCCGTGGGTGACGCGACGGAGCGAGCAACGCGGTACTCCGCTTCCCACGTGTTGTGGGTCAACCGGTTGAGCACGTAGCCGCGTTGTGCGTTGCCGAAATGCACGTGCGGGCATGCGGCCTTGAGTTGCTGGTCGCTGGGATCGCTGTCGGCGCCGTCGCCTCCCGAGGTGATCGACGTACCGGCCAATTCGACGCCGACGGTGGGTGACGGCCGCGAGTAGGTGGCCCGCAGGTCGCTGACCACACTGCGATGGATGTCGCCGACGATGGACACGAGGTTGTTCACCCCGCGGGCGCGGGCGCCGTCGAGGATGCGTGCGCGTGAGGCCTCGTATCCGCTCCAGCCGTCCATGCTGACCGCGCGCACGCCGTTGTGCTCACGTGCGATGTCGGCGATGGTGGTCTGGTGCGCGAGCACGTTCCACCGGCTGCGGCCGGCGGCCAGGCCGTCGAGCAACCACCGTTCTTGTGCAGCACCGGTGATGGTGCGTCGCGGGTCGGCGGTGCGGTCGTTCTGGGCGGTGTCGTTGTCGCCGTTGACCTGGTCGCTGCGATACGTGCGCGTGTCGAGGACGCTGAACTGCGCGAGGTCGCCGAACGAGAATCGACGGTAGGCGCGGATGTCGAGGCCGTGTGGTCGCTGGGCGGTGCGTACCGGAGTGTTCTCCCACCACGCGCGGATCGCCTGGGATCGCCGCGCGAGGAACGCCGGGATGGGTTGGTCGTCCTCGGGGATGTCGGCGGCCCAGTTGTTGTCCTCCTCGTGGTCGTCGAAGGTCGTGATGAACGGGCTGGTGCCGTGTGCGCGTTGCAGATCCGGGTCCAGTTTGTAGAGCGCGTAGCGGTCGCGGTAGTCGTCGATGGTCATGCACTCGCGCTGCGCCGATGCGGGCATCGCCGTGGTGCGCCGCCGTCCGCCGTCCACCGGGATGGGCTTCTCGTAGATGTAGTCGCCGAGGTGGAACACCACGTCGGGTGCGCGGTGGGCCATGTCGGCGAAGGCCAGGTAGTGCCCATCGGCCCATGACTGACAGGATGCGAAGGCGAAAGTCATTGCGGCCGGACTGCTCCCGATGGCCGGAGCGGTGCGGGTGCGGCCCACCGGGGAGATCTCGCCGTTGGCCCGGAACCGGAAGAAGTAGTCCGCGGCGGGACGGAGTCCACGGACGTCGACGTGGATGCTGTGGCCGTTGTCGGGTGTGGCGAGGGCGGTGCCCCGCGCGACCACTCCGCGCAGCGACGGGTGGGACGCGATCTCCCATTCGACGGGGACGCTCGCCTGTCCCATCCCGCCCCCGCGCGCGAGCGGGTCGGCGGCGAGGCGCGTCCACAGCACCACCGAGTCGGGCAGCGGATCTCCCGAGGCCACACCGAGTGTGAACAGGTTGTGGCCGCGTCGGGGCGGGGGTGCCGAGGCGGCGTCGGTGGTGAAGATCGACGGGATGGTCGCCAGGCCGGCGGCCACGCCCGTCCAGGTGAGGAATCGTCTGCGGGTGAGGCCACCGCGCAGCGTCTTGTCGGGGTCGACCCGAAGCGTGCGGATCGAGGGTCCAGGCATGAGCACAGACGACCAGGGTGCGGTGTCGTGGCGGCGACACCACAGCGACACCCGAATGAGGGCGCAGTGAAATAGGGAAGATGCAGATAGTGCTACGCCGCGCTGGGCGGGTCGGCGCTCGGGTCGTCGGGGTCGCTGCGGTATCGCGGCCAGGTGATGTCCCACGCTCGCGGCCGTTCACGCAGCTGCGTGAGCACCTGGTGGGTGAGGTGGTCTTCGAGCCCGCTTCGCGGTGGCGATGGAGGTGGCAGAGGCGGATCAGGTGGGATCGGCGCGTCGGACTGCGCTGGCGCAGTCGGTGGTGACGCTTCCTGATGGATTTCTGAACGAACCACCGAAAGGTGTCGGGCCAGTTCGGTCCTCGCATCGGGGAATCGGTTGACCTGTTCGGGATTGAGGGGCATGCCCGGCTCCGCGTTGACTCGCCAGGCCGTACGCCCGGTATCGGGACCCGACTTGATCACGCGCGTGGAGTACTGACCGGGATTGGGCCCGATCATGTGGTGGTGCACGGGGCAGGCAGGCGCCAGCACGTCGATGTCGGTGAGCCCCCCTTCGGCCCATTCCACGGTGTGGTGGATCTCGACGTGGGTGGCCGGTTGGGTGCATCCCGGTGCCGAGCACATCTCCCCGCCGTCGGCGGCGAAGGAGGCGAGGCGCTGTCCGAGCGAGGCCAGGCGCCTCGACCGGCCGAAATAGAGCGGCACGCTGGTGTGTTCGGAGAACACCGCGAGGTACTGCTGCGATCGTGCGGCCAGTTTGATCACATCGGAGATCGGCAGTTCCGTTCCGGACGCGGTGGTGCCCAGGCCGGCCTGGCGGCGCAAGTCTTTCTCGTCGACCTTGATGATGACCTGGGTCGGCATCCCGCGATGACTCTTACCGAGCAACTTCTGATTCAGCGCGGCGGCCAGGAGGGCGTGCAGCGCGTCGTGATGGCGTTGCGCGGTGCTGCGGAGGTCGCGCTTGGCCGCGTCGTCGAGTTCTTGCGGGTCGACGTCGGCGGCCGATCCGCTCGGAGAGTTCTCGTCGTCACGGTTGTTGACGCCTGCCGCGCCCCACGTGTCGAACAGCACCTCGAGCATGGCCCGCGTCTGCGGATCCAGATGGCCCGTCAGCTTCGACATCAGCTGTGAATCCTGCCGATTGAGCCACAGGTTTCGTCGACGTGCACGGTCGGAGTCGTCGGAGAGTTGCCCGTCGGGATCGAGGTGCGCCATCAGGCGAGACCCCAGCACGGACAGATGCGCGGGCCCGAACTCGATGGCGAACTCGGCCATCATGGCCTCTGCGGCCACCCTGACGTCGTGGGCCACCGCGTAGGGGATCTTCTCCAAGATGTCGAGCACGGTGTGGGCACGTGCCGGTGCGACGCCGCCCGCCGCAAGCGCGTCGGCCAGTCGTGGGTGCTGCGGTTCGAGTACCTCGCCGGTGGCCCCGTGGAAGCGGGCGGTGGCCTTGATGAGTCGATGCCTGCGCACCGGATCGCCGATGCCCAGATGCTGGGCGAGGAATCCGATGACACCTCTGCTGCGCATCCGTCGCGGCAGATCACGATCGGAGATCTCGACCACCTGCTGATCGGTGACGGCCGCCAGTCGCCGTGAGGCCCGTTCGGTCTCGGCGCTCACCGCTACGACGTCCTCATCGGTACACGACGAGACGCCGGTGGCGGCCAACTCGTCGATGAGACGGTGGATCTGCGCGACGAGTTCGGCCGGTCGCGACTCGCTACTGCTCGCGTCGGTACTGCTTGCATCAGTGCTGCTCGCGTCGGTACTGCTTGGGTCTGTCACGCCGATCACCTCCCGCCGGGGCATTGTCATCTCAGGATCGTGTCGTCTCAGGATCGCTCGACCGCCATCCAATCGATCATGTGTTCGACACTATCAGACTATCGTGACAAGTGCCGCGGCGCAGGTCAGGGCATGAAAACGGCCGCTATCTGCTCACCCGAGGATCACCAGCCACACCGCCACGTAATGGAGCAGCGCGGCGATGGCGGTGCAGGCGTGGAACACCTCGTGGTGCCCGAACGTCGTGGGCCAAGGATTGGGCCAGCGCGCCGCGAAGAGCACGCCGCCGATGCTGTAGAAGAGGCCACCGAGCACCAGCAGGACGATCACGGCCCACCCGGTGCGGGCAACCAGGGTGGGAGCGACGGCGATGACCACCCAGCCGAGCAGGATGTAGAGGGTGACGCCGAGCCACCGCGGGGCCTCCGGCCACGCCATCTTGAGCGCGACACCGGCGATCGCGCCGGCCCAGACGATGCCGAGTACCCACCACCGGATCGGCGTGGGCAGCGCCATGGTGCAGAACGGGGTGTAGCTGCCGGCGATGAAGACGAAGATCATCGAGTGATCGGCACGCTTCATCCGAATCTGCGCGCGTACGGATTTCCATGGAATCCGGTGGTAGAAGGCCGATACCGCGAAGACGCCGACGATGGTCAGCGCATACACCGAGCATGCGACGGCAGCCCCCGGGCCACGCACGAGTCCGGCGCCGACCACCACCGCCACGCCGGCGAGAGCCGCCACGTACGCCGCGTAGTGGTGGATCACGCCGCGCAGGCGTGGCTTCTCCGCGGTGGGCGTGGGCAGTATCGTGTTCACGCAACCTACGGTACCGTAACTTGGCTGTCCCGTCGGGAGGGTGTCACCGCGCCTCGGCGGTGTTGTAGCGATGCAGCAGCGACGCGAACTGTTCGAGGTCGCCGGCAGGCCAGTCGGCCAACAGCCGGGTGATCGCGGCGCCGCTGCGGTGTCGGATGTCGTCGAGTATCGACTCGCCGTCGGCGGTCAGTTCCAGGGTCTGCGAGCGTGCACTCAGCTCGTCCTGACGGCGGCGCAGAAGGCCCCGGGTGCGCAATTCGCCGAGTTGTCTGCTGGCCGTCGACTTGTCGATGCCGGCCTCTCGCGCCAGGGCGGCGGCATTCACACCGGGGTGTGCCGCGACCAGCGAGAGCAGCGAGTACTCGACGTAGGTGAGGCCGCTTTCGGCGTAGATGCTCCTGGCCCCGTTGCGAAGGCGTCGGGACAGTGTCACCAACTCGGTGCCCACGCGGGTGCCGGCATCGGGGGCAGGGGCATCGGGGGCGGGGGCATCGGGGGAGGGGGCATCGGGGGAGGGGGATTGCACACGATCGACCATGGTTGTATTCTACAACTATCCCACGGTTGCAGAATGCAACTTCAATCATCACTCCGACAGAGGTATTTCGTGTCCGCTCCAGCTCCCCACGCTCTTCCGATCAAGACGATCGCCTCGCACGTCGCCGTGC
The DNA here is from genome assembly GCF_053588575.1 of Gordonia sp. NPDC003429. Classification (NCBI taxonomy): domain Bacteria; kingdom Bacillati; phylum Actinomycetota; class Actinomycetes; order Mycobacteriales; family Gordoniaceae; genus Gordonia; species Gordonia sp. NPDC003429. The sequence continues at coordinate 482,475 of NZ_JBSFQF010000001.1, forward strand.
CGTTGGTGATCGGATTCGTCATGGCGCTCGCCTACATCGGCGGTTTTCACAAGCCCGACCCACACGATGTCCGGGTGGACGTGGTGGGTGCGGGTCCCCAGACCGCGATCACCGCGCAGAGCCTGCAGCAGACCCTCGGCGATCACGTGTCGATCCGCACCGTGGCGAGCGTCGACCAGGCGCGCTCGGCCATCGAACACCGCGAGATCGCCGCGGCCTTCGTCCCGTCCGCAAACCCGCCGTCGCTGCTCGTCTCCACCGCAGCGTCCGACCCCACCGCGGTCACCATGGAACGCATCTTCGGACAGATCACGATCGCCCGCGACGAACCGCTGAAGATCGTCGACGTGGTGCCTGCCGATCCGGTGCGCGACCCGTCGGGTCAGAGCATCTTCTTCTTCCTGGTGGCGCTGACCGTCGGATCGTACGGTTGCGGCATCGCCATCGCCGTTGCCGCCGGCGGCCGATCAGTGCGTGTGCGTCTCGCATTCGCAGCGGCTGGTGCGGTAATCGCCGCGGCGGTCACCACAGCCATTGCCACCTGGGTATTCAATGCCCTTCCCGGGGCGCAGTGGCAGATCTTCGGTCTGTCGATCATCTACGCATTTGCCACCATGCTCTTCGCGATCGGCTTGCATCCGCTGATCGGCCGGTTCACCACGCTCGCCATGGTCACGCTGTTCGTGGGCCTGAACTTCACCAGTAGTGGCGGCGTGTTCGCCCCGCAGCTACAGCCGGCGTTCTTCGGTGTGCTGCACGACTTCTGGATCGGCGCCGGGCTGAACGAGTCGGCGCGTGACCTTGCGTACTTCCCGCAGGTCGCAGTTGCTGGTGACATCGCGAAGATCGTGGGCTGGCTCGTCGTCGGAGCTGCTCTGGTGGCTGTGGCGGCGACCGTCGAGCGGCGTCGCAACGTCGCGGCTCTCACGGCCGGCGGGGCCGGACGTCACGAGCGCGACGAGCTGTCGGAGGCCGAACGTGAGGAACTCGCCGAGGACGTGGTGGCCTGACTCACGGGGCTCACAAGGTCGGCGGCTACCCTTGGTCGCGATGAAGTTGCTTCCCGATCGTCTGCGTCGGCCGATGCTCAGCGTGTATGAGCGTCGGCTGATCCAGTTGACCGACGGAACTCGGCTGCCCCGACACGTCGCGATCATCTGCGACGGCAACCGCCGTTGGGCCCGCGAGGCCGGATTCGAGGACGTCAGTCACGGGCACCGGGTGGGTGCGCAGCGGATCGCCGAGATGCTGAGCTGGTGCGCCGAACTGGGCATCGAGACCGTGACGATCTACTTGCTCTCCACCGAGAATCTCCAGCGACCCTCCGACGAACTCGATGCCCTGATGGAGATCGTGCCCGACATCGTCGACGAGATCTCCGGCCCGGACAGCAACTGGCTGGTCCGCATCGTCGGCACCCTCGACCCGCTGCCCGACGAAGTGGCCGAGCGGCTGCGCCGTGCGTCGGAACGGACCGCCGGGCGCGTCGGGATGAACGTGAACGTGGCGGTGGGTTACGGGGGGCGGCAGGAGATCGTCGACGCGGTGCGGGCACTGCTCACCGAGCGGGCCGCCGATGGTGCCGATCCCCAGCAGATGATCGACGCGGTGACCGTCGAGGCCATCGACCGCAACCTGTACACCAAAGGTCAACCCGATCCCGATCTGGTGATCCGGACGTCGGGGGAGCAGCGGTTGAGCGGATTCCTGTTGTGGCAGAGCGCTTACTCGGAGATCTGGTTCACCGACGCGTACTGGCCGGAGTTCCGTCGGGTCGATTTTCTGCGGGCGCTCCGGGATTTCTCGGCGCGTAACCGACGATTCGGGAGGTAGGACCGCACATGGGAGGGGCGCCGGGGACTGTTCCGGCTCGATGTGTTGGTCGGAGGGTGACGGCGGTCTCGTGTCCCCAATTAAGGTGACAACGCCCTCGAAAGTTCGATATCGCCGAGTATCAGGTCATTTGACCTGGTAAGTACGGAGGGTCTGGAAGGGCTGTGCTGGCAAGGGTCGGGTGGGCAGCCTCCGGGGAACGGGAGTTCGAAAATGACTATTGCGGATCAGCACGGGCCGGGTAGGCGTCGGCGGCTGGCGGGCTTGGCGCTCGCGTCCCTGGCCGCCGCCACCATCGGCCTCGCCGGATCGGCGGGCATCGCGCATGCAGACGACACCACGCCCGGGCGGGTGATCTCGACGGCGCCGCTGGCACCGCGCGCGACGCTGCCGGGTTCGGTCGACGGTCAGCGGATCACCTACTGGACCAAGGGCGTCAAGGATGTGCCTGCGCAGTCGAGTGCCGCGGTGTACCTGCCGCCGGGCAAGGCGCCCGCCGGCGGATGGCCGGTGATCGCCTGGGCGCATGGCACCACCGGTCTCAATGACGTGTGCGCGTACTCGACCAACGGTCCGATCCTGCCCGATCGTGACTGGGCGTACCTCGACAGCTGGCTTCAGCAGGGTTATGCGGTGGTGGCCAGCGACTATGTCGGTCTGGGAACTCCGGGCCCGCACCCCTATCTGGACGGCAAGGTGGAGGCGCACAGCGTCGTGGACGCGGTGAAGGCCGCAACGGCGACCAACCCCGCGCTGGCCAAGAAGTGGGTGGTGGTGGGCCAGTCGCAGGGCGGCGGTGCGGCGATGTTCACCGCGCGTTACGCCGACGAATTCGGCGGCAACTCCGACGGTCTCTCGTATCGCGGAGGGGTGGCCACGGGTGTGCCCGCCTACGTCGAGGATTTGGTGCCGCTCATCGCCCGCCCCGGTTCGGTGCCGGTGTCGCTGGGTAAGTCGCTGCCGGAAACGACGAGCTACGTGCTGTACATCCTCTCCGGGTTGCGGGCGGCGTTCCCCGAATGGAATGTGGATTCTTACCTGACTCCCTACGGCCGGGAATGGGTGGATCGGGCCGAGGGGCCGCTGTGCGACACCACCAAGGGGCCCGGTCAGGAGTACGGCTTCGGTGACGTGATCGAGAAGTCGGACGTGGTGATCGGCAAGTTGTTCAGCCGGCCTCTTGACCAGATCCCCGGATTCAGTGCCGCGCTCAAGGACTACATGGGCGTACCCGAAAGTGGTTACCACGAACCTGTTTTCGTCGGTCAGGGGTTGCTCGACACCGACGTGAACACGCCCGGCACCCTGCTGTTGGTGCAGCGGATGAAGAGCAACGGGCAACCGGTGACCTTCAAGGCCTACAACACCGATCACAGCGGGACCGTCAATGCGTCGAAGGCCGACAGCATCCCGTTCGTGAAGAAGCTGTTCGGCTGACACAGCGCACCAGCGCTGGATACGGCGTCCGCTGGTGACTATCGCACGGGTGGAGCCTCGGGGGGCGCTCCGGCGGTACCGAGGATCTGCAGCGCCTCGAAGACAGTGTCGACCGCACGCTCGCCGATTTCGTCGGCCAGTGCCCCGGCCTCTGCCGCAGCGGCGGCCGTGGCGAGTGCGGTCACCTGTCGACCCATCGCCGTCAGTTCGATCAACCGTGCGCGTTTGTCGCCGGGGTCGACACGACGGCTCACATACCCCCACTCCTCGAGTGATTCGACGATCGCAGCCGCTGATTGCTTGGTCACTCCGATGTGCGCGGCTATGTCATTGATCGAGGCACCGCCGGCGTCGATCCGCGCGAACACCATGCCGTGTACCGGCCGGAGCGACCGATGCCCGCCCGCGACAATCCGAGCGTTGATCCGCTCGTTCACCGCAGTTTCCGCGCGTATGAGGAGAAACGGGAGATCGCTGTGTGCGGAGCGAGGCGTTGACATATAGGCAGCCTATCTGTCTAATTATGGACAGTCTAACTGTCTATGAGAGAGAGTCGTCATGCCACTCATTACCAAGCCGATCACCTTTGAAATGCACGGAGCCGTCTTCGAGTCGTTCGTGTCTCCGTCGCGGGGGAGTAGCGAATTGTGCGGATGGCGCACCGAACTGCGGCCGGGCCAGATCGGGGCCGAGCATTGCATCGACGCCGAAGAGATCCTTTTGGTGCTTTCGGGCCGGCCGCGCGTCGTGCTCGACGGCGCACAGTACGAGGTCGCGGCTGGAGATGTTCTCTTCGCCGCCGCGGGAACGTCTGTACGCGTTGACAATCCGCATGCCACCCCGGCGCGCATGTGGGTCTCGGCCGTCGCGGGGCTGACTGCAACGTCCTCCACCGGAGAGCGAATCAGTCCACCATGGACGCATTGACGCGACATTCGCATCACCAGATTTGTAGAACAGGCCACAGGTACCGCCGTCGCCGCAGTTGCCCGCGGACCCCTCGCTGTCCATCGGACGAACCATCACCGAAGGCCGCGACAACCCCGCAATCCTTGTGTCTACCCGCTCACACAGGCAAGGCTCACATCACAACTTGCGCAACCGAACCCGATTGATCGAATGGTCGGGATCCTTGCGGAGCACCAGTGTTGCGCGCGGCCGGGTGGGCAGGATGTTCTCCCGCAGGTTCGGCAGGTTGATCGATGTCCAGATGTCGCGGGCGGCCGCCGACGCCTGCTCGTCGGTGAGCGACGAATAATGGTGGAAATGCGAGTGGGGATCGGCAAACGACGTCGACCGCATCTGCAGGAACCGTGACACATACCAGCGTTCGATGTCGGTGGTCTTGGCGTCGACGTAGATCGAGAAGTCGAACAGGTCCGACACCATCAGCGTCGGCCCGGTCTGCAGCACGTTGAGTCCCTCGAGAATGAGGATGTCGGGCTGATGGATGTAGTGCAGCACGTCGGGCACGATGTCGTAGGTGAGGTGCGAGTACACCGGCGCGGTGACCTCACGCGCCCCCGACTTCACCTCCGTGACGAAACGCAGCAGCCCCCGACGGTCGTAGGATTCGGGAAAACCCTTGCGGTGCATGATGCCCCGGCGTTCGAGCTCGGCCGTGGGATACAGGAACCCGTCGGTGGTCACCAGGTCGACCTTCGGGTGCGACTCCCACCGCGCGAGCAACGCCGCGAGCACGCGTGCCGTGGTCGACTTGCCCACCGCGACGCTGCCGGCGATCCCGATGACGAACGGCACCTGCTTCTTGGTGCCGCGCTCGCCGAGGAAGGTCGAGGTTGCCGCGAACAATCGCTGCCGTGCCGCCACCTGCAGGTGAATCAGACGCGACAGCGGCAGATACACCTCGGCCACCTCGGTCAGGTCGACGTGTTCGCCCATCCCCACGAGCTGCTCGAGTTCGGTCTCGGTGAGCACCATCGGCATGGATTCGCGCAGATCACGCCACTGTTTGCGGTCGAGCTCCAGGTAGAGACTCGGGTCGCGCCCGGTGGTGTCGCGCGCCATCAGGCGAGTTCGGCCGGGGATGGGTGCGAACCGGGCCTGCTCGTCATGGGCCCCCTGAACATCATGCGCACAGTGTAGAAGCACGCACGTGGGGGCACGCCATTCGGCAGGTGTGGGTAGCCTTCGCCTATGGCATCGGACCCCACCAGGCCGGGCGGCGCCCTCGTCGACGACTACCTCCGCCTCGGGCTCGCCTTCGACCGCATCGAGGACGGCTTTGTCGACGCCTACACCGGTGATCCCGCGCTTCGGGCCGAAGTCGCCAACGCGCCGGCACCCGACCCGGCGCGCCTCGCCGACATCGCACGCGGACTACGCGCCGACCTCCCGGCCGACCTGCCCGCCGACCGGGCCGCGTTCATCGACGCGCACCTGCGTGCACTCGAATGCTCGGCTCGCAAATTCGCCGGCGAGGACATCGGTTTCGTCGACGAGGTGCGTGCCTACTTCGACGTCGACATCGCACTCGCCGACCCCGACACCTACCGAAAAGCCCACGCCGACATCGCATCCGCTCTCGGCGAACCCGGCCTGAGCGGTGCCGCACTGGCCGATGCCTACGCTGCTCACCGTCGCGCCGACGAGATCCCGCCCGAGCGCGTCGACGAGTGTGTGCGCGCCTTCAGTGGCGCGTTGCGGGAGCGAGTTCGCAACACATATCCCTTGCCGCACAACGAGATCGTCGAGTTCGAGGTGGTCACCGACAAACCGTGGTCGGGATTCAACTACTACCTCGGCAACTATCGCTCCCGCGTGGCGATCAACGTCGACCTCACCCAGTACATGTCGTCGCTGCCGTACCTCATCGCCCACGAGGCGTACCCCGGGCACCACACCGAGCACTGCCGCAAGGAGGAGATCCTGGTGGGTGGCGGACAAGACGAGCAGACCATCTTCCTTGTCAACACCCCGCAATGCCTGATGGCCGAGGGGCTCGCCGACCACGCCCTGCATGCCGCCGTCGGCGACGACTGGGGACTGTGGGCGCAAGAGATCTACGCCGACCTGGGCCTGCGATTCGACGGAGCCCGCGCACAACGGGTGAGCGCGGCGTCGTCGGGCCTGCTCACCGTGCGCCAGGACGCCGCGCTGTTGCTGCACGACCAGCACGCCGACGCCGACACCGTCGCGCAGTTCCTGCAGCGCTGGCTGCTCGCCCCGCCCGAACGTGCCCGGCAGATGCTGCGTTTTCTCACCTCACCGCTGTGGCGGGCCTACATCTCCACCTACGTCGAGGGCTACCGGCTGCTCGGCGCGTGGCTCGACCGCGCACCCGAACCTGCGCGCCTCGCCCGCTTCGGGCGCCTTCTCGACGAGCCGCTGACCCCGGCCCTCCTGCGGGCCGAACTGGGCCAATAGACTGTCGGGCATGACCGACACCCCGAGCGTCAATTCGCTGTCCCTGGCCGAACTCGACCCTGACGTGGCCGCGGCGATGAACGGCGAGCTGAGCCGTCAGCGCGACACGCTGGAGATGATCGCGTCGGAGAACTTCGTGCCGCGCGCGGTGCTGCAGGCCCAGGGCAGCGTGCTCACCAACAAGTACGCCGAAGGCTATCCGGGCCGCCGCTACTACGGCGGCTGCGAATACGTCGACGTCGTGGAGGACATCGCCCGCAACCGCGCCAAGGAGCTGTTCGGCGCCGACTTCGCCAACGTCCAGCCCCATTCGGGTGCGCAGGCCAACGCGGCGGTGCTGATGGCACTGATGAATCCCGGCGAGGGGCTCCTCGGTCTCGACCTCGCGCATGGCGGCCACCTCACCCACGGCATGCGCCTGAACTTCTCGGGCAAGCTCTACGAGAACCACTTCTACGGAGTGAGCAAGGAAGACTTCCGCATCGACATGGACGAGGTGCGCAAGATCGCCCTCGACGCCCGGCCCAAGGTGATCTGCGCCGGATGGTCGGCGTACCCGCGCACCCTGGATTTCGCGGCGTTCCGGTCGATCGCCGACGAGGTGGGTGCCTACCTGTGGACCGACATGGCGCACTTCGCCGGTCTCGTCGCCGCCGGACTGCATCCCTCGCCGGTACCCGATTCCGACGTGGTGTCGACCACCGTGCACAAGACGCTCGGCGGTCCCCGGTCGGGTTTGATCCTGGCCAAGCAGGACTGGGCGAAGAAACTGAACTCGGCGGTGTTCCCCGGCCAGCAGGGCGGACCGCTGATGCACGTCATCGCCGGCAAGGCCGTCGCCCTCAAGATCGCGGCCACCGACGAGTTCGCCGAGCGTCAGCGCCGAACGCTGTCGGGCGCGAAGATCCTCGCCGACCGACTGACCGGCGCCGACGTCGAGAAGGCCGGGGTCTCGGTACTCACCGGCGGCACCGACGTGCACCTGGTGCTCGTCGACCTGCGCAACAGCCCGCTCGACGGTCAGCAGGCCGAGGATCTGCTGCACGACGTCGGGATCACCGTCAACCGCAACGCGGTGCCGTTCGACCCGCGTCCGCCGATGGTCACCTCCGGCCTGCGGATCGGTACCCCGGCGCTGGCCACCCGCGGATTCGGCGACGAACAGTTCACCGAGGTCGCCGACATCATCGCCACCGCATTGGCCGCGGGCACCCACGCCGACCTGCCCGCGCTGCGCGGCCGCGTGTCGAAGCTGGCGCTGGACTTTCCGCTCTACGACGGCCTGGAGGAATGGGGCCTGATGAGCCGGATCTGAGGGCCGATTGATCTGAGCACCTACGGATCCGTATCCTTGCACCGGTGAACGTACTGAGCGAAGACGATCTGATCATCGCCCTGGAGAAGGCGCTTCCCGAGATCGCGGAGGACCACCAGCTGGCGTCGGCCGTGTGGAACCCCCACGACTACGTGCCCTGGGACGACGGCCGCAACTTCGCCTTCCTGGGCGGGGAGGACTTCGACCCCTCGCAGGCCACGCTCTCGGACGAGGCCACCGCCGGCGTGCTGGCGCTGCTGCTCACCAAGGACAATCTGCCGTCGTATCACCGCATCATCGCCAAGTACTTCCCGGCGTTCTCCGACTGGCGGCAGATGGTGGGTGTGTGGACCGCCGAGGACAATCGGCACGCCGTGGTGCTGCGCGACTACCTCGTGGTGACCCGCGCCATCGATCCCGTCGACTCCGAGGAACGTCGTCGCATCCACGTCACCGCCGGATACCGCCAGAACGAGGCGGCCGTGGCCGAACTGACCCCGCTCGACGTGCTGGCCCTGATGGCGGTGCACGAGGCGCAGTGCGTCGAGTTCACGCAGAAGCTGTCGGCAGCGGTCACCGACGACGTGTTCAAGCAGGTCCTCACCAAGATCATCTCCGACGATGAGAACTCCGCGCGCACCTTCGGCGCCTTCCTCAACGCCGGGCTCGTCGCCGATCAGGACGCAGCGGTGATCGCCCTCGACAAGGCGCTCGCGCGTGCGGCCGACGAGGAGATCGGCTCCGACGTCGCCGACTTCGACGCCCAGCGCGCCCTGATCGCCGACTACGAGACCGACGAATCGCGGGCGCGCATCGCCGCGCAGTTCGCCGACCAGCTCAAGCTCGACAGCGTCGACGGCCTCGGCGACGAGGCGCAGGCCGCGAAGGCGCGCATTCTGGCGCTCGCCGGTCGCTGAGGGCCGCTTGCCGGCCGGTTAGGTCGCCGAGAACGGCGTCCAGCTCCCGTTAACGCACTTTTCACGCGAACACGCGCCGCAGCGCGCGCCACGACGCGGGTGCGCGCGTACGTTGACGAGTGACGGGCCGCGGGGAAGCGGTTCGTCCGGGAGGTTCCATTCGTGGGTTGCACCAGCAGCACGAGAGGACCGGCCCCGGTCCTCGTCCACCTCGGCTGACGCCGAGGGCAACGGACAGGAACCGGCCGGTCATCGAAGAACTGGTTTGTGCGGGGTCGCACAAACGTAGGAGCCCACGTGACCACACGCACCTACGTCCTCGACACCTCTGTGCTGCTGTCCGACCCTTGGGCAGTCACACGCTTCGCCGAACACCACGTCGTTCTTCCGCTGGTGGTCATCGGCGAGCTCGAGGGCAAACGTCATCACCACGAACTCGGCTGGTTCGCGCGTGAGGCGTTGCGCATGCTCGACGACCTGCGACTCGAGTACGGGCGACTGGACAAACCCATCCCGATCGGCGATGTGGGCGGCACCCTGCAGGTGGAGCTCAATCACACCGATCCCGCGGTGCTGCCGGCCGGATTCCGCACCGAGACCAACGACTCCCGCATCCTCGCCTGCGCACTGAACCTGCGCGCCGAGGGCGCCGACGTCACCCTGGTCTCCAAGGACACCCCGTTGCGTGTCAAGGCCGGCGCGGTGGGTCTGGCCGCCGACGAGTACCACGCACAGGACGTGGTGATCTCCGGATGGTCGGGGATGGCGGAGCTGACAGTGGACCAGCCGGTCATCGACACGCTGTTCGCCGACGGCATCGTCGACCTCGATGCCGCGCGAGAACTCCCGTGCCACACCGGGGTTCGGCTTCTCGGACACGGCTCGTCGAGTGCGTTGGGCCGGGTCAACGAGGCCAAGCAGGTGCAACTCGTACGCGGCGATCGCGAGGCGTTCGGTCTGCACGGACGTTCGGCCGAGCAGCGGGTGGCTCTCGACCTGCTGCTCGACGACAGCGTCGGCATCGTGTCACTCGGCGGCAAGGCGGGCACCGGAAAGTCGGCGCTGGCGCTGTGCGCGGGCCTCGAAGCGGTGCTCGAACGCCGCACCCAGCGCAAGGTGGTGGTGTTCCGGCCGCTGTATGCCGTTGGCGGACAACAACTCGGCTACCTGCCCGGCGGCGAGGCCGAGAAGATGGGACCGTGGGCACAAGCCGTGTTCGACACCCTGGAAGGCCTTGCCTCCCAAGAGGTCATCGAGGAAGTGCTCAGCCGCGGCATGCTGGAGGTGTTGCCGCTCACCCACATTCGCGGCCGGTCGCTGCACGATTCGTTCGTGATCGTCGACGAGGCACAGTCGCTGGAGCGCAACGTGCTGCTGACGGTGCTCTCGCGTCTGGGCACCGGGTCGCGGGTGGTGCTCACCCACGACGTGGCCCAGCGCGACAACCTGCGCGTCGGGCGTCACGACGGTGTGGCCGCGGTGATCGAGAAACTCAAGGGGCACCCGCTGTTCGCGCACGTGACGCTGACCCGCAGCGAGCGGTCGCCGATCGCCGCGCTGGTCACCGAGATGCTCGAAGAATTCGCGCCCGGCGCCACGTACTGAGGTTCGCTTCGTACTGACGCCGGTTGCGCCCTGACAAGCGCCCACCCCGGGGCTGCTGTCGCGATATCGCGACGGAGGTCCGGGGGAGGGCGCTTTTCAGGCAGTGGTCGGGTCAGGCAGTAGTCGGGTCAGGCAGTAGTCGGGTCAGGCAGTGGTCGGGTCAGGCGCGGCCGGACACCTTGTCGGCGATCCGTGCGATCACGTCCGACTGGGCCGACTCCGAGTCCAGTTCGCGGCGATCAGCGGTGCGGTAGGCCGCATACATGGTCGCGACGCCGACCCAGCGCAGCGGTTCGGGTTCCCACCGCCGCGAGTGATGGCCCACCCAGGGCAGGTCGGTGAGGTCGGTGCGCTCTCCGGCCACCAGATCGCGCAGGGTGCGTCCGGCCACGTTCGTCGTGGTGAGCCCCGATCCCACATACCCCGACGCCGAGCCGATGCCGGTGGTCGGGTCGAAGTCGATGGATGCCGACCAGTCCCGCGTCACGCCCAGCACCCCGCACCACGCGTGCGCGATGTCGACACCCGCGGTGGCCGGGAACATCTCGTGCAGCGCGGCAATGAGCGATCGTGCGGTGCGCTCCTGTGTCCGCCCGTCGTGGTCGATGCCGGACCCGAACCGGTAGGGCACCCCGCGACCACCCAACGCGATCCGGCCGTCGGCGGTGCGCTGCGAATAGGTGTACGCGTGCGCCGTCTCACCGAGCAATTCCGCACCGGCCCAACCGATCTCGTCCCACACCGCGTCGGGTAGCGGATCGGTGACGATCATCGACGAGTTCAGCGGCAACAGGGTGCGCCGCAGGCCGGGCAGGGTGGCGGTGAAACCCTCCAGGCAGATCAGGATCGTCTCGGCCCGCACCACACCGCGATCGGTGGTCACCCGCCGCGGGGCGATCGCGGTGACCGCGGTGTCCTCGTAGATCGCCACGCCCCGGCGCTCGACGGCGTCGGCGACACCGCGGGAGAGCTTCATCGGATTGACCCGCGCGCACTGCGGCGAGAACATCGCCGCCCGGGCACGCGGTATCGAGAGGCGGCCGCGCAGCGCGTCGGCGTCGAGGAACTCCCAGTCGGCCGCGCCGACATGATGTTCGTGGTCGAGTTCGTCGCGCAGTCGCGCCTCCTGCGAGGGGCACCGCGCGATGTGCAGCACCCCCGACTTCACCGCGTCGCAGGCGATGTTCTCCTCGTCGATCCGGTGCAGCACCTCGTCCACCCCGGCGCGCATGGTGGCGGTGAGCCGACGATTCGCGTCGAGTCCGTCGCGCCCGCGGGACTCGGCGATGGCCGCGTAGTTCGACCGGTTGCCCGCGACCTCGGCCGAGAGCCAGCCGCCGTTGCGCCCCGAGGCGCCGAAGCCGCAGAACTCCTTCTCCAGAACGGCGATACGTGCGTCGGGTAGCGCCCCGGCCAGGTAATACGCCGACCACAGGCCCGTCAGACCGCCCCCCACGACGGCGATGTCGACGTCGAGATCACCCGGCAGGGCGCCACGCCGGTCGATGGGGTCGATGGTCGAATACCAGAAGGACACGTCACCATTGAGCACGTCACTCACCTTAGGCTCCGCAATGTTGCATGGATATTAAGAATCCGTTGTTCGGGTAGACCGATACAACGAAATCCGTGACGATCGATGCCAGATAGTTCGGATTTCGTGAGTGAAGGGTATCGATCGCGTTGGCACGACTCCCCGACACCGTGTTCCACTCGGGGCCGGTTTTCGACGGGTTTCGCCTGCTGGAGGGCGTGGCCGTCGGCGTGCGCGACGGCCGCATCATCGCGGTGGGAGACCGGGCGCGTGTGCGCGCCGATCTCCCGCACGCCGACGACTTCGATCTGGCCGGGCGCCTACTGCATCCCGGCTTCACCGACGCCCACATCCATGCGCTCTCCGGCGGCGTCGACCGCAACGCCTGCGATCTCACCGGCGCCACCGACGCCGAATCCACCCTGGCCGCGATCGCCGCCTACCCGGCAGGCACCGACCGGGACTGGATCGTCGGTTCCGGCTGGACGATGAGTCATTTCGACCGCGGGTGTCCCACCGCCGCCGCCCTCGACTCCGTCGTCGCCGACCGTCCCGTCTTCCTGCTCAACCGCGACCATCACGACGCGTGGGTCAACACCCGCGCGCTGGAACTCGCGGGGGTGGACGCACAAACCCCCGACCCGGCCGACGGTCGCATCGAACGCGACGCCGCCGGCCACCCGACCGGCACCCTGCACGAAGGCGCGATGGACCTGGTGGGACGGCTGGTTCCGCCCACCGACCGCGACGAACAGACACGCGGACTCGCCACCGCGCAGACCTACCTGCATTCGCTGGGCATCACCGGCTGGCAGGAGGCCATCGTCGGCGACTATCCCGGCATGGCTGATCTGGACACCGCGTACACCTCTTTCCTGCAGGCGGGTCTGCTCACCGCGGACGTGGTGGGCGCCGCCTGGTTGCCCCGCGACCTCGATCTCGCCGGTGTCGAGGCACTGGTCGCCGGATTCGCCGCCACCGCCGCGGCCACCGAAGGCCGGCGCTGGCGGATACCCGCGGTCAAGATCATGGTCGACGGGGTGGTGGAGAATCAGACCGCCTCGATGTCGCAGCCGTACTGCGGGTGCGCACCCACCGCGCTGGGCCTGTCGTACTTCGACCCCAAGGTGCTCACCGAAGCCGTGATCGCCTGCGACGCAGCCGGACTCGACCTGCACTTCCACGCCATCGGCGACGCCGCGGTGACCACCGCGCTCGACGCCATCGAGGCCGCGCGGGTGGCCAACGGCATCACCGCCGGACGCCACCACATCGCGCACGTGCAACTCGTGGTGCCGGCCGACATCCCCCGCTTCGCCCGACTCGGGGCGACGGTCAACATGCAGGCGCTCTGGGCGCACAACGACGACGCCATGGTGAGCCTCATCCGGGCGGCCGTCGGCGAGGAACGCTACCGCTGGCACTACCCGTTCGGGTCCCTGCACCGCTGCGGGGCGCAACTGGCGATGGGCAGCGACTGGCCGGTGACCACGCCCGACCCGTGGGCGGCGATCTCGGTGGCCGTCACCCGCACGTCGCCCAGCGACGACACCGACCCGCCGCTGCTGCCCGACGAGGCACTCGACCTGTCGACCGCCCTGGCCGCGTACACCAGTGGGTCGGCGCGAATCAACCGGCGCAAGACCGCGGGTGTGATCCGTCCCGGCGCGTCCGCGGATCTGGTTGTCGCCGACCGCAATCCCTTCGACCACCCGCCGCAAGACCTGTGGCAGACCGGCACCGATCTCACCGTCGCCGACGGCACCATCGTTCACGAGAGGACACCCACATGACCGCAGTCGACGCGCCCGCCCCGACGCAATCGGCCCCACCCACCAAGGGCGCCATCTCGCTGAGTGGCATCACCAAGGTCTACGACAACGGCTACGTCGCCGTCACCGACATCGATCTCGACGTCGCCGCAGGCGAATTCGTGTCGCTGCTCGGACCGTCGGGCTGCGGCAAGACCACGCTGCTGCGCATGATGGCCGGATTCGAACGTCCCACCAAGGGCGACATCACCCTCGACGGCACCTCCATCGTCGACGTCCCGCCGGAACGGCGACCCATCAACACGGTGTTCCAGTCGTATGCCCTGTTCCCGCACATGACGGTGGCGCAGAACGTGGGATTCGGTCTGCGCCAACGCAAAGTGCCCAAGAAGGAGATCGGCACCCGTGTCGCCGAGGCACTCGAACTGGTGCAGATGACCCGCTTCGCCGACCGCAAACCCGCGATGCTCTCCGGCGGCCAGCAACAGCGCGTCGCGCTGGCCCGCGCCCTGGCCAACCGGCCCGACGTGTTGCTGCTCGACGAGCCGATGAGCGCGCTCGACCGCAAACTGCGCGAAGAGATGCAGATCGAACTCAAACTGCTGCAAAAGGATCTCGGCACCACCTTCGTGTTCGTCACGCACGATCAGGAGGAGGCGTTGTCGATGAGCGACCGCATCGTGGTGATGAGCGAGGGTCGCATCGCCCAGATCGGCGACGGCAGAGACGTGTACGCGGCGCCGGTCAACCGGTTCGTCGCCGACTTCGTCGGCAAACAGACGTTCTTCGACGTCACCGGCGGGTACATCGACGGACGTGTCGAGACCACCGACGGGGCGTTCGCCGCCACCGGTGACATCGACGACGTCACCGGCGAACTCGTGGTGGCGGTACGACCCGAGGCCATCTGGTTCGTCGACGACGACACCGCCGTCGACTCGGGCGACAACGTGGTGTCCGGTGTGGCCGAAGGGGTCTCGTTCCTCGGCGACTTCACCCAGGTGGTGGTGACCACCGACGCCGGCACCGAGGTGCTGGTGCGCGGGGCCACCCGCAACTTCCCGCCACTGGAGGAGGGGCAGCACGTCACCTGCACCTTCGCCAAGGCCGACACCCGGGTGTACGCGAAATGAGCCGACGAGACAACCACGGCGGTGGCAACCACGGCGCGAGCGCCGTGACGGTGAACGCGCTGGTGCCGCGGGCATCCGTGGCGCGCATCACCCGACGCAGCTTTCTCGCCGGGATCGGTGTGGCCGCAGCGGGAGTGGCCGTCTCGGCATGCGGCGGGTCCAAGACGATCGCACCGTCGGCCCCGCTCGGCGACAGCGTCGAGAGCCAGCTCAACTACTACAGCTGGGGCGACTACGAGGACCCCGGCGACCTCGACGGATACCGCAACAAGTTCGGGGTGCGCCTGCAGGTCGACTCATTCGGCTCCAACGAGGAGATGATCGCCAAACTCGCCGCCGCCCGCGGCACCTCCGGATACGACGTGGTGGTGCCCACCGGCGTGTACATCCCGCAGATGGTGCAGCACGGCCTGCTCGACGAACTCGACCACGCGCTGATCCCCAACCTGGTCAATCTCGAGGAGCGGTTCTTCAACCCGCCGTGGAACCCGATGTCACGGCACGCGGCGTGTAAGGACTGGGGCACAACGGGATTCATGTACCTCAAGTCGCTCACCGACCGCACCCCGACGTCGTGGAAGGATTTCATCGACCTCGCGACCGGACCGGCCCGCGGCAAGGTGAGCGTGGTGGAGGACCCGTGGGAGGTGGTCTCGATCGCGATGGGCGCGTTGAACATCAACCCGAACACCACCGACCCGAAGGATCTCGACGCCGCCCGCACCATTCTGCTCAACCAGCTCGCTCCGACGGTCCAGGGCTACAACTCGTCGATCACGTCGGTGGTCTCCGGCGGCGCCTACAGCCTGCTGCAGGCGTGGAACGGCGACGCGCGCCTCACACTGATGAACGAGAACGATCCGGACCGGTGGGGTTTCGTCTACCCGCTGCCCACGGCGAACCTGTTCGTGGACAACTTCGCGATCGTGCACGGCACCCAGCATCCGCGTGCCGCACACGAGTTCATCAATTACATGCTCGACCCCGAGGTGAGCTTCCGGGAGATGGAGTACATCGGGTATCAGACGGGAGTGAGGGGGATGGCGGAGAAGGGCAAGGCCGCCGATCTGCCGTTCCCGGAACTGTTGTTCCCGTCGGACGAGATCGTCGATCGTCTGGTGTCGGCCAACGTCGACTCCGCCACCCAGGAACGCACCGAGATCCTCAATC
This sequence comes from Gordonia sp. NPDC003429, assembly GCF_053588575.1. Taxonomy (NCBI): domain Bacteria; kingdom Bacillati; phylum Actinomycetota; class Actinomycetes; order Mycobacteriales; family Gordoniaceae; genus Gordonia; species Gordonia sp. NPDC003429. The sequence goes on from NZ_JBSFQF010000001.1 coordinate 498,578, forward strand.
AGATGCAGGCGAGGAGTGCCCGATGACCGTCACCATGGACCCGCCGGCCGGAGCCCCGAAACACGCCGCACCCGATCCGGATCCGATCGAGACCCCCAAACCACCACTGCGGCAACGTCTCTTCGGTGTCGGGGGTCTCACATTCCCGGCCTGGGCCTACCTGCTCTTCTTCTTCGTCATCCCGCTGGCGCTGGTGATCTGGTACAGCTTCGGCTACAAGCCCGACCAGTTCACCACGTATGCCACCGACCAGCTCTCCTTCGGACGCTACAGCGAGGCGTTCGGTGCCGATTACCGGTCGACGTTCTGGAACACACTGGGCATCGCGGTGACCGGTGTGGTGCTCGCGCTGCTGATCGGCATCCCGTTCGCCTACTGGCTGGCGGTGAAGTCCGCCGCCCGCCGTCGTCCGATCTATCTGGCGCTCATCATCATTCCGTTCTTCACCAACTTCCTGGTGCGCACCATCGGCTGGCAGATCACGCTGGCCCCCTCGGGATGGCTGTCGGGGTTGATGCAGAGTATGGGGCTCGGCGAACTCGGCGTCCTCTACACGCGCACCGCGGTCCAGATCGGCGTCGTGTACAACTACCTGCCACTGATGATCTTCCCGCTGTTCGTGGCGATGGACCGCGCCGGACTGTCGCTGCGTGAGGCCAGCCGCGACCTCGGCGCCAATCGCTGGACCACGTTCTTCCGGATCACGCTGCCCCTGGCCTCCCCGGGCATCGTGTCCGGCTGCCTGCTGGTGTTCATCCCGCTGATGGGCGACTACGTCACCCCGGCCGTCCTCGGCGGCGCCAAGGGCACCATGGCCGGCCAGATGATCGCCGCCCAGTTCGAGACCGCGCAGAACTGGGCGCTCGGGTCGGCGATGACCGTGTCGCTGATGGTGATGGTGCTGCTCTGCGTGATCCTGGTCGGGCTCGTCATCAGGGTGGTGGCCCATCTGCTCGACACCCGGGTGTTCAACGTGCCCGCACCCGAGACCGGCGCCGACTCACCCGGACCGCTGCCGCCGCTGACGATGAAGCCCCTGCGCACCACCCGTGACTGGTACACGATCGCGATCAAGGTGTGGGCGGTGATCGTCTACCTGTTCCTGTTCCTGCCGATCCTGGTGATCGTCGCCTACTCGTTCAACACCGGCCGGGTGCTGGCCTCCTTCGAGTCGTTCGGGTTCAGCGCCTACTCCGACGCCGTCACCAACGACACCATCGTCCGCACGGTGGTGGTGTCACTCGAGGTGGGCATCCTCTCGGCGTTGCTGGCCACCATCCTCGGGTCGCTCGCAGGGATCGGTATCGGCATCTCGCGCCGGCCGCGCTGGTGGTCGATCGGCCTGCTCGCCCTGCTCACCGTCACGCTGGTGACACCCGACATCGCCGACGCCGTGGCGTTTCTGCCCTGGTACGTGACCCTGGGCGTCGACGCCGGGCTTTCTCCGTTCAACAACGGCCTGGTGCGCCTGGTGATCTCGCACGCGGTGGTGTCGATGGTGGTGGTGACCTTCATCGTCCGCGCCCGCGTCGCCGCGCTCGACCCGGCATTGGAGGAGGCCGCGGCGGATCTGTACGCCTCGCCGCTCTCCCGCCTGCGGCACGTGATCCTGCCGGCCGCGATGCCGGGCATCTTCGCGGGCATGATGCTGGCCTTCACGTTCAGCCTCGACGACGTCGTCATCTCGACGTTCGTGCAGCAGCCCGGGTACACACCCTGGCCGGTGTACATCTTCTCCAGCGTGCGGGTGGCGCTGAAACCCGAGGTGGCGGCGATGTCGACGCTGATGCTGCTGCTGACGCTGGTGGTGCTGGCGTTGAGTGCGCTGGTACTGCGCCGCAGCGGTGAGGACTCGAACTCGATGGCCAAGATGCTCGGCTGAGGCAGAAGCCTGGGTCGAGAGTCTCATCGGTCCGCCCTCGGGGGGTAACGTGAACGCTTGAACCTGAAACCGGATTCAAGTACGTTTCTCGTATGAATATCGACGGCACCGTGGCCATCGTCACCGGTGCGGGCGGCGGCATCGGCGGGGCACTCACCCGAGCTTTCGTCGCGAACGGTGTCCGGGTGGTGGCCACCGACCTCGACGAGCAGGCGGTGTCGGCGACCGCTGCCGCCATCGATCCGACAGGGCAACGGGTCGCGGCGCTCGCGGGCGACGCCGGGTCGGCCGAGCACATCGATGCCGCGATAGCGCTTGCCGAGTCGCGATTCGGCCCCGTCGACATCTACGTGGCCAACGCCGGCATCGGCGGACGCGCGGGTCTCGAGGCGTCGGACGCCGACTGGGATCTCGCCCTCAACGTCAATCTGTTGGGCCACGTCCGTGCCGCGCGCCGGTTGGTCCCGGAATGGGTGGGACGGGGCAGCGGCTACTTCATCTCCACCGCATCGGCGGCGGGCCTGCTCACCCAGATCGGTTCGGCCGTCTACGCCACCACCAAGCACGCGGCCGTCGGATTCGCCGAATGGCTCAACGTCACCTACGGCGACGCCGGAGTGCGGGTGAGCTGCCTGTGCCCGATGGGTGTGGACACCAAACTTCTTCGCCCCGAGGGCGGCTCCGACGATCCGGGGGAGGTGCTGATGCAACGGGCCGTGGAGTCCTCCGGACGCGTCCTCGACGCCGACGAGGTGGCCGAGGTGGTGCTCGCGGCGATGCACGACGAACACTTCCTGATCCTGCCGCACCCCGAGGTACTCGACATGTACCGGCACAAGGGCGCCGACTACGACCGCTGGCTGCGCGGCATGCGCCGCTACCAGCAGTCGCTGCTCGCCGTCGGCCCACAATCCTAGAAACCCCACCACAGTCTTGGAAACACCACAGTCTTGGAAAACCCACCACCGCAAGGAGATCCGATGAGTCTGTTCGAGATGTCGCCGCGCGCCGAAGAATACCGGCAACGCCTGCTGGCCTTCATGGACGAGTACATCTATCCCAACGAGGCGCTGTTCGCCCAGCAGGAACGCGAACTCGACAACCCGCACGGCAATCCGCCCATCCTGCTCGAACTCAAGCAGAAGGCCAAGGCCGACGGGCTGTGGAACTTGTTCCATCCGCACAAGGAGTGGGGTCCTGGCCTGACGAACCTCGAGTACGCACCGCTCGCCGAGATCATGGGGCGCGTGGTCTGGGCGTCGGAGGTGTTCAACTGCAACGCCCCCGACACCGGAAACATGGAGGTGCTTACACTCTTCGGCTCCGACGAGCACAAGGAGCGCTACCTCAAGCCGCTGCTCGACGGGGAGATCTCGTCGGCCTTCGCGATGACCGAACCGGCCGTCGCCAGCTCCGATGCCACCAACATCGAGATGTCGATGGTCCGCGACGGTGACGAGTACGTCCTCAACGGCCGTAAGTGGTTCGCCTCCAACGCGGTTCGTCCGGACTGCAAGGTCCTCATCGTGATGGGCAAGACCGATCCCACCGCACCCACCCACCGCCAGCAGTCGATGATGGTGGTGCCCACCGATGCCCCCGGCGTCACCATCGTGCGCAACCTGCCGGTGTTCGGCTACACCGACCGGGAAAGCCACGGCGAGCTGGTCTTCGAGAACGTGCGCGTGCCGGCGAAGGACGTGCTCAAGGGAGAGGGCGAGGGCTTCGCCATCGCGCAGGCCCGCCTCGGGCCGGGCCGAATCCACCACTGCATGCGCACCATCGGCATGGCCGAGCGGGCGCTGCAACTGTTGTGTGAGCGTGCCGTCGACCGCGTCACCTACGGTGAGCCGCTGTCCAACCGCGCCAACATCCAGGATTGGATCGCCGAGTCGCGCATCGACATCGAGATGGTGCGCCTGCTCACGCTGAAGGCGGCGTACATGATGGACACCGTCGGCAACAAGGAGGCGGCCACCGAGATCGCCGCCATCAAGGTCGCCGCCCCCAATGTGGCGCTCAAGATCATCGACCGCGCCATCCAGGTCTACGGCGGAGCCGGCGTCACCGACGACGTCCCGTTGGCCATGGCCTACGCCCACATTCGCACCCTGCGACTGGCCGACGGCCCCGACGAGGTGCACAAGCGGGCCATCGCCCGACGCGAACTGCGACCCTACCGGCACGGTAAGCCCGCCCCGGAGACCGTGGCAGGCGTGTCCGATCAGGCGCTGGTGTCTCGGTGGTGAGCACGACGGCGCAGGGTACCTCGATTCCCGAAGTGGACACCACAGCACTTCGGGAGTGGTTGCGCACCAACGAAATCGACATCGACGACGAGTTCGGGTGCGTCCGCGTCGGTGCCGGACAGTCGAATCTGACGTATCTGCTGCGCGACGCGTCGGGCCACCGGTACGTGCTGCGTCGACCACCCGTCGGTCACCGGCTCGCCTCGGCCCACGACGTGGTGCGGGAGGCGCGGATCCTGTCGGCGCTGGCGCCCACCGACGTTCCGGTGCCCACGGTGTTCGGTGTGTGCACCGACGAGTCGGTGGCGCCGGTCCCGCTGGTGGTGATGGAGTTCGTCGACGGGGTGGCCCTGGACAAGCGGGAGACCGCCGAGGCCATGCCGATGGACGTGCGGCGCGCGGTGGGCACGTCGATGATGCAGACCCTCGCGCACATTCATGCCGTCGACCTCGAGGCGACCGGTCTGATCGATCTGGCCAGTCACAAGCCGTACGCGCAGCGACAGCTCAAACGGTGGAGTGCGCAGTGGGAACAGTCGAAGACCCGGGAGATCCCCGAACTCGACGCGCTGACCCGCCGCCTCGCCGACAATATCCCCGAGCAGCGCGAGATGTCGCTGGTGCACGGCGATTTCCACATCCGGAACGTGATGGTGGATCCGGCGAGCGGGGAGGTGCGCGCGGCGCTGGACTGGGAGCTGTCGACACTCGGCGATCCGCTGGCCGACATCGGCAGCACCCTGGCGTACTGGCCCGAACCCGGGGAGGAGATCCCCGGCCGCTTCTCGGTGGAGACCATGCCCGGTTTTCCCACCCCCGCCGACGTGCGCGACGACTATCTGCGGATCACCGGACGCGACCCGCAAGCGCTCAAATACTGGCACGCGCTGGGACTCTGGAAGGTGGCGATCATCGCCGAAGGCGTGTTGCGCCGGGTGCGCGACGACGCCACCAACCGGGCGGCGAGCGGTGTGCCGACCGACGCGGTGGTGGATCGTTTCGTCGCCAAGGCCACAGCGGTGGCCGACTCGGCGGGATTGGTGTGAGCACGCAGCCGCTGCCCGACAGCGCACTCGCGGTCCCGGCGCTGGTACCCGATGCCGTCGACCGCAAACCGCTCACGGCCCGCGGCGAGCGGACCCGCACCGCGCTGGTCGACGCGGCCCGCCGCATCTTCGAACGCGACGGCTTCGCCGATTCCCGGCTCACCGACATCACCGCCGAGGCGAACTGTTCGACGGGATCGTTCTACACCTACTTCGACAGCAAGGAGGAGATCCTCGACGCGGTACTCGCCCAGGCCCATCAGGACATGCTCCATCCGGGCCTGCCGCACGTCGAATCCGATTCCGACGACGACCCGACGGCCGTCCTCGCCGCCGCCAATCGTGCCTATTTCGAGGCATATCGGCGAAACGCCGGCCTTCGGCTGGTGCTCGATCAGGTGTCGTCGACGATGCCGGAGTTCCGCGAGAAGCGGCGCCGACGCAGCATGGTGTTCGTCGAACGCAACGCCCGCCACATCCAGGAGTTGCAGGACCGGGGTCTCGCCGACCCCGAACTCGACCCCATCGCCGCCGCGGGAGCGCTCTCGGGCATGGTGTCGCGCATGGCATTCCAGGCATTCGTGGTCGGCGACCCCGACGCCGATCCGGACGACGACGTCGATATCGACGCGATGGTGTTCACCGCAACTCGTCTGTGGGTCAACGCACTCGGGCTCGGGCCGACGCGTCGGGCGTAGCATCGCGATCATGTCCCTGAGTGTGGCGCGCCTCGATCACCTGGTGCTGAACTGCCGTGACATCGACGTCACTGCCCGCTGGTACCAAAGGGTTCTGGGGATGCGCGTGGAACGATTCGGTGCCGAGATGCGGACAGCCCTACGCTTCGGGGAGCAGAAGATCAACCTGCGACCGGCTTCCCGCGAGGGTGACGATCCGGGATGGGTGAGCGCGCGGGTGGTGGCCTCCGGGTCGGAGGATCTGTGTTTCGTCATCGCGTCGGCGACGGCGACGGAGGTCGGTGATCACCTGCAGCGTTGCGGAGTCGAGATCACCGAGGGGCCGGTGACACGAACGGGTGCGCTCGGTTCCATCGTCTCGCACTATTGCCTCGATCCAGACGGAAACCTCATCGAGATCGCGGTCTACCCGGCAGACCGCGCCGAATGAGGTGCACCCGGCGCGGTGAGCGGGTTCATGCAGTGGCCGTGAGCCCTTCCCGGTCGATGGCCCGCTTGAGGATCTTGCCGGTGGCGCCCTTCGGTAGCGCTTCGACGAACTGGAACACGCGCGGCACCTTGTAGGCGCTGAGGTGTTCCTTTGCCCAGCTGCGCAATTCGTCGACGTCGAGGTGGCTTCCCGGTCGTGGCGTGATCACGGCGGCGATCTCCTCGCCGTAGTGGTCGTCGGGGATGCCCACGACGGCCACCTCCACGATGTCGGGATGCTCGTAGAGCACCTCCTCCACTTCGCGGGGGTACACGTTGTATCCGCCGCGGATGATGAGATCCTTTGCGCGGTCGACGATCCGGACATCACCGTCGGCGTCCATCGAGCCGAGATCCCCGGTCTTGAGCCAGCCGTCGCGCAGTTCGGCCGCGGTGGCGTCGGGGCGGTGCCAGTAACCCTTCATCACGGTGGGACCGGAGATGAAGATCTCGCCGACGGTGTCGGCCGGCACGACGTGTCCGTCGGGATCGCGCACCTCGATGGTGAAACCGGGCAGGGCGGGACCCACGGTGCCCACCTTCGGTGGACTCGCGAGGTCCCGGAAGGTGGCGGTGCCCGCGGTCTCGGTGAGTCCGTATCCCTCGAGTATCGCGCACCCGAACTTGTCGGCGAAGGCACGGATCACCTCGCCGGGCATCGAGGCGCCGCCCGAACAGGCGAGCCGGAGATCGACGAAATCGCCTGGCGCGTAACCCTCTCCGGCGAGCAACATGGCGTTCCACATGGTCGGCACACCGCAGGCGATCGTGATGTGCTCGTCGCGCAGACGATCCATGAACACGGTGGGGGAGAACGGGGAGAGCAGCGAGAGGCTGCATCCGCTCGACAGCGCGGTGTGCATCACCACCGCCTGACCGAACACGTGGAACAGCGGCAACGCGGTGGCCCACCGGTCGTCGGCGGTCATCTGCAGGGACTGGCGGAAGGTGATGGGCACCGCGTTGATGTTCGCGACGGTGAGTTCGGCGCCCTTCGGCCGGCCGGTGGTTCCCGAGGTGTAGAGCAACACCGCGTCGTCGTCGTCGGAACGTTCGACGTACTCCGCGACGGGCTCGTTTCGAAGGTCGCGGTCGGCGGGCGTCACCTCGACGAAGCCGAGTCCTTTCTCCTCGGCCACGGTGCGCGCATGCTCCGCGCACCCGTGCCACGCGACGATCAGCGACGCCTCCGAATCGTCGACCACATAACGGATCTCGGACGGGGTGGACATCACGTTCATGGTGACCACGGTGGCGCCGACCGTGTGCAGCGCATAGTAGGTGATCGCGAAATCGGGTACCGACGGTGCGATCAGCAGGACGCGATCACCCGGTTGCACGCTATGGCCCTGGTGGTCGGGATCGCGGTAGCGGGCTGCGGCCCGCGCGATATGCGTGCGCAACTGGCCGTAGTCGAGTACGTCGGCGCCGTCGCGGATGGCGATCCGCTCCGGCGTGTGTGCGGCGATGCGCCACAGGTCTGCGACAACACTGCTCATGGCTCGATGTCCTTCTCGGTCGGGGTGATCGGGGCGCGCCCTGTGATGCGACGTGGCCCTGTGATGCGACGTGGCCCCGTGATGCGACGTGGCACTGTCATTCGAAGTTGCCCTGTCATTCGAAGTAGCGGCGGGGGACGTCGACGAGCATGGTGGTGATGTCGGCGTCGCTGACGCCCCGTTCGCGCAGCGCGGGCAGCACGTCCTCGCTGATGTGGCGGTAGTTCCACTTCGGGACGGCCTGCTTCTTGGCCTCGGGATCGAACCAGTCGATGAAGCAGGAGGCGTCGTGGGCCAGTGCCATCCGGTCGGCGTAGCCCCTCTTGGCGAGTTCCACGACGGTGTTGATGCGGTCCTCGAAGGGCAGCAGTACGTCGAGGCCGAAGCGGTCCATGCCCAGGATCGACCCGGCGTCGGCGATCTTCATCAGATAGTCGAGGTCGGTCGAGTCACCCGAGTGCCCGATGACGACCTTGGAGAGGTCCACGCCCTCCTCGTCGAGCACCCGCTGGGCGACGAGACCCGATCCGGTGTGCGGGTTGGTGTGCACCGTGATCGGTGCCCCGGTCTGCACGTGGGCCTGTCCGACGGCGCGCATCACGCGCTCCACGCCGGGGGTGAGGCCCGGTTCCTCGATGGCGCACTTGAGGAACGCCGCCTGCACGCCGGTGTCGGCGATGCCCTTGGTGAGGTCGCGCACGAAGTAGGTGACGAGCGGCTCGTCGACGTCGAAGAGCAGTCCCGGACCGGTGTAGTGGAACTGGAAGGGAATGTCGTTGTAGGTGTAGAGGCCGGTGGCGACGATCAGGTTGAGGTCGATCTGCTCGGCGATGCGCTGGATACGGGGGATGTAACGGCCCAGGCCGAGGACCGTCGGATCGAGGATGGTGTCGATGCCCAGCGACTTGAGTTCGGTCAGGTCGCGCACCGCTTCGGCGATCTTCTGATCCTCGTCCCAGTCGTATTGGTAGTTCTCCCGGTACTCCTCGCCGAGGACGAAAACGTGTTCGTGGACCAGGACGTTGCCCAGGGCTGCCGAGTCGACCGGACCTGTGACTGTGTTGACGATGCTCACTGCGTTCCCTTCGCGCTGTTGCCGGACATCACACCCGCCGACGGTTGTGCTGTACATCACGTGCTGCAGAGAGAGATTAGTTGAGACTGAGTTCAAGTTCAATGGGCACGTCATGGGATCAGTACCGCACCGTGACCATGCCGAGACTTACGCACTCTTGCCTTTTGTCACACTGGTGTGGTGCAGAAGTTACTGATGAGGCGAATGAGACTGTTGGTACTAGTGGTGCTCGCGGTGATGGCTGCGATCGCGGCGGGTACCGGCCAGGCGCTCGCCGCGCCGGGAACGACCACCACGCCCACCACACCGGTCACGCCGAGCGTGTCGGGCGTGCCGCAGACCGGCATTCCGCAGCTCGACGAGATCCTGAACAAGCTGGCCGGCACCGGGTCGTCGGAGCCGGGGGGCACCGCGGGCGACAGCAGTCAGCTGATCGTGGTCACCGCTCCCAAGGCCTCCGACACCACCGCGACGCTCACTGCGTTCGAGCGCGGCACCGACAACACGTGGAAGACGGCGATCGGGCCGACCAAGGCATTCCTGGGTGCGCAGGGGATGGGCGAACCCAAGGACAACGTGCCCCGCACCCCGGAGGGCACCTTCGCTCTCGACCAGGCGTTCGGGCGACAGGCCAATCCGGGCACCAAGATGCCGTACTTCCAGGCGACCCGGGAGGATTGGTGGGACTCGAACATGAAGTCCCCGACCTACAACACGCATGTGCGACAGGCGAAGAGCCCCGGCGGCGACAGCGAGAACCTGTACGACTCGGGTCCGGTGTACGACTACGCGGTCAACATCGCACACAACCCGCAGCGGGTGCCGGGCAAGGCGTCGGCGATGTTCTTGCACGTGACCAACAACGAGCCCACCCAGGGCTGTGTGGCGATCGACCGGGAAGACATGCGCAAGGTGCTGACGTGGCTCGATCCGGCCAAGCACCCGAAGATCACCATCGGCGTCAACGCGTCGGCCCCGACCGGCAGCGGGCCCTCGACCACCACGCCGCCGACCACCACACCGCCGACCACCACCCCTCCGCCCGGGGGTGCCTCGCCGGCGCCGTCGGTCCCGGGAGTGTCGGACATCCTCGGGGGCGGAGCGCTGACCGATCTGCTCACCCAGCTGGTCAACCTGCTGCCGGGGCTGCTCGGAACCAAATAGCGACCGCTCATGAGTCTGTGCCGTATTTCGGTGTCACCAGGTGACACCGAAATACGGCACAGTGGTTAAACGGCTCAGCGCTTGTGGTCGAGGTTGGCCATCTTGAGCACGTCGAGCCGGGAATCGAGTTCCGCCTCGCTCAGCTTGTCCGGCACCAGCCCACGGTCGAGGACGGTCTGCCGAATCGTCTTGTGTTCCTTGAGGGCCTGCTTCGCGACGGCGGCCGCCTCCTCGTAGCCGATGGCGCTGTTGAGGGGTGTGACGATCGACGGTGAACTCTCCGCGAGGGTGCGCAACCGTTCGGTGTTCGCTTGCAGCCCGGAGATACAGCGGTCGGCGAACAGTCGCGACACGTTGGCGAGCAGCTTGAGCGATTCGAGCACGTTGCGCGCCATCATCGGGATGTACACGTTCAGCTCGAACGCGCCGTTGCCCCCGCCCCAGGTGACCGCCGCGTCGTTGCCGATGACCTGTGCGGCCACCTGTGTGACGGCTTCGGGCAGAACGGGATTGACCTTGCCGGGCATGATCGAACTGCCCGGCTGCAGGTCGGGCAGGTGGATCTCGGCGAGGCCGGTGAGCGGTCCCGAACCCATCCAGCGGACGTCGTTGGCGATCTTGGTCAGCGAGACGGCGATGGTCTTGAGCACTCCGGACAGTTCCACCAGGCCGTCGCGGGCGGCCTGGGCCTCGAAGTTGTTGGTGGCCAACGTGATCGCGTCCACATCGGTCAGCCTGACGAGCTCGGCGACCACCTTGCTGCCGAAGTGGTCGGGGGCGTTGAGTCCGGTACCCACCGCGGTGCCGCCGATCGGGACCTCGCCGACGCGGGGCAGCGCGGCGAACAACCGCTCGATGCCGGCCTCCACCTGACGGGTGTACCCGCTGAACTCCTGCCCGAGGGACACCGGCACGGCGTCCATCAGGTGGGTGCGGCCGCTCTTGACCACGTCGCGCCACTCCTCGGCCTTGGCGAGCAGTGCGAGCCGGAGATGGTCGAGCGCGGGGATCAGATCGGTGACCACGGCCTCGGTGGCCGCGACGTGGGTGGCGGTGGGGAACGTGTCGTTGGACGACTGCGACATGTTGACGTCGTCGTTGGGATGCACGGTGACGCCGTTGGCCGCGGCGATCGAGGCGATCACCTCGTTGGTGTTCATGTTGGAGCTGGTGCCCGAGCCGGTCTGGAACACGTCGATGGGGAACTGGTCGTCGTGGCGGCCGTCGGCGATCTCGGTGGCCGCGGCGACGATCGCGTCGGCCTTGGCCGGGTCGAGTAGGCCGAGGTCTTCGTTGACCCGTGCGCATGCCGCCTTGAGCAGTCCCATGGCGCGGATCTGGGTGCGTTCGAGGGGACGGTGGCTGATCGGGAAGTTCTCGACCGCGCGCTGGGTCTGTGCGCGCCACAGCGCGTCGACGGGAACCTTGACCTCGCCCATCGTGTCGTGCTCGATGCGGTACTGCTGTTCGGTCATGGCGTGCCAATCCTCCGGCTCATCGATGAAGTCAGGGTGTCCTCACGCAACGCTACTCGGCCGGCGATCTGCCGTACTTCCGAGTCACCAGGCGGCACGAAGGTACGGCACAAGCACTCGCGGACGACGAAGTTGTCCACAAGCTTGTCGGCGGGCCGATCACGGAGGGAAAGCGGGCGACACTGTCGGGCATGACCTCGCCCCTGCGGACCGCACTGTCACACGTCGACGATCTGCTGCGCACGCAGCATGGTGTGATCACCCGCGGCCAGGCGATGGCGGGAGGTTTCTCGGCGGCAGACATCCGGCGCATGGTGCGCCGACGCGAATGGGCCACCGTCTACCCCGGGGTCTACGTCAACCACACAGGGCCGTTGACGTGGCGGCAGCGCGCCTGGGCTGCAGTACTCGACGCATACCCCGCGGCCTTGAGTCACTCGTCGGCCCTGATTCCCGGATCTGGGCCGGCACACGGATCCGCGCCGGCAACCCTGGACGAACGAGCCGCGGGCGTCATTCACATCGTGGTCGACCGGTCGCGCCGGATCACGCGACGACCGGGGGTCGTGGTCCACTACGCGTCCCGGCTCGACGACAGGGTGTTGTGGCACACCGACCCGCCCCGCGTACGCGTCGAGGAAGCAGTACTCGACCTCGCCGACGCCGCGTCATCCGAACTCGACGTCGTCGGCCATCTGACCGAGGCCGTCAACGCGCGAACAACGACGGCCACCAGGCTGATCGAGGCAACGCGGCGTCGACCACGCATGCGCCGTCGCGATCTGATCGTGAACGTGCTCCACGACGTTCGGGACGGGACGTGTTCGGTGCTCGAGCACGGGTATCTCCGCAGAATCGAACGCGCACATGGTCTTCCGTCGCCCCGACGACAGGCGCCGACCACCGTCGGCCGCCGCGGTTTTCGAGACGTCGACTATCCGGAATGGGGAGTGGTCGTCGAACTCGACGGACGCGCGGGGCACGACGGACCCCGAGAGCGCGACCGTGATCTGCAGCGCGACCTCGACGCCGCGGTCGGTGCCGCGCGCCAGACGCTGCGACTGGGCTGGGGACAGGTGTTCGGCCGTGCATGTGCGACCGCACACCAGGTCGGGCAGGTACTCCGATCGCACGGGTGGACCGGATCGGCCTCCCGGTGTCCCTCGTGCCCGCCTGTGCCGTAGATCCGAGTCACCAGGCGACACCGATCTACGGCACAAGCCCTGCGGTCAGGACCGGACGCGGACACCGAGCGGGACGGTCACGGCGCCGCCGGGGTCGGTGAAGAAGTCGTTGCCCTTGTCGTCGACGACGATGAACGCCGGGAAGTCCTCGACCTCGATCTTCCACACCGCCTCCATGCCGAGTTCGGGGTACTCGATGACCTCCTGGCTCTTGATGCAGTCGAGCGCGAGGCGGGCGGCCGGCCCGCCGATGGAACCGAGGTAGAAGCCGCCGTGACGGTGACAGGCGTCGGTGACCTTCGTCGAGCGATTTCCCTTGGCCAGCATCACCATCGACCCGCCGGCGGCCTGGAACTGGTCGACGTAGGAGTCCATGCGCCCGGCCGTGGTGGGACCGAACGAACCCGACGCCATGCCCTCGGGCGTCTTGGCCGGACCGGCGTAGTAGACGGGATGGTCGCGCAGATAGTCGGGCATGGGTTCGCCCGCGTCGAGCCGCTCCTTGATCTTCGCGTGCGCGATGTCGCGGGCCACCACCAGCGGGCCGGTCAACGAGAGCCGCGTCTTGACCGGGTGTTTCGACAGTTCGGCGAGGATCTCGGGCATCGGCCGGTTCAGGTCGATCTCGACCACCGCGCCACCCTCGATGTGCTCGGAGACCCCCGCGTCGGGCATGTAGTGCGCGGGATCGGTTTCGAGCTGTTCGAGGAACACCCCGTCGGCGGTGATCTTGGCCAGGGCCTGGCGGTCGGCCGAGCACGACACCGCGATCGCCACCGGGCACGACGCGCCGTGACGCGGCAGGCGCACCACCCGCACGTCGTGGCAGAAGTACTTGCCGCCGAACTGCGCTCCGATCCCGAAGGACTGGGTGAGCTCGAACACCTTCTGTTCGAGTTCGAGGTCGCGGAAACCGTGCGCGGACATCGATCCCTCCGTCGGCAGCGTGTCCAGGTAGTGCGCCGACGCGTATTTCGCCGTCTTGAGCGCGAACTCGGCCGACGTGCCGCCGATCACCACCGCCAGGTGATAGGGCGGACACGCGGCGGTGCCCAGCGACCGGATCTTCTCGTCGAGGAAGGTGAGCAGACGGTCGGGGTTCAGGATGGCCTTGGTCTCCTGGAACAGGAACGACTTGTTCGCCGACCCACCGCCCTTGGCCATGAACAGGAACTTGTACTCGGGCCCCTTGGGGCCCTGCTCGGTGGCGTAGATCTCCACCTGCGCAGGCAGATTGGTACCGGTGTTGCGTTCGTCGTAGGTGGTCAGCGGGGCCAGCTGCGAGTACCGGAGGTTGAGTTTCGTGTAGGCGTCGTACACCCCCCGGGAAATCCATTCGCCGTCGTCGACGCCGGTCAGGACGCCCTCGGACTTCTTGCCCATCACGATCGCGGTGCCGGTGTCCTGGCACATCGGCAGCACGCCACCCGCCGAGATGTTGACGTTCTTGAGCAGGTCGAGCGCCACGAAACGATCGTTGCCCGACGACTCGGGATCGTCGATGATCTTGCGGAGCTGCGCGAGATGCGCCGGGCGCAGGTAGTGGGCGATGTCGTGCATGGCCTCGGCGGTCAGCCGCTGCAGCGCCTCGGGGGCCACCCGGAGGAAGCGGTGGCCGTCGACCTCGAACGTCGACACCCCCTCGGTGGTGATCAGTCGGTAGGGGGTCTCGTCGGCGCCGGAGGGCAGCAATTCGGCATAGCGGAACTCCGGCGCGGGGGCTGTTGCGCTCACCCTTGAATCCTATCGCGGCCGGTCAGCGCGCTGCGCAAGGGGAGTTGGGAGTTCAGGCCTCGACCGCCAACGGGGCGCGGCGCACACTGATCGGCGCAACACCGTTGCCCATCAGTGCGAGTGCATCGATGGTGCGCGGGCGGTAGCCGCATGCTGCGAGCCTGGCGCACATCAGCGCCGCCGGATCGTCCACCGGATCGACGCGACCGAAGAGGTAGGCCCACTCGTGCTCGTCGGAGCCGTAGTAGGTCACCGAGTCGAACACCGTGTGGAAGCGCTGCCACATCCGGATCAGGGTGGTGTTGCGCCACAGCGTCTGACATCCGGCCTGGGAGACGAATACGCCACCGGGGCGCAGCAGCGCCCGGCACAGGCGCAGGAACTCCGTCTCGTACAGACGGTTGTGTTGCGCGGCCTCGTCGCGTTCGTCGGGTAGATCGACCACCACCACGTCGTAGCGTTCGGCGGTGGTGGCGATGTGCGAGAAGCCGTCGACGAAATGCATGCGGATCGGGCCGTCGCCGGTTTCCGTGGCGGCGAGTTCCCCGGGCGAGTACCCGTAGGGCAGGTACTGCGCGCACACACGTACGGCCTGCTCGTCGATGTCGACGTGGTCGACGACTGTGGCGCCGGTCTCGACCGCCATCTGAGAGGCCACACTCTCCCTGGACCCGTCGATGAGCACCCGCTCCACACGGTCGGCAGCAGAAATGCCGGCACCATCAGTGCCTCGTGATAGGTCAGCTGGCTGAACTCCGTGCTCTGCCGGTCGTCGTCACAGAACAACGAGATCCCCTGGGCGGTCCGGGCGATCAGCAGGTGCTGGTATGCCGTCCGGGTGTCCACCAGCACGTCGCCGATGGCCCAGTGCCGGGTCATGCCCGGGGCCACGGGCTCCGGTACCGAGCGGCCGTTCATGCGATCACCGCCCGCTCCGGTCCGGGCGCGTCGGTCTCTCCGCGGCGGATCACGTCCCGGCGGACCGCGCGGGCCCGCAGCGCGGTCGATCGGGTGACAGGCGATCTCGGTCATCGGTGTTCTCCCTTCACATCTCAGAGGCAGGTCGTATCTCAGAGGCAGTAGGTGGGTAGCGGCGCGAATCCGTTGAACTCGACCGACGAATAGCTCGATGTGTAGGCGCCCGTACACAGCAGGTCGACGTGGTCGCCCGCGGCGAGCGCCAACGGCAGTCGATACGGGGTGTGCTGGTAGATCACGTCCTCGCCGTCGCAGGTGGGTCCGGCGATCACCACCGGGCCGTTTGGGCCGTGGTCGGCGCCGGTCCGCAGCCGGTAGGCGACGGCCTCACCCTCGGTCTCGGCCAGTCCGCTGTACCGCCCGATGTCGAGGTAGACCCAGCGACGGCCGCCGGCACGATCGCGACGGGTCACCAGGACCACCTCGGATCGGATGAGTCCCGCGTCGGCCACGATCGACCGTCCCGGCTCGATCATCAGCTCCGGCACGTGCGAGCCGAAGTGCGCCGTCACGGTAGCCCCGATCGACCGCCCGAACGTCGACAACGGTGCGGGCTGTTCGCGGTAGTGCGCGGGGAAGCCGCCCCCGAGGTTCAGCGTCGTCAATTCGATTCCCTCGGTGCGCAATCGGGTGAATGCCGATGCCGCGTGACCGATCGGTGCGTTCCAGGCGTCGGGATCGAGTTGTTGTGATCCGGTGTGGAATGCGACTCCTCGCGCCTGGAGACCGAGGCGGTGGGCGAGCCGCAACAGGTCGGCAGCCAGGTCCGGGGAGCACCCGAATTTGCGGCCGAACGGCATGGCCGAGCGCCCGGGATCGGTGCGGATGCGCACGAGCACCGCACTGCCCGGGGCGTGGTCGGCGATCGACCGGATGTCCTCGGCGCTGTCGGAGACGAACGTCCGGACGCCTCGGCGGTAGGCGTGGGCGATGTCGCGCGGCTTCTTGATGGGGTTGCCGTAGGAGATGGTCTCCGGTGCCGCGCCCCGGCTCAGGCACCGGTCGATCTCCGCGACGCCGGCCGCGTCGAACGCCGACCCTTCGGCCACCAGCAGATCGATCACCTCGATCGCCGGGTTCGCTTTCACCGCGTAGAAGGGTGTGGCGGTGGGGAACGCGGCACGCATCGCCCGGAACCGTCGACGCACGGTGTCGAGGTCGACCACCAGGCACGGCGTGGGTGGCCGTTCGGTTTCCAGGAAGTCCAGGATGCGTGTGTGAGCCGCCGACAACCCGGCTGTGCTGTCGTGGACCGGCGCCGACGTGGTGGTCATCACGCCACCAGATCCTCGGCCTGCGGGTCGGTTGCCGACGACGGATCGGTCGCCGCAGCGGTCTGCTCGGCGTTCTCGTCACGCTTGGCCAGCGGGTGTGCGAGCCAGCGTCCGAACCGCTCGTAACTGAAGATCGTGCAGACGTAGAACGTCGCGTCGGCGATGAATCCGCCGACGACCCATCCGGCCACTGTGTTCTGGAGCAGGATCGGACCGAGGTAGTAGAGGCCGGGGCGGACCACGACGCTGTCGATGACCTCACCGATGCCGAATTCGACGGCCAGGCTGCGCAGGGCGATGACGTTGACCAGCGCGACCCGCGTCCACATCGTCCGGCCGGCCAGCGTGGGCCACGTCCAGCGCACTGCGTTCACGTATGCGGGTAGGTAGTACCCGACCGACGAGCCCACGGTGGCGGCGACGGCGGCGACCACCAGCGACCCGGTGGACGCGTACGCGACCCACGCCGCCCCCAACTCGCCGACCCAGCCGCTGATCTCCAATGGCAGGTAGCGACGCAGCCACTCGATCACCTTGGCCCGGCGGCCCAGGGTGGCCTCGATGTGCCCCGTCGAGGAATCCATGTGCCCGGTCGCGGTCTCCGTGTGCTCTGCCATCGGTGTCTCTCGCCGTTCGCGTCGGTTGTGGTGTCCCATCGAGACTGCGGCGCGGGTGACGGGTGGGCGCGCGTAGTCGATTACGCGTTATCCGGCGGCGGCCGGCGAACCCGCTGTCCCGGCTACTCCAACGTCCCGGCTACTCCAACGTCCCGGCTACTCCAACGTCGCGGATGCGGGCCCGGCGGAGCGAGGGGTCCGCGCAGGGTCCCGCGGTGCGGCGGGGAGCATTGAGGCGATAGTGTGCGATGAATCACAATGGCGTGTAGTAAGTGATCCGATGCGGGTTGGTGAAGGGCCCGGTGGGAGGAGTCAGCTATGGAGGAGATCGTGCTTGCCGAGGTCCGTACCGACTGCGAACGGGAGGTGGTGGCCGACTGGGTGGCGGCCAGACATCCACACGCCGTGATGGAGACCGTCGACGAGATCGACCCGAACCGTCTCGACCCCGACACCGTCCTCATTCCTGCGCGGGTGGTCTGGCTTCCGCCGGTGCGCAAGGGGGAGCGGCGGGTGTCGGTTGCCGATGTGCTCGCGCTGTCCAATCCGCGACGTCCTCCGGCCTTCCGGCAGGCGTCGATCCGCAAGCGCGCACCTGACCGCGTCCGGGTGGTGGCGGGAGAAGCGGCCACCGTCGAAGAGCTGCGGAAGCGTCACGATCAGTCGTCGGCCGAGGGTGAGGACTTTGCCGAGTTCGTCGGTCTGCAGGCGTCGTTGTCGGCCGAACGCGCCGAACGGCAGCTCATCGGCGACCGCTACAAGGTGCCCAAACTGGTCGCTCAACAAATCGGCTCGTCGGCGCGGTTCCGGGCGAGCGCGGAGAAGCTCGCCGCCGAACTCGGTCGGCCGGTGACCGCGGTGAAGCACGAGACCATCGACAAGATGTCGACGTTCGTCGCCACCCAGAGCCGGCTGATGGACGACATCTTCTCCTCGGTGTTCCGGCAGCTCTACCAACGCACGTGGACGATCGCCGTCGATCTCGACACGCTCGGAAAGCTGCGCGGCCTCAACAAGACCCACGGTCTGATCTTCCTTCCCTCGCACCGCTCGTACGTCGATCCGCTGGTGCTTGCAGAGGCGTTGCGCGGCCACGACTTCCCGCCGAATCTCGTACTCGGCGGCAACAACCTGGCGCTGTGGCCGGTGGCACCGGTCGCTCGTCGCGCGGGCATGATCTTCATTCGTCGGAAGTTCGGTGAGGATCCCATCTACAAGTTCGCGATGCGGTCGTATCTCTCGTTCATCGTCGAGAAGAGATTCAACCTCGAGTGGTACATCGAGGGCGGTCGCAGCCGTACCGGCAAGCTGCGGCCACCGATGCTGGGCCTGCTCCGGTACGTGGTGGACGCCGTCGAACAGCTCGACGGTCCCGACATGATGGTGGTACCGACCTCGATCGTGTATGACCAGCTCCAGGAGATCTCCGCGATCGCTCGCGAGAACGCCGGTGGCGTGAAGAAGCCCGAGGACATGACGTGGCTGTTGAAGTACGCAAAGGCGCAACGCAAGTACTCCGGAGAGGCGCGCGTGCGTTTCGGTGAGCCCTTCTCGCTGCGTGAGGCCATCGCCGAGAACGCCGACGACCCGGCCAAGCTGGAGAAGATCGCCTTCCGGGTGATGGACGAGATCAACGCCGCGACGCCGATCTCGGCAACCTCGCTGGTCGGGTTCGCTCTTCTCGGGGCCTGGAATCGGGCGTACACCGCCTCCGAGATCGAGCACATCCTCGCACCGTTACTGCACTACGTCGATGCGCGCGGGCTGCCCGGTCCTGACCCGGCGTTGTGCCGCGGCCTCGGCCTGCTGTCCACGTTGCGGGAGCTCACCGCCGCCGGGGTTCTGACCAACTTCCGCGGCGGCGAGGACGAGGTCTGGTCGATCGCACTCAACCGGGAGCCGGTGGCCGCCTACTACCGCAACGGGGCGTTGCATCATTTCGTCGGACGTGCGATCGTCGAGCTCGCGCTGATTGCCGCGGTGGAACGGGAGCCGCATGCCGATCGCGAGGCCTCCCTGCTCGCATCGCAGGAGGAATGCCTGCGTATCCGCGACCTGCTGAAGTTCGAGTTCTTCTTCCCCACCAAGCAGGAGTTCCTGCATCGGCTCGGCCTCGAGATGGACCTCGTCTCCACCGAGTGGCGGGAAGTGGCGCCGACCGCCACGTGGCTCGACGAGACCTTCCGCGCCACGTCGGGCGCATTGTTCGCACGACGGACGCTGCAGCCGTTCTTCGACGCGCAACTGGTGGTGGCGCGCCGCCTCGTGGCCACCGACGTCGCGGCCGTCGACAAGGACCAACTGATCGCCGACTGTCTCGGCCTCGGCACCCAGCTGGCGATGCAAGGTGTTGTGCGGAGCAAGGATTCGGTGTCGAAGGAACTCTACGATGCCGCGTTCCGGCTGGCCGACAACCGCGGACTCGTCGACTCCGGCGGACCCGGTGGCACGGCCGGAGGCGACGTGGCGGCCGGACGCAGACTCTGGCTCGCCGAGGTCGAGGAGATGCGTGAGCGACTCGCGCTCATCGCCACGATCGAGGCCGAACACCTGCGGGCCGCGTGATGACCGCGTTGCAGGACCGCCTCGACGAGATCCGTTCGGCACCGCGCGGCAAGCAGATCGGCGCGTTCTTCGATTACGACGGCACGCTGATCGAGGGCTTTTCGGCGACAGCGATCTTCGGTGAACGGATCCGCAGCATGCAGTTCGGTCTGGGCGAGGTCGCCGACTTCATGCTGATCGGGCTGCGCGGCGTGGAGTCCGAACAGGACTATGCCGAAGTCCTCGAAGCCACCAAACCGACGTTCGCCGGCCGGACCTACGACGAGCTCATCGCCATGGGGGACAATCTGTTCCGGCGCGAAACCGCCGCCAAGATCCGGCCGCAGATGTGGCAGATCCTCCAGGCGCACCGCCAGATGGGTCACCGCATCGTGGTGGCGTCGTCGGCCACCCGCTTTCAGATCGAACCCATCGCCCGCGAGATCGACGCCGACCACGCGCTGGCCACCGACGTCGAGGTAATCGACGGCGTCGTCACCGGTGAGGTGCTGGGACGGCCGCTGTGGGGGCCCGGAAAGGCCGCCGCCGTGCGGGCGCTGGCACGCCGCTACGACATGGACCTCGACGCGTCCTTCGCCTACAGCGACGGCAACGAGGACATCCCCTACCTGGAGAGTGTGGGGCACCCCACCGCCGTCTCGCCGGGGCGGACCCTGCGCCGTGAGGCGCAGGAACGTGGCTGGCCGATCCTTGACCTGCGCAATCCCACACACAACAGGTTGGGCATGGTGCTGCGGACCAGCGCGATGTACGGGTCCTTCCTCACCGGCGCGGCCGCGGGTGTCGTCGGTGGACTCGTGCGCCGGGGTCATTCGGTGGAGATGATGCAGACCGGTATCGCCGGAGGCAACGACGTGGGGCTCACCTTGGCCGGGGTGGAGGTCGAGGTGGTGGCCGGCGAGGAGAACCTCACCGAGAGCCGTCCGTGCGTCTTCGTGTTCAACCACCAGTCCAAGCTGGATCTGCCCGTCCTGATCCACCTGGTGCGCCACCGCGCCACCGGGGTGGCCAAACGTGAGATCCAGCAGCTACCGGTGTTCGGTCAGATCCTCGACGCGGCAGGACTGGTGTTCATCGACCGGGCCGACGCGGGCAAGGCCATCGACCAGCTCGAGCCCGCGGTGCGCGCGCTACGCGACGAGGGGATGTCGTTGGTGGTCGCTCCGGAGGGCACCCGGTCGCCCACCCCGCGCGTGGCGCCGTTCAAGAAGGGACCGTTCCACATCGCGATGCAGGCCGGCGTGCCGGTGGTGCCGGTGGTCCTGCGCAATGTGGGCGAATTGATGTGGCGCGGTGCGCAACTCGTGGCGCCGGGCACCGTCGAGGTGCAGGTGCTGCCGCCCGTCGACACGTCGGCGTGGCGCACCGAGGACATCGGCGAGCACGCCGAGGAGGTCCGGCAGATGTTCATCACCACGCTCGCCGAGTGGCCGGACCACTCCCTCTCCGACCCCGAGTCGGCCGCGACCGTGGAGGTGGCCCGATGAGCGACGATCAGCCCCTGTCGTGGGGCACCGAACCCCACATGAGTCCGGTCGACACCGTGATGTGGCGCGGTGACTCCGACCGCCGGTTGCGGGGCACGATCTCAATGCTCGAGATCTACGACTGCGAACCCGACTGGGATCGCCTGCTCGCCGCCCACGACTGGGGCAGCCGCATGGCGCCGCGCTTCCGGCAGCGCGTGATCGAATCACCGTTGCGGACCGGCACCCCGAGCTGGTCGGTGGACCCCGAATTCGATCTGCACTATCACGTCCGGCGGATCCGGCTGGCCGGGGACGGCTCGATGCGCGAGTTGCTCTCGACCTGCGAACAACTCGCGATGACCGCCCTCGACCCGGCGCGCCCGCCCTGGGAGGGCTATCTCATCGTGGGTCTCGCCGACGGCAAGGCCGCCTACTTCGCCAAGGCCCACCACGCGCTCACCGATGGACTGGGCGCGATTCTGGCTCTCGCGCAACTGCATTCGCGATCGCGCGAGCCGATGACCGACAAACCGCAGCCGCCGGTGCCCGCGCCCACCAACATCTCGGCCCTCGAAGTACTGCGCCGGCAGGTCGGCGAGGAACTCTCCCACGTGCCCTACCGCGTCGAAACCGCGCTGCGGGGCGCGTGGGCGCTGACCGATCCCAAACGCGCGTTGAGCAAGGTGCTGCGGTACGGGCGGTCGGTGCCGCGGGTGGCGGGGATGGTCAACCCGCCCGGATCACCGTTGCTCGCCGCGCGGAGCCTGTCCTGGCGGTTCCTCGCCTTCGAGGTTCCCTTCACCGAGCTGAAGGCGGCCGCGACCGCCACCCGCGCGTCGATCAACGACGTGTACCTCGGTGGCCTGATCGGCGGATTCCGCATCTATCACGAAAAGCTCGGCAGCACCGTCGATGCCATCCCCGTCGCCATCCCCATCTCGGTGCGTCGTCCCGAGGATCCCGAGGGCGGCAACCGGATCGCGGTGGGCAGGCTCGCCGGACCGATGGGTATCGACGACCCCTTCGAACGGGTGCTGACCATCCGCGAACAGGTGCGCGCCGCCCGGACCGAACCGGCCGTCGACATCTTCAACGCCCTCGGTCCGCTCCTGGCGTGGGTTCCCGGTGGTCTGCTCGGGCAGTTCAGCGGCGCCACCAGTCAGAACGACCTGCAGGCCAGCAACGTGCCCGGCATCCCGTGGGAGACCTACGTGGCCGGGGCAAAGGTGGAGCGGCTCTTCCCGTTCGGCCCGCTGCCCGGATGTGCGGTGATGGCCACGATGATCACGCACAACGGCACGGCGTGTCTGGGGCTCAACTGCGACGGTGCATCGATCACCGAGCCGGACCTGTTCGCCGATTGCATCGTCGCGGGATTCGGCGAGGTGCTCGACCTCGCCGCGTCGACGGAAAGTGGCCCGCGAACCGGCATGCGGCGGTTCGGCTGATCGGTGGTTCGGCTGGATGGCCGGCGGCTCAGTCGGGGCGCCGGGGGAGTGCGATCGCGACGACGAGGCCCGCGACCGCGATCCACATCGCCGACAGTCCGAGCGTCCGGTAGCCGATCCCGCCGGCGGTTGCGCCACCGGCGAACACGAGCCACGCGAACAGTGTGCCCACCCACTGCCACGGGGTGTCGGTCCTGAGGCCGTACACCAGTTGCTGCGCCGCTTTCACCAATGTGCCGGTGACATAGGTCAATCCGACGTGGATGTCGGACGACCGCGAGAGCGTGGTGTTGATCATGCCGCCGCTGATCGCCACCAGGATGAGGCCTGCGGTGGGTGATGCGGTGGTGGCCACGAGGCTGCCGAGTGCTGCCGACGCCGCCGTGGTCGACGTCTGCACCAGATGCCGCCGCGGCCCACCCCACCGGGTGATCACATTGCCCAGGACGTTGCCGAGGAAAAAGCAGGCGATGAGCGCGCCGGCCAGCGCCGCCGGATGCCAGTGGCCGGTGCCGACCGATTGGCCCAGGATCGTCGTGTTACCCGACATGAACGCGACGAAGGAGCCTCCGAGCACCGTGAACGCGATCGCGTCGAGGAATCCCGCTGCCGCGAGCAGTGTGAACGCGAGGAGACGATCCGACGAAGCCGATGCGGTGGGCACAGGCGAAGAGTACTCAGGACCTCGCGGGGCCGGGGACGCTCAGCCGAGGTCGAGGCGGGCGTACTCGCGCAGTTTGGCGGTCTTGTGCACCGACTCGACGCGCCGGATGGTGCCCGACTTGGAGCGCATCACCAGCGATCGGGTGGTGGCGCCGGTCGGCCGGTAGGTGACCCCGCGCAGCATGTCGCCGTTGGTCACGCCGGTGGCGCAGAAGAACGAGTTCTCGCCACGCACCAGGTCGTCGGTGCCCAGCACCCGGTTCAGGTCGTGGCCCGCGTCGATCGCCTTGCGGCGCTCCTCCTCGTTGCGCGGCCAGAGCTTGCCCTGGATCTCGCCGCCCATGCACTTCATCGCGACGGCGGTGATGATGCCCTCCGGGGTGCCACCCACCCCCATCAGCATGTCGACGGTGCTGTAATCGCCTGCGGCGGCGATCGAACCGGCCACGTCGCCGTCGGAGATGAGCCGGATCTTGGCGCCCGCCTGCCGGATCTCGCCGATCAGGTCGGCGTGGCGGGGGCGGTCGAGGACCACCACGGTCAGGTCACCCACGTCGATGCCCTTGGCCTTGGCCACCGAGTTCACGTTCCACTCCACGGATTCCTCGATGTTGATCGCGCCCTTGGCCTCGGGGCCCACCGCGATCTTGTCCATGTAGAACACCGCCGACGGGTCGTACATGGTGCCGCGCTCGCTCACCGCGATCACCGCGATGGAGTTGGGGCGGCCCTCGGCCATCAGCGTGGTGCCGTCGATCGGGTCCACCGCGACGTCGCAGTCGGGGCCGTCGCCGTCACCGACCTCCTCGCCGTTGTAGAGCATCGGGGCCTCGTCCTTCTCGCCCTCGCCGATCACCACCACCCCACGCATCGACACCGTGGAGAGCAGTTCGCGCATCGCGTCGACGGCCGCGCCGTCGCCCTTCTTCTTCTCACCGCGACCCACCCACCGTCCGGCGGCCAGCGCCGCCGCCTCGGTGACGCGGACCAATTCCATTGCCAGATTGCGATCGGGGGCCTGATTGATGGAAGGGGACATGTCCGGGTGACTCCTCGACGTCGGCGCGATGCTCAGTCTCCTCATCTTCGCATGTCACACCGAGTGACCGTGCACGCACCCGAGGTTGAGACGCTGCCCACGCGCTGCCGCCCGGCCGTGACGGCGCGATTCGGATGTCTGGGATACTCGGATGCCATGGCGAGCAAACCGCGCATCATGATCGGCGGCAAGGACATGATCTGGACGCTGATCCCGCTGCTGGCGGTGTGCGCCCTGGTGGCGATCGCGTCGCAGAACTGCTCGGTGGGACTCACCGGAACGGCATCCGACGACCGGACCCCCGCCTACGACGTGCACAACGGTCTGGCCGCCGACGCCCGCGTGATGGCGTTCCCGATCCGCCGTCCACCCACCCCGCAGGGATGGAAACCCAACTCCGGCAGCACCGGCGAGATCGCCGGCAAGCAGTCGAGCAATGTCGGGTGGATCACCGCACCGGGTGCCTACCTGCAACTCACCCAGACCGATGCGAGCGAGGACGCCCTGGTCGGCGAACTCGGCGGCGACGACGTGTCGTCGGGGACCGGTGTCCGGCAGATCGGTGGCCACAAATGGGTCACCTACTCCACCTACGACGGCGACAAATTCTGGATCACCGACCTCGGTGACGTGCGGATCGCCGTGATGTCCAAAGGCCCCGATTCGGACATGGAGACGATGGCGGCATCCGTGCTCGCCCAGCAACCGCTGTCCCGGACGGGCTAGGTTGGCCTAAACGCCCAACCGCGACGCACGGGTGGGTACAGTCCCACCGTGACTCGTGTGCTCGCCGTGGCCGCCCTCGTGGTGCTGGCCGTCGCATCGATCGTGGCCGCCGTTGCGGGACCGTGGGGTTGGATCATTCCCGCGGTGCTGCTCACCCTGCTCGCCGCGGTCGGGGTGTACGACCTCGTGCAGCGACGCCACTCGATCCTGCGGAACTATCCGGTGCTCGGGCACGCGCGGTTCCTGATGGAGGGGCTGCGTCCGGAAATCCAGCAATACTTCATCGAACGCAACTTCGACGGCCGGCCGTACGATCGCGACACCCGCTCGCTGATCTACGAACGCGCCAAGGGCACCGCCGCCGAACTGGCCTTCGGCACCGAACGCGACATCGACCGCGAGGGCTACGAGCACCTGGTGCACTCCTCGGCGCCGGTGGATCCGCCCGCCGAGCCCTACCGGGTGCGGGTGGGTGGACCCGACTGCACCCAGCCGTACGACATGGCGCTGCTCAACGTGTCGGCGATGAGTTTCGGTGCGATCTCCGCGAACGCGATCCGGGCGTTGAACAACGGCGCCCGCAAGGGTGGTTTCGCCCACGACACCGGTGAGGGCGGACTGACCCCGTATCACCTGGGCGGGGCGGACCTCATCTGGGAGATCGGATCGGGCTACTTCGGAACCCGCACCGCCGACGGGCATTTCGACCCGGTGCAGTTCGCCGACAAGGCGGCCACCGACGAGATCAAGGCCATCTCGGTGAAACTGAGCCAGGGAGCCAAACCGGGGATCGGCGGTGTGCTCCCGGGAGCCAAGGTGACCCCGGAGATCGCGCAGTACCGCGGTGTGCCGGTGGGACAGAAATGTGTCAGTCCCGCAGCACATTCGGCGTTCTCCACGCCGCGTGAACTCATGGCATTCATGGGGCGCCTGCGGGAACTCTCCGGGGGCAAACCCGTGGGGTTCAAGCTGTGCGTCGGGTCGCGCGTCGACGTACTGGCCATGTGCAAGGCGATGCGCAGCGAACAGATCACACCCGACTTCATCATCATCGACGGCGCCGAGGGCGGAACCGCCGCGGCGCCGCTGGAATACGAGGACCACATCGGGCTACCCCTGACCGACGGCCTGATGACCATGCACAACGCCCTCGTGGGTACCGGGCTGCGCGACCGGATACGCCTGGGCGCCGGCGGCAAGGTGGCTTCGGGCAACGACATCGTCAAGCGGCTGATCCAGGGAGCCGACTACACCAACGCCGCCCGCTCGATGATGATGGCGACCGGCTGCATCCAGTCGCAGCGCTGCCACACCAACCACTGTCCGGTGGGCGTGGCCACCCAGGACCCGCGCCGCGCACGAGCACTCGACGTCGACGACAAGAGCGAGCGGGTGTACCGCTACCAGCACGCGACCGTGGCGCAGGCGATGCGGATCATGGCCTCGATGGGGATCACCGATCCGGCACAACTCAATCCGCATCTGCTGCGCAAGCGGGTGTCGTCCACCGAGCAGCGTTCCTACGCCGAGATCTTCGAATGGCTGTGTGTGGACCAGCTTCTGGTGGACCCGCCGTCATCGTGGATGGACGACTGGACACGGGCGTCGGCGGATTCGTTCCGCCCGGCCTGCTAGGACTGCTCCGAAGCCCGGATCAGTCCTCGTCGTCTGCGTTCTCGTCGTCATCGTCTTCGTCGTCGTCGTCGAATTCGTCTGTGCCGTCGCCGGTTTCGTCTGGCTCGCCGTTCTCGTGAGCCAGGGCCGCCTCGATCCGCTCGCGCGCGCCGGTCAGATGCTCCTCGCACCGGTCGGCGAGTGCCTCGCCGCGCTCCCAGAGGGCCAGGGACGAGTCGAGGTCGAGGCCACCGCGTTCGAGCGTGGTGACCACCTCGACGAGTTCGTCGCGGGCCTGTTCGTAACCCAGCTCCGTCACCGGTATCACCTTGACGGACTTGCCTTTCGCCGGATCGCTCACGACTGACTCCTCTTCTCGTCCCGGGTGTTCTCGTCGGTGACCCTGGCCGGCGCGGCGCCGTCGGCCACCCGGATACGCAGTTCGGCACCCGCGGGCAAGTCCGCTACCGTACTCACCACCACGGGTGAACGGCCATCGACGCGCTGCACCACGGCGTACCCGCGGGCCAGGGTCTGCGCGGGCCCCAGCGTGGCGAGCCGGGCCGACAGGTGTTCGTGACGGCGTTCCTCGGTGTCGAGCAGCCGGGTGACGTCACGGCGGATGTCGGCGCGCATCCGGTCGACGCGTTCGGCACGCCGGTCGATCATCGAGTATGGGTCGGCCAGCACCGGACGATCGCGCAGCCCCGCCAGCCGATGCTCCTCGCGGTACACCCAGTTGCGCAGGGCGCGCGCGGCACGGGCGCGCATCTGCGCGACTCCGGCGAGTTCGGCGGCCACGTCGGGGACCACCCGTTTGGCCGCGTCGGTGGGAGTTGCCGCGCGGACGTCGGCAACCAGGTCGAGTAGCGGGGTGTCGGGTTCGTGGCCGATGGCGCTGATCACCGGGGTGACGCAGGCGTCGACCGCGCGCAGCAGCGCCTCGTCGGAAAACGGGAGCAGGTCCTCCACGCTGCCCCCGCCGCGGGCGATGATGATCACGTCGACCTCGGGATGGGCGTCGAGGTCGGCGAGCTGAGCGAGGATGCGCGCCACCGCGGTAGGCCCCTGCACGGGGGCATCACGCACCTCGAAACGCACCGACGACCAGCGGCCGGCCGCCACGCTCATCACGTCCTTCTGCGCGGCACTGGCACGGCCCGAGATGAGGCCCACCGCACGCGGCAGGAAGGGCAGCGGTCTCTTGAGCCGCGTGTCGAACAGTCCCTCCGCGGCCAGCAGCTGCCGGAGCCGTTCGATGCGCAGCAGCAGCTGTCCGATGCCGATGGGCCGGATGTCGGTGACCCGCAGCGAGATGGTGCCCCGGCCGGGATAGAACTCGGGTCGGCCGAGCATCACCACGTGGCTGCCTTCGCTGAGCGGCACCTCGGTGCGGGCCAGCAGGTCCGGGTTGCAGGTGACGGTGATCGAGATGTCGGCGGCGGGATCACGCAGGGTGAGAAACGACAGCCGCGTGCCTCGCCGCGGCGAGATCTGGGTCACCTGGCCCTCCACCCAGATCTGACCGAGCCGGTGCACCCAGTCGCCGATCTTGCGGTTGACGGTGCGGACCGGCCACGGATTGTCGGCGGAGTTGCTCGACGCCGTGTGTTCGCCACGGCCGGGGGTGGGACCTGTCACGTGGGGGTGTGGCGCTTGTTCTGCGCGACGATCCTGTTGTCGAGCATGGTGAGGAACGGTGCCCGGTCCCGGGTGGCCTTCTCGTAGTCGGCGAGTGCGGTGAGATCGTCGACGCCCACCGACCGCAGCTTGGCGCGTAGCTGGGCGAGGGTCAACGAGTCGTATTCGATGTAGTCGACGATCTCGGGTTTGTCGACGTCGGATACGGAGTTCTCGTCCGTCTGGGCGGCGCCCTTGTGGGCGGCGGCATCGGCTTCGATGAGCTCGGCGGGGGCCGAACTGTACAGCGCGAACCGCCCGGCGTCGGCGCGCGCGGTGGGTGCCGGGTCGGCCGCGGCCTTCTTCGCCGTTGCCGCGGGTTTCGCCGTTGCCGCGGGTTTCGCCTTTGCTGCGGGTTTCGCCGTGGATGCGGTTGTCGGTGTGGGCGCCGCTTTCGGTTCGGGTGCTGCCCGGGGTTTCGGTTCCGCAGGCGGCGCGGGGGCCTCGATCTCGTCGGCCTCGTCCTCGTCGAAACGGGCCCATTCGGGCTGCTCGGCGGGCCGGTCGAAGAGCAACTCGATGGCCTCGTCGCCCTTGATCGCGAGTTCGGCGATGCCCTGCTGGGCCTTCATCCCCGCCTGCAGGGTCTGGCTGACCGCCGTCATCGGAAGGGTGAACAGCAGTGTGGGCAGCTTGCGGGTTTCCTCGATCGCCACGACGAGTAGACCTGCGGCGATGCGAGCCGGATACGGTGCGCGAACCATGGTCACACTCTGCCATCTGACACAGCGGGCACCAACCCGGAGGTCACCAAACCCGTACGCTTGGTCTCATGTCCGTTCCGAAACGTGTCCTGCTCGCCGAACCGCGTGGTTACTGCGCCGGGGTCGATCGTGCGGTCGAGACCGTCGAACGCGCCCTCGACAAGCACGGTGCCCCCGTGTACGTACGCAAGGAGATCGTCCACAACCGGCATGTGGTGGAGACGCTCACCGAACGGGGCGCGGTGTTCGTCGGCGAGACCGATCAGGTGCCCGAGGGCGCGATCGTGGTGTTCTCCGCACACGGCGTGTCCCCGGAGGTGCATCGCACCGCGGCCGCACGGAATCTGCAGACCATCGACGCCACCTGCCCGCTGGTCACCAAGGTGCATCAGGAGGCCAAGCGGTTCGCCCGCGACGACTACGACATCCTCCTGATCGGTCACGAGGGCCACGAGGAGGTCGAGGGGACCGCCGGTGAGGCGCCTGAGCGCATCCAGCTCGTCGACGGTCCCGACAGCGTCGACCGTGTCGAGGTGCGCGACGAATCGAAGGTGATCTGGCTGAGTCAGACCACGCTGTCGGTGGACGAGACGATGGAGACGGTGCGGCGACTGCGTGAGCGGTTCCCGCTGCTCAACGACCCGCCGAGCGACGACATCTGCTACGCGACGCAGAACCGTCAGGTGGCGGTGAAGGCGATGGCACCGAGCTGCGACCTGGTGATCGTGGTGGGATCGAAGAACTCGTCGAATTCGGTGCGTCTCGTGGAGGTCGCGCTGCAGAACGGCGCGTCGGCGGCACACCTGGTCGACTACGCGCGCGAGATCGACCCCGCCTGGCTGGAGAACGTGGACACCGTGGGCGTGACCTCCGGTGCGTCGGTTCCCGAGGTGCTGGTCCGCGGCGTCATCGACCTGCTCGGTGAACACGGCTTCGGGACCGTCGAGAAGGTGACCACCGCCGAGGAGACACTCACCTTCGCACTGCCCCGCGAACTGCGGCCGGCCCGCACCGCGAACTAGGTTCTGCGGCGGCGTCGAACGCCCTTGTGCCGTATTTTCGTGTCGCCAGGTGACACGAAAATACGGCAGTAGTGCGTGAAGTCGGCGCGATCAGTACTCGTCCGGGTCGAGCGTGCGGACCCGTCGGTGCGGTAACGACACCGCGAGCACGACGACGATCGCGACCGCGGCCGCGCCCACCCCGATCAGTGCGACCGTGCGTGCCGTGTGGTCCGGCGCCGGTGCCGTCGCGGGCGCGGCGATCGGGTGCGGGGTGTCGGCGTCGGGAGCCGGCGACGCCGCGAGTTCCGCGGTGAGCGCGGCGACGGGATCGATCACGCCGTACCCGATGGCCGTGTCGTGCCCCGGGCCGGGAGCGTGCGCGGTCCGCACGATCCGATCCATCACCTGCCGCGCCGTCAGATCCTTCTGCGATGCACGGATCAGCGCCGCCAAGCCCGCCACGTACGCGGTGGAGAAACTGGTGCCGCGCAACGGAACCGGCCCTTGCGCATCCTGCTGTGCGAACACCGGCCGCCCCGAACCGTCGACGCTGACGATCTCGGTGCCCGGCGCGGCCACACTCACCCACGGGCCGTGCAGGCTGAAATCGCTCGGCGCGCCGCTGCCCGCGTCCACCGACCCCACCGTCAGCACATACGGGGAGAACCAGGCGGGACTGGCCACCGTGGAGACGGATTTCCAACCCAGCGGGTCGTCGCCCAGGGGTGCCGGATTCTGGGTGCCGCACGCCGAACTGCGGGTGAGGTTGCCCGCGGCCACCACGACCACCACGTTGCGGTCGAAGGCGTAGCGGACCGCGGCGCCCAGTGAGCGGTCGTTGAGTTTGGTGCCCGCGGGAGCACACGCCACCTCGGAGATGTTGATGACCGTGGCACCCAGATCGACGGCGCGGACCACCGCATTGGCCAGGGTGCGCACCGATCCGTATCCGCCGCCGACGCGGGGATCGTCGTCGTTGCGGTCGTTCTTCGCCTGAAAGGTGTTGCTGGACTGCCTGATCGAGATGATCGATGCGTCCGGGGCCACTCCGGCGAAGGCGTCGTTCGCACTGGGTGCACCGGCGATCAGGCCGGCGACGAGGGTGCCGTGCATGTCGCAGTCCGAGAGTCCGTCGCCGGTGGAGACGTAATCACCGCCGCCCTGCACGCGGCGCAACCGGGGATTGGGGGTCACGCCGGTGTCGATGACCGCAACCCGCTGGCCGCCACCGCGACTGATGCGCCAGAGTTCGGGGAGGTTCATCATCTCCTGCGCGGCGCTCGGCGATGACTGGCCGACGGCGGGAACGGTGGTGGCGCACAGGGTCCGTTGCTCGGTGGGCCCGGGCGGTGCCACCGGCGCCGAACGCACCAGCGCCCCGGGGTCGATCGTCGGCGGACCCAGTGCCACGGCGGGCGCCGCGCCCAGCATCGCGGCCGAGACGACGCAGAGCACGACGGCCACGGTCGCCGACACGGTGCGCGCGCCGACCGCACAGGCGGCTGAGGGCACCGTCAGATCTCCCGGACCATCTGGTAGAGATCGAGAACCCACAACAGCAGCGGCACCACGAGGGCGAGCAGGATGTACTCGACGATCTCCGCGGAGCGGCGCATGACGGGGGAGAAGTCGTTCTGCGGAGCGATGACACCGAGGACGAACGCGCCGATCGCGATCGCCACGGCCACCGCGAACCCGACGACCGGCCAGTTGTGCGCACCGAAGGCGAGGCCGACCGTCACCGCGAGCAGGGTGGCGGTGCCGCCGGCGATCAGCGTCGACGCCTGGGCAAGATCGCTGTGCGAGCGACCGCGCAGACACAGCGCCGCGCCGATGACGGCGGCGTAGACCACCCGCTTGGCGTCGAAACCCGACAGGGGGTCGGCGGCCAGCACGGCCGCGGTGGCCGTGATCAGGGTGACGCCGCCGACGATCCCGGTGAGATACGCATTGGCCAGCCGGGAACGGCGTTCGAGCGCGTCGGCCTTGGGCAGTGCCATCGCGCCGATCGCGCCGATGCCCTCGATCGCGGGTGCCGGCTGTGCGGCGTCGAGGTCGATGGGTGCACCCGCGGTGGGTACCGGGGGCAGCGGCAGTTTGGCGAGCAAAATGGTTGCGCGGGGCGCCATTCCGATCACCGCGAGCCCCACGGCGGCGGTCACGGCCGCCACCTCGGGGACCCTGCCCTCCCACACCATCGCGCCGACACAGGCCAGCGCACCCAGCAACGCCGCCGACGTCAGCGCGCTGTGGGTGACCGGGCCCACCGCGGTGACGCGGTAGGAGAGCGTCGCCGCCAGCAGCACCAGCGCGGCACCCAGACCCAGATGGGCGGCGCCGTATCCGCCGGGTGGGATCAGCATCCCGCTGACGAAGACCAGCGGCATCGCCGCCGCCGACAACACGGTGGCGGTGAGCGCGTCGCGATAGTGTCGCGCGACGATCACCGCGGCCACCAGGAAGCCCACGGCGGCGACACCGCTCAGCGCGGCCACCCAACTGCCCGTGCCCGCGATACGGGCCGCCCCCAGACTCACCGCGGCGATCAGCGACGCCGCGAGAGCGGCCACATAACCGGCGTTACGGGCGGCGGTGGCCGACCACGCCGAGAATCCGGATTCATTCAGCTGGGCGACGGCGTCGACGACGTCGTCGAACAGGATCGGGGTTTCCCCGGTGCGTACCGATTGCAGGATGAGGAGGTCGCCGTCGCGGATACCGGACTCGCTCAACGACCTGTTGGGTGCTATCGGGTCACCGCCACCGACGAGCGCCAGGGTCCAACGGTGCTGTCGGTCATGTGGACGACCACCGGGGCTCGCGCCGGGATCGGATTCGGGATCGTCGGGATCTCGTCGTACCGGTGAGCGGGATTCGATCTGCGCCACCAGTTCCGGGATCAGCGCCGCCACCGGGATCGCGGCGGGCAGCCCCACGTCGAGCTGGGTGTTGCCGCCCAGTACCGAGACGCGTACCAGCGCCGGTTCGATCCCCACGTCCGTGCGGGCGGGGCGCCGTTCACGCCCCGGACCGACGCCCGACGCCGGCGCTGTGTCCACAGAAGTCATGACCTTCGATACCTCCCCGCCGGTTTCGCAGTTAACATAGCGAACCACGACGACGCCGACCAAGCGCGGTTTCTACAGGCTGCCGAGGCGGGCGGTGGAAACCGGCCGGGCAGGCGTCAACACCGATTCGGGGGAAGCATTGGCAGTCACGACGGAGGGATTCGTGCGGCGTGCGCGGATCACCCCGCCCCGCACTCCCGGTGGTGAGCTGGCCATCGCGCCTCCGCCCGACGTTCCGCGTGTGGTGCCCGGCGGCATGCTGATGAAGTTGCTGCCGGTGGTGATGATCGTCGCGGTGATCGGCATGATCGCGATGATGTTCGCCACCGGCGGGCGCAGTATTCTGAGCAACCCGCTGTTCATGATGTTCCCGCTGATGATGGTCATGTCGATGATGGGCATGTTCGCCGCGGGCGGTCGTGGCGGCGGCAAACGCGCGGCCGAGCTCAACGAGGAGCGCAAGGACTACTTCCGCTATCTCGGTCAGTTGCGCACCCAGGTTCTCGACACCGTGGAGGCGCAGCGTGCTGCACTCACCTGGTCTCACCCCGACCCCACCGCACTGCTCGGGGTGGTGGGCAGCAGGCGGATGTGGGAACGGCGGCCGCAGGACCCCGACTTCGCGCACGTGCGGGTCGGTGTGGGATCGCAGGGCCTCGCGACCCGCCTGATGCCACCGGAGACCGGTCCGCTCGAGGATCTCGAGCCGGTGTCGATGGTGGCGTTACGTCGTTTCGTGCGAACCCATTCGGTGGTGCACCGGTTACCGACGGCGATCTCGTTGCGCGGATTCCCGGCGGTCAACATCGAAGGGGCACGCCAGGAGACGCGAGATCTGGTGCGCGCGATGGTGGTGGAACTGTGCGCGTTCCACGGTCCCGACCACCTGCGCATCGCCATCATCACCGGTGATCCGGCGGGCGAGGCGTGGGACTGGACCAAGTGGCTGCCGCAGGCGGGGCACCCCGGGCTGCGCGACGCCGTGGGACCGATGCGCATGCTTTACCCGACGCTCACCGACTTCGAGAACTCCATGGCCACAGACCTTCTCGAGCGAGGTCGGTTCAGCCGGTCGGCGCCGCCGACACCGGGCCGCCCGCACCTCGTGGTGATCATCGACGACGGGCAGGTGACCGGGGACGAACGTCTGGTCAACGATGCCGGGATGGAAGGCGTCACCATCGTCGACCTCACCGCACCGCCGGATGGTCTCGCCGCCCGGCGCGGCCTGCAGCTGGTGGTGCGCAACCGAAAGGTGCTCGCCCGCAGTGCGGTTGGGGTCGAGGAGTTCGCCGACATGGATTCGGTGACGATCGCCGAGGCCGAGACCATCGCGCGGCGGATGGCCCGCTATCATCTCGCGACCGCGGCCAGCCTGGCCAACCTCGACTCCGAGGCCACCAGCAGCGATCCCGGCCTCCCCGCGCTGCTCGGCATCGACGACATGGCGCGCTTCGAACCCGAGATCGCCTGGCGCGGCCGCACCGGGCGTGACCGGCTCCGCGTGCCGATCGGCTACACCCCCAACGGCACCCCGGTGGAACTCGACATCAAGGAAAGCGCCCACGGTGGCACCGGACCGCACGGATTGTGCATCGGCGCAACCGGTTCGGGAAAGTCGGAGTTCCTGCGCACCCTCGTGGTGTCGATGCTGGCCACCCATTCGCCGACCGAGCTCAACCTGGTCCTCGTCGACTTCAAGGGTGGCGCCACGTTCCTCGGGCTCGAGGCCGCACCGCATGTTTCCGCGATCATCACCAACCTCGAGCAGGAACTCGCAATGGTGGACCGCATGCGCGACGCACTCTCGGGCGAGATGAATCGGCGCCAGGAGATCCTGCGTGCGGCAGGCAATTTCGCCAATGTCAGCGACTACGAGCAGGCGCGCGCATCGGGGGTGCGGCTCGAACCGCTGCCCGCGTTGTTCATCGTGGTCGACGAGTTCTCCGAGTTGCTGGCGCAGAAACCGGATTTCGCGGAGCTGTTCGTGGCGATCGGACGCCTGGGCCGGTCCCTGCACATCCACCTGCTGCTCGCGTCGCAGCGACTCGAGGAGGGCAAGCTGCGTGGACTCGACAGCCACCTGTCCTACCGGATCGGGTTGAAGACGTTCTCGGCCAACGAGTCCCGTTCGGTGCTGGGCGTGCCCGACGCCTACCATCTACCCAGCGTGCCCGGCTCGGCCTACCTCAAATGCGATGCGTCGGACCCGTTGCGGTTCAACACCTCCTACGTGTCGGGCCCCTACCATTCGCCGTCGGCTCACGAGTCCGATGTCGACGCCCCGCTGGTGGAACGCGGCGGCGGGCGAATGAAGTTCTTCACCGCCCTACCGGTACCGTTCGACCACGATCACGACGATGCCGTCGCCGAGGTCTCCTCCGGGTCGGTGCTCGATGCGGCCGCCGCGCTGCTCGACGAGGTACCACCCGGGGCAGGGGAGGACGCCGACGAGGACAACGCCGACGTGGTGGGGGTGGGCGTGCCGACGCTCCTGCAGACGCTGATGGAGCGCATCTGCGGCCACGGTCCGGCCGCGCACGAGGTCTGGTTGCCGCCGCTCGACGAGTCCTCGACGGTCGATCAGGTGGTGGGTGCGCGTGACTTCACCGTCGCGGCGGCACCCGGACGACTGCAGGTGCCCGTGGGTATCGTCGACCGTCCCTACGACCAGCGGCGTGACCTGCACATCCTCGACCTCGCCGGGGCGGCGGGCAACGTGGCGGTGGTGGGCGGTCCGCAGTCGGGCAAGTCGACCGCGGTGCGCACGCTGATCATGTCGGCGGCAGCCACACACACCCCCGAACAGGTGCAGTTCTACTGCCTCGATTTCGGCGGCGGCAGCCTCACCGGCATCGCCGGGCTGCCCCACGTGGGGTCGGTGGCCTCCCGCGGCGACATGGATGCCGTGCGCCGCACCGTCGCCGAGGTGTCGACGATCCTGCGCAATCGCGAACTGCTGTTCTCCCGCTTGGGTATCGAGTCGATGCACGACTACCGCGCCCGGCGCGGTGAGTGGTTCGCAACCGGCCGCCTCGCGCCCGACGATCCACTCGCCGAGGATCGTCACGGCGACGTGTTCCTGGTGTTTGACGGTGTGGGCGTGCTGCGCGGTGAGTTCGACTTCCTCGAAGACCAGATCCACGTGCTCGTCTCGCAGGGCCTGAGCTACGGCGTCCACGTGGTGGTGACCGCCACCCGCTGGGGTGAGATCCGG
This sequence comes from Gordonia sp. NPDC003429, assembly GCF_053588575.1. Classification (NCBI taxonomy): domain Bacteria; kingdom Bacillati; phylum Actinomycetota; class Actinomycetes; order Mycobacteriales; family Gordoniaceae; genus Gordonia; species Gordonia sp. NPDC003429. The sequence goes on from NZ_JBSFQF010000001.1 coordinate 535,118, forward strand.
CCCGCGATGCGCGACCTCATCGGCAGCAGACTCGAATTGCGGCTCGGCGACGCGATGGATTCGGAGATGGGCCGTCGTGCCGCGTCGTCGGTGCCGCAGAACCGGCCCGGCCGCGGCCTCACCGGTGACGAACTGCACATGCTGATCGCGCTGCCGCGCCTCGACGGCGTGTGCACCGCGCAGACGCTGTCGGCCGGAGTGGTCCAGGCCGTGGAGAAGCTTGCCGCGGCGTATCCGGGTCGCGGTGCGATGAAGGTTCGCAAACTCGGCACCGAGATCACCCCTGACACCGTGCACGACCTCGTCGCATCCTCGGGAATCACGTTGGCGCCCAACCAGGTGGCGATCGGACTCGGCGAGCTCGAACTGTCCCCGGTGATCCTCGACTTCACCACGCAACCGCATTTCATGGCGTTCGCCGACGTCGAGCACGGCAAGACGAATCTGTTGCGCAGCATCGTGACCGGCCTCGTCGGGAATTCGACGCCCGAGCAGTGCAAGATCGTGTTGGTGGATTACCGGCGGACGATGCTCGGCATCATCGACGGCGACCACCTGGCCGGGTACGCGAGTTCCGGGGAGAACGCCACCAAGATGATGCATCAGCTCGCGGCGTACTTCACCAAACGGCTGCCGCCCGAAGACCTCACGGTGCAGCAGCTCAAGGACCGCAGCTGGTGGTCGGGTCCCGACGTCTACGTGATCGTCGACGACTACGACATGGTGGCCACCTCGGGTGGAAATCCGTTGCAGCCCTTGGTGGATCTGGCCTCCCACGCGCGCGACATCGGCATGCACATCGTGCTCGCCCGCCGCTCCGGCGGCCTGGGCCGCGCGATGTTCGACCCGGTGATCGCCCGGCTCAAGGACCTCTCCAGCGACGTCCTGCTGATGAGCGGCGACCGCGATGAGGGCTACATCGTCGGTCGGGCGCGGATGCAACAACTCGTTCCCGGCCGCGGTGAACTGATCTCACGGACGCGTCCGCAGGAGATGATCCAGATCGCCCATCTGGTCGAGCAGTGAGATCGCAGGTGTGAGAACCGTATGACGGTCACCGACCGGTCCGCCGCACCCCGGCCACGACCCCTCGTGCTCGATCCCGTCTACGCGACGGGCACCGAGGCCGCAGCGCTGCGCGGGATGCTCGAATCCGTCGACGCGGCGACCGTGCCGGTCGCGGGCGGGCGGCGGTTCACCCGGGATGTGTTGCGTGACACGCTGGGTGCGGCGATCGCCGCCGCCACACCCGGCGCGAATGACACGCGGCCGGTGGTGATCGGCTATCCCAGCACGTGGGGTGCGGTGCGCCGGGCGGTGCTCGCCGCGGCGGTGGCCGACCTACCCGTCGACGTGTCGCTGGTCCCGCGCGCGGTGCTGATCGCCCGCAGTCACAGCGACGTCGCGATGCAGCGGTGCGCGGTGGTGGAGACCACGCACGTCCCCGGCTATCCGGTCGATCCCGCACACCCGCTGCCGCGCAGTTGGGATGTGCAGCGACTGACCCGCGGTGCCGACGGCTGGGTGATCGATCGCAGCGGCGTGATCGGCCCGGACGGACCGGCCGATCGGGTGGAGTCGCTCATCGACGACTCGGTGGAGGCCGTGTTCGTCGACGGCGAGGTTCCCGCGGAGGTCTCCGATGCCATGGACTTGGTGAGGGCGCATGTCGTCGCGGGCCGCGTGGTGGGTGTCGACCACCCACTGATCGCCCGCTACGGCGCCCGTTCGGGGCTGATCGAGCCGATGACGCACGTCGTGGACCCCGCCGGAGGTGCCGACTCCTCGTCACGACCGTCCACGCGTCGTCGATGGGTGTGGGCTGCTGCGGCGGTGGCACTGGTGGTGGCGGTCGGGGCCGCGGTGGTGGGGGTATGGCAACGCGACGAACAGCCTCCCGATCCGACACGGCAACTCAGCGTCGGGCGGACCTCCCTCATCGTCCCGACCGACTGGCAGCAGAGTTCACCACCGCCGCCGAGCGGATCGGCGGGCACCGCCGACACCGTGTCGCGGACGGTGTTCACCGATCCCGCCACCGGAGGCCGCATCCTGCTGGTGCAGACCGAGGTGCGATCGGGATCGACCACCGAGTCGGTGGCCACCAGCCTGGCCAACCGGATCCGGCAGCGCGGTGACGACGTGGTGACCGAGTTCTCCGCGTCCACCCGATTCGCCGGACGTGACGTCATCGCCTACCGGGAGGCGCCCGCCTCGGGTTCGGCGATCCGCTGGTATGTACTGGTGGCCGGCGATCTGCAGGTCAGTATCGGATGTCAGGCGGGCTCCGACGGGCAACCGGTGGACGCGCAGTGCGCCACCGCCGTGGGCTCGGCGCGCGTCGCGGACGCGTGAGCGCGGCGGGCGTTTTGACCCTGACCTGCGCTCTCGCGTAAGCTGGATCGCTGGTGCGCGGCACCCGTCTGCCCTGGTGGCGGCGGGTCACCGAGGCCCGGGTCCCCATCGGTCGCCGGGAACTCCTCCGCCACGACACCCGACCGATACCCGAATCTCGTGAAAGAGAAGGACCGACTGTGCCTACCTACACCCCGAAGGCCGGTGACATCACACACTCGTGGCATGTCATCGACGCCACCGACGTGGTGCTCGGCCGGCTCGCCGTGCAGAGTGCCACTCTGCTCCGCGGCAAGCACAAGCCCACCTACGCCCCGCACGTCGACGGCGGCGACTTCGTCATCATCATCAACGCCGAGAAGGTTGCGCTGACCAGCAACAAGGCAGAGCGCAAGCTCAACTACCGCCATTCCGGGCATCCCGGTGGCCTGACGGTCCGGACGACTGCGGAGCTGCTGGAGTCCCACCCCGAGCGTGTGGTCGAGCAGGCCATCAAGGGCATGCTCCCGCACACCAAGCTCGGTCGCGCGATGGCCTCCAAGCTGAAGGTCTACGCCGGACCCAACCATCCCCACGCGGCCCAGCGCCCCGTCCCCTTCGAGATCAAGCAGGTGGCCCAGTGACCAACGAGAACATCAGCGACGAGGCCGTGGAGAACGCCGCAGCAGCACAGGCCGCGGCCGGTGACGATGTCGCCGCCGCCGAGACCGCTGTCGAGGAAGCCGTGGAGGCCGTCGAGACCCTCGAGAACGCCGACGACTACGACACCGACGTCGCGGCGGCCGCAGAGCCCGCCGTGGACCGTGGCCCCGTGGTCATCGACCACCCGATCCAGACCGTCGGCCGCCGCAAGGAGGCCGTGGTGCGGGTGCGTCTGCTGCCGGGCACCGGAGGCTTCCAGCTCAACGGCCGCACCCTCGAGGACTACTTCCCCAACAAGGTGCATCAGCAGCTGATCAAGGCCCCGCTGGTCACCGTCGAGCGCACCGAGTCGTTCGACATCTACGCCAAGCTCGTCGGCGGCGGCCCCTCGGGCCAGGCCGGCGCGCTGCGTCTCGCGATCGCCCGTGCCCTCATCGAGGTCACCCCGGAGGATCGTCCGGCACTGAAGAAGGCCGGCTTCCTCACTCGCGACCCGCGTGCGGTGGAGCGCAAGAAGTACGGCCTGAAGAAGGCCCGCAAGGCGTCGCAGTACTCCAAGCGCTGACTTGGCACGCCTCTTCGGAACCGACGGCGTCCGAGGCCTGGCCAACGACCAGCTCACCCCCGAGTTGGCGTTGCGCCTGGCCTCGGCCGCCGCGGTCGTTCTCGAAACTTCCTCCGGCATCGCACCCGGCCGTCCCCGGGTGGTGGTCGGTCGCGATCCGCGCGCCTCGAGCGAGATGCTCGAGGCGGCCGTCTGCGCCGGTCTCGCAGCGGTGGGTGCCGACGCGATCCGCGTCGGTGTGTTGCCCACGCCGGCGATCGCCTTCCTGACCGCCGACTACCGCGCCGATTTCGGCGTGATGATCTCGGCGTCGCATAATCCGATGCCCGACAACGGCATCAAGTTCTTCGGAGCCGGCGGGCACAAGCTCGACGACGACGTGGAGGACCGCATCGAGGCCGCGATGACCGGCGACCTCCCGCACCCGGTGGGTGCCGGGGTCGGTCGGCTGCGTGCGGCGCCCGACGCCCAGGCGCGGTACGCCGCTCACCTCGCCGAGACACTCGACGTCCGCCTCGACACGCTGACGGTAGTGGTCGACTGCGCCAACGGCGCGGCCTCGCAGGTGGGTCCGCTGGTGTTCGGCGCCGCCGGCGTGAACGTGATCCCCATCCACGCCGAACCCGACGGCATCAACATCAACGCCGACTGCGGCTCCACCCACATGGACAAGCTGCAGGCCGCCGTGCTCGAACACGGCGCCGATCTGGGCCTGGCACTCGACGGTGACGCCGACCGGTGCCTGGCCGTGGACTCCACCGGGCAGATCGTCGACGGCGACGCCATCATGGCCATCCTCGCCACCGCACTGCACGAGCAGCACCGGTTGCGCGACGGCGTGCTGGTGGCCACGGTGATGAGCAACCTCGGGCTGCACCTGGCGATGCGTGCCGCGGGCATCGAGGTGCGCACCACCGCGGTGGGCGACCGATACGTGCTCGAAGAGCTGCGCCGGGGCGGTTACACGCTCGGCGGTGAACAGTCCGGCCACATCGTGTTCCCCGCGGCCGGCACCACCGGCGACGGCGTGCTCACCGGGCTGCTGCTGATGCAGCAGCTGGTGCGGACCGGACGACGTCTGGCCGAGCTCGCTGCGGTGATGACGGTGCTGCCGCAGGAACTCATCAACGTGCGGGTGGACGACAAGCACGCCGTGGCCCGTGCCGAATCGGTGCAGGACGCGGTGGCCGCCGCCGAGGCCGAACTCGGCGCCACCGGCCGGGTGCTGCTTCGACCGTCGGGCACCGAACAACTCGTCCGGGTGATGGTCGAGGCGCCCACCGCCGACGTCGCGCGCGCGGTGGCCGAACGTATCGCCGACGTGGTGTCCACCGCGGGCACGGCAGTCGAGGCGTGAACACACCGCGGGCCGTACTCTTCGACTTCTCGGGCACACTGTTCCGGTTCGAGGCACGCGACGAGTGGTTCGCCGACCTGCACGACGAATCCGGTGCGCCGCTGCACGTCGAGCATCAGGCGGAACTGATCCGGCGGATGACCCAGCCGGTGGGTTTGCCCGCCGCAGTGACCGACGATGACCGGATCTCCTGGGAGCGCAGGGATCTCGACCCCGCCGAGCATCGGCGTGCCTATCTGGCGATCCTGCGGGCGTCGGGGCTGACGGTGCCCGGACACGCCGAGGCCCTGTACCAACGGGTGCTCGACCCGCAATCGTGGATGCCGTTTCCCGACACCGCCGACGTGCTGCGGGGTCTGTGCGAGAGCGGTGTGCCGGTGGGCGTCGTCAGCAACATCGCCTTCGACCTGCGTGCCGTCTTCGGGCTGCACGATCTGTTGGACACCGTTGGCGCATGGGCGCTTTCGTACGAGGTGGGGGCGATCAAGCCCAACCCGCGCATCTTTCACGCCGCCCTCGACGAACTCGGCGTGCCCGGCTATGACGCGCTGATGGTCGGCGACAGCGAGGAAGCCGACGGCGGCTCACGACGGATCGGATGCGCCTTCGAACTCGTCGCCGACGCCCCGGTCGCCGAGCGTCCCGATGCGCTGTTACGGGCGGTCGCCGCGCACGGACTGCGCTGAGATCTGCCCAGCCGCCGGGTCGCTGGCGTGATCGTTTGCGCAGCAACCACATTCGGTATCTTCCTGTGGTGACGGCGCACAGCACAGGCGCCCACGCCAGGCCTCGACGCCCTCCCGCACCGCGATCACCGCGATCACCAGGCCGGCCACCGGATCGGCCCACGACCAGCCCCAGAGTCCGTTCACCACAAGGCCGATCAGCAGCACCGCCGACAGGTAGGTGCACAGCAGGGTCTGCTTGGAATCGGCCACCGCCGACCGGGAGCCCAGTTCGCGCCCGGCGCGACGTTGCAGCCATGACAGCACCGGCATGATCACCAGACTCGCCACCGCCACACAGATACCGATCAGCGACGGCCGCGCGGGTTCGGCGACTCCCAGCAGGGTTGTCGCGGAATCGATCGTCACGTACGCGGCCAGGGCGAAGAAGGAGAACGCGATGATGCGCAGTGCGGTATGCTCCCGGGTCTGCGGGTCGCGTGCGGAGAACTGCCAGGCCACGATGGCCGCCGACGACACCTCGATGACCGAGTCCAGTCCGAAGGCCACCAGCGCGGCCGACGACACGCGGGTGCCCTCGGTCAACGCCACGACCGCCTCGATCACGTTGTAGGCGATCGTCGCGGCCACCAGCCATCGAATCCGTCGCTGCAGGGCGGCGCGGCGGGTGGCGCCGGGGGTGATGGTTGCGCTCATCAGCAGCACCCGTCCGTCTCGGCATCGGGGCAGCAGGACGGGTCGACGGTGAGCACCAGGCCCATCAGATCGTCGAGTGCGCGACCGATGCCCGCGTCGGCGAGTTCGTATCGGGCGCGACGTCCCTCCGGCACCACCGCGACGAGTCCGCAGCCGCGCAGGCAGGCGAGGTGGTTGGACATCTTCTGACGGGACACGCCCAGCTCGTCGGCGAGATCGGCCGGGTACGCCGGACCGGTGCGCAGACGCAGCAGCACCCGGCTGCGTGTCGCGTCCGAGAGGGCATGCCCGAAGCGGACGAGAGAGTCGAGAACGGGGGACTCGAGAACGGGGGAGCCGGAAGTCACCCACTGATGGTACAGCGATTTCTGTATTGCGAAACCGGGATATCCGGATGCGGTCGCGTGCACGCGTGCGGCGATGGAACCCGTGGTGTGCCGGCTGCGTCTAGACTTCAACGCCATCACCGCGCACCTGGTCTGGTGGGCGCGCGTTCGTTCGTGGGAGGGTCGGTCGATGGATCACGGGGAGTCCGGAAACCCGGGAGCGCCGAGCGGAATGCCGCCCGCACCGCTAGTTGTCGATGTCGATCAGGTCGACGCCGTCGCCTCGTTCTACCGACGCGCCGCGCTCGTGCTGTCGGCAGCCGGCGACGACATGGCGGTACATCACTTCGGCGGCTGGGCGGTGGGCCCGGGCTACCGGGCGCTCGGCGAGCGGTATGCGGTGATGAGCGCCTTGGTCGCCGACCGGCTGCGGGAGCAGGCGGCCGCCGCCGACGGTCTGTCAGAACTACTCGGACGCGGGCTGGACGAGCTGGTCGACGCCGACGCGGCGCAGGCCCACCAACTCGGCGGCATCGCGGAGCGGGACACGTGAGCAGATCCGCGGATTCGCTTCCGGCGCTGCGGGTTAGGGCACTGCAGGGTGTCGATGCCCTGGTGGAACTTCTCGGGGTGGGACGCAGCCTCGGACTGGTGGTGCCCGACGACGAGCAGATCCGGGCGCCGTTGCGGCGCATCGGCGACTTCGACGTCAACGGTCTGTCGGCGGACTCGCATCGTCTCGCGGCGGTGCACCGTGCGGTGTCCGATCAGCTTCATCGTCTGCCCGAGCAGCAGGTGCGTCTCGACGACGGATGGTCGAGCGCATCGGGCGCCGCGGCGGTGGGGATCATCATCGAGCATCAGCGACGCGCGGAATCCGATCTCGATGTCCTGCGCACACTTTCGGAGGCCACCGGGGCTGCGGCGTCGGGCATCGACCGGATTCTGCGGACCTGGTATCTGGCGGTGGCGAGATGCTCGGCGCCCGTGGTGGCCGGGGTGCCGGTCGTGGAGCTTCCCGGTGCGATCCTCGTCGGCAAGGTAACGCTGCCCGTGGTGGCCGCCGACATCGGCTCGCGCGTCACGCTGCTGCAGTCCACCGCCGAGATCACATTGCGGAGTGTGGATCTCATTCTGGACACGCTCAACAGGGCCACCGAGGGGCTGGCGGCCACGGACGCCCACGCGCCTCGCACTCCGCCACCGCCCCCGCGCGCCGACATCATCGACCACGCACCGGTGGCCACCGTTGCGCCCGCCGACCCCGAGGCCGCCACCGTCGCGCCCGCCGACCCCGGCACCGGTTCCACCGACTCAGGTTCCACCGACTCCGACGTGCCGCTGACCCTGCCCGGCACGGACGTGGCGCCGCAGGTCCCGGACACCGCGCCCCCAGACCGAGAACCCGGAGACCGAGCACCCGCAGACCGAGCACCCGAGCCGCCGGTCGAGCCGACGTCGATCGATTCCGGGCCGCGCGGGGCCGTCGACCCGGTGCCGCACCCCGACGGCGACCTCGCACTGGCAGGTGACCAGTGAATCTCGCCGATCAGATCGAGGGCATCACCCGCGACGCCACCGACCGCGTCGCCGCGGCCTCCCGCGCGTTCTCCCTGGCCCAGGCCGAACTCACCGAGCGCGCGGCCACCGAACACCGCGACGCGAGTGCGACGGCACGTCTGCGTGCGGAACTGCTCGACGACGCCGATGCCGCCGATGCGGCCACACCGCGCATCATGTTGCCCGCCGACGTGGCCGAGGCCAGTCCCCACCGGCACCCCGACACCCCCTAGGCTGATCGTTGTGTCCGGCAAGAAGCGCGCCAGCAAGCCGTCCCGGCCCCCGGCCAAGCTGATGAAGCAGCTCGCCACCCGAGGCCCCTACCGCGTGCTGCGCGGCAACCTGGGCATCGTCGGCATTCCCGGTCAGGTGTTCACCCCCGCCGAGGGCACCCGTCGCGCTGCGATCGCGTTCGGACACGACTGGCTCGTGGACAGTCGCCGCTACCGCGACCTGCTCTATCACTTCGCGTCGTGGGGATTCGTCGTGGTGGCACCCGACACGCAGACCGGGGCGGTCCCGTCGGATGTGGGATTCGCCGCCGACCTGCGGTCGGCCCTGTCGATCGTCTCGCACTACCCGCTCGGCACCGGGCAGGTCACCGTCGACCCGGATCGCACGGGACTCGTCGGCCACGGATTCGGTGCCGCCGCAGCGGTGATCGCCGCGGGTGATCGGCCACTTCTCGGCCAGGAACCCGCAGCCGTGGCCGGGCTGGTCGGTCTGTTTCCCGCGCCCACCACGCCGATGCTGCCCGCCGCCGCGGGCACCGTGACGGCACCGGGTCTGCTGCTCGCCGGAAGCGAGGAGATCGACAACGTCGACGCCAACGCGCTCTCGCTGGCCGGCGACTACGGCGGCGATGTGGTGTTGCGCACCATTCCGCAAGCGAGCCGTCGCGGCCTGCTGGAACGACGTACGCCGAAATCACTGCTCGGCATGAACGGCGCCGACAAGAAGACCCACACGGCGGTGCGGGCCATCACGACGGGATTCCTGCTGCACACACTGGACGGCGACGCCGAGTACGCGGCGTTCGCCGATCCCGACGAGATACTGGGCAAGACCACCGTCATCGACGTCGACGAGCCGCCGGAACAGCCGCTGGGACAGGTGTCGCGGCTGTTGGGCGCCAAACCGCGCACCCGAGCTCGCAAGCTGTTGCAAAAAACCCCGGTACGCTGACTACCTATGTGTGGAATCGTCGGATACGTGGGCAGGCGTGATGCCCTCGACATCGTCGTCGAGGCGTTGCGCCGGATGGAATACCGCGGATATGACTCGGCCGGTGTCGCGATCCTCGACGGGCGGGGACACACCGCCATCGAGAAGAAGGCCGGCAGGCTGGAGAATCTCGACAAGCAGATCGCGACGGTGGGGCGGGAGGCCCTGGCCGGCACCACCGGCATGGGCCACACCCGGTGGGCCACCCACGGTCAGCCCACCGACCGCAACGCCCACCCGCATTCGAGCGCCGACGGCAAGATCGCCGTGGTGCACAACGGCATCATCGAGAACTACGGGCCGCTGCGCGCCGAACTCGAGGCCGCGGGCATCGAGTTCAGTTCCGATACCGACACCGAAACCGCGGTTCACCTGGTGGAACGCAACTACGCCACCGGGCCCACCGCTGGCGACTTCGTCGCCAGCACCTACGAAGCGCTGCGCGGCCTCGAAGGGGCGTTCACCCTCGTCTTCACCCACTCCGACCACCCCGACACGATCGTCGCCGCGCGCCGGTCCACGCCGCTGGTGGTGGGTGTCGGGGACGGAGAGATGTTCGTGGGCTCCGACGTGACCGCGTTCATCGAGCACACCCGCGACGCGGTGGAACTCGGTCAGGACGAGGTGGTGGTGATCACCGCCGACGGCTACACCATCACCGACTTCGACCAGGACCCCCGCCCGGGCAAGCCGTTCCACATCGACTGGGATCTGGCCGCCGCCGAGAAGGGTGGCTACGACTTCTTCATGCTCAAGGAGATCGCCGAGCAGCCCGCCGCTGTCGCCGACACCCTGCTCGGGCATCTGGTGAACGGTCACATCGTGCTCGACGAGCAGCGACTCTCCGACGACGACCTGCGCGACGTCGACAAGGTGTTCGTGGTGGCCTGTGGCACCGCCTACCACGCCGGCCTGCTGGCCAAATACGCCATCGAACACTGGACCCGGCTGCCCGTCGAGGTGGAACTGGCCAGCGAGTTCCGCTACCGCGACCCGGTGCTCGACCGGCAGACCCTGGTGGTGGCGATCTCGCAGTCCGGCGAGACCGCCGACACCCTTGAGGCCGTGCGCCACGCCAAGGACCAGAAGGCGCGCGTACTCGCGATCTGCAACACCAACGGTGCGCAGATCCCCCGCGAATCCGACGCCGTGCTCTACACCCATGCCGGCCCCGAGATCGGCGTGGCCTCCACCAAGTGCTTCCTCGCGCAGATCGCTGCCGCCTACATGGTGGGATTGGCCCTGGCGCAGGCCCGCGGCACCAAGTACGCCGACGAAGTGGCCCGCGAGTTCGGTGCGATGGAAGCCATGGTCGAGGCCGTACGCGAGGTCCTCGGCACCATGGAGCCGGTGCGTGACCTGGCCCGATCGCTGGCCCACCACAACACCGTGCTGTTCATCGGCCGCCATGTGGGTTATCCGGTGGCCCTCGAGGGTGCGCTCAAGCTCAAGGAACTCGCCTACATGCACGCCGAGGGTTTCGCCGCCGGCGAGCTCAAGCACGGGCCGATCGCGCTGATCGAGGACGGCCTGCCGGTCATCATCGTGATGCCGTCGGCCGACGGCCGTGCGGTGCTGCACTCCAAGATGATCAGCAACATCCGCGAGATCCAGGCGCGCGGCGCGCTGACCATCGTCATCGCCGAATTCGACGACGACACGGCACGCTCGGTCGCCGATCATTTCATCCCGATCCCCAAGACGCCGACACTGCTGCAGCCGCTGGTGTCCACCGTGCCGCTGCAGGTCTTCGCGGCCAGCGTCGCGCAGGCGCGCGGCTACGACGTCGACAAACCCCGCAACCTGGCCAAATCGGTCACGGTGGAATAGCACGGCGATGCCGGTCCGCTACCTCACCGCCGACGCCGTCCGCGTGGCGGAGCGTGCCACCGGAGAGTTGCTGGCCAACGGCACCCTGATGCGGCGCGCGTCGCACGGCGTGGCGCAGGTGGTGGCCGGCGAGCTCAACCGGACCGGTGGCTGTTACGGACGCCACGTGGGTGTGGTGGTCGGTGCCGGCGACAACGGCGGCGACGCACTGTTCGCCGGTGCTGCACTCGCGCACCGCGGAGTGCGCGTCAGCGCGGTTCTGCTCGCTCCCGACAATGCACACCCCGCGGGGCTCGCGGCCTGTCGTGCGGCCGGTGGGCGAGTGGTCGGGGAAATGCCCGCGGGCGTCGACATCGTGATCGACGGGGTGGTGGGGATCGGCGGCCACGGACCGCTGCGTCCCCCCGCGGCCGCGGTGTTCGAGGCGCTCGATCCGGCCACGACGGTGGTGGCCGTCGACCTGCCGTCGGGTGTCGACGCCGACACCGGTGAGGTCCACCGGCCCGCGGTACGCGCCGACATCACCGTCACATTCGGGGCGCTGCGCAACCTGCATCTGCTGGCCGCACCGCAGTGCGGACGCGTCGAACTCGTCGACATCGGCCTGCCCGAGGACGCCGACGGCGAACCGACCACCGGCGGAGGGAGCGCGGCGGTGCGGCTGTACTCGCTGCGCGACTCCGAGGTCGCCGAGGCGTGGCCCGTCCCCGGCCCCCACGACGACAAGTACACCCAGGGCGTGGTCGGCGTGATCGCCGGATCGCACCGCTACCCCGGGGCGGGGATCCTGTGTACCGGCGCAGCGGTCACCGCGACGTCGGGGATGACCCGCTACGTCGGGTCGGCGCACGCCGAGGTGGTGGAGCACTTCCCGGAGGTGGTCGCGGTCCCGGCGTTCGCCGATGCCGGTCGGGTGCAGGGCTGGGTGATCGGGCCCGGCGCGGGCACCGACGACGACGCGGTCGACCTGCTGCGCACCATCCTGGCCACCGAACTGCCGGTACTCGTGGACGCCGATGGCCTGACGGTGCTCGCCGAACACCCGGAGCTGGTGCGCGGCCGAGACGCCCCGACACTGCTCACCCCGCACGCGGGCGAGTTCGCGCGGCTCACCGGAGAACCGGTCGGCGCCGACCGGTTGGGCGCGGTGGCCGGGCTCGCGCGCCGCTGGGGTGTCACCGTGTTGTTGAAGGGACGCGTGACGCTGGTTGCCGAACCGGACGGCACCGTGTTCGGCAACGACGCGGGCACCTCGTGGGCGGCCACCGCCGGTGCCGGCGATGTGCTGTCGGGGATCGCGGGTTCGCTTCTGGCAGCAGGACTTCCGCCGATCTGGGCGGGTGCCTGCGCGGCGCGGGTGCATGCGCGGGCCGCGTCTTTGGCCAGCGGGGGAGCGCCCATCGGTGCCTCGACGCTGCTCGCCGGGCTGCGTCCGGCGATCAGGGCGTTGTTGGCCTGAGACCGGGCGGTCCGATTCTGTCGGTGGGCAGCGTTAGTGTGAACGCATGTTCGATTACGGCAGCTCGGAGGAAGACTTGGCACGCATTGCGCGTGCCGGGTCCGACGAGTTGTGCGATGCCGGTGTCGAGGCGCAGCGCCTCGAACGGCAGGCGTGTGCCCGCAAGATCATGACGGCGGTGCGCGTGGCCGCGCTCGTCTTCGATCAGGTGATGGACCTGTGCGAAGGCCGTAATGTCAACGCGCTGCCGGAAAAGGCTGCGCTGCGGGAGGTTTCGATCCGGTTCGGGGTGTCGGTGTCGGTGGCCGGCAAGTGGATCGCCCTCGGCGAGGGGCTGCGGGACATGCCCGTGGTGCTCGATGCATTTCTCGACGGTGACCTCTCCGAACACAAAGCGCGGATTCTGACCGACGTCCTCGAGTGCGTACCCGATGACAAACGCGACCTGCTGCTCGACGCCGCACTGAGTTGGGCCACGGCCGCCACCACCGGCTCCGAGCTACGGGAGAAGCTCGACGAGATGGTGATCGCGTTCGATCCCGAACTGGCCGCCGAGCAACGCCGCGAATTCGCCAAACAGCAAGATGTCCGCATCCGCAAGGAGGCGCACGGCCATTGGAACATCGACGCCATGGTGCCGTTGGAAGACGGGATGTTCGCGAAACAGCGCCTGGCCGAGATTATTTCGCGCAGCGTCTGCTCCGACGACCCGCGCCCCCTCGGGCAGCAGCGGGTGGCGGCACTCGGTGCGATGATGCGCGGTGAGTCCTCCATACCCTGCGCATGCGGCCGCGACGACTGCCGGAAAACCCCGCACACCGCAGACTCGGACGCCGCAGACTCGGACACGGCAGACTCGGACACCGCAGACTCGGACACCGCAGACTCCGGACACCGCAGATCCGCACACCGCAGACTCGGACACCGCAGCGCCCTCGACGGAGCTCTCGGTCGTCGCCACCCAGGCGGTGGTCAGCGTGATCGTCGACGCCCCCACACTGCCTGGCAAGCGCTGCACCGCGCCGGTGCCGTGGAACCCGGTATCCGCAAGGGCCGCCCACGGCGTGCGGGCACCATCGCCCCCACGCACCTCGTCAGCGGCGGCCCCATCGTCGTGCGCTCACGCCCACCCAACGAGATCGACCTCGCTTCCCTGTCGCCGATTGACCCGAGCGGGCACGGCGGACTACAGGCACCGACCCCCGGGGCCCTGGTGTACCAACCGGGCGCGGCGATCCGCCGCGAGGTGCACCTCTCGGATCGGCGCTGCCGCGGACCGTTCTGCGATCAGCCGGCCTCGTCGTGTCAGTTGGATCATGTCGTGCCCTTCGACCACGAGAATCCGCTGGCAGGCGGCTGGACCATCCCGGATGACCTCATCCCGCTCTGCATACCGTGCCACCAGGTCAAACACCTCGGAATCTGGATTCCGACGCTCTACCCCGGCCGTATCGTGGTCTGGCGGCACCGCGACACCGGCGAGATCGTCGTGACCCATCCCTAAGACGGTCTGGGACAATGAACGCGATGACCACTTCAGATCTGCCGCCCGCGGCCCTGACCGCCACCGTCGACCTCGACGCGATCGCCCACAACATCGGTGTGCTGCGTGCTGCGTCCGGTGCCGACATGATCGCCGTGGTCAAGGCCGACGCCTACGGGCACGGAGCGGTCCCGGTCGCGCGGGCGGTACTGGCCGCGGGCGCCGCCGAACTCGGTGTCGCGCACGTCGCCGAGGCGCTGGCCCTGCGTGGCGCGGGCATCGATGCGCACATCACCGCCTGGCTGCATCATCCGCACACCGACTTCGACGCCGCCATCGCCGCCGACATCGACATCGCGCTCTCGTCCCGCCGGCAATTGGCCGCACTGATCGCGGCGGCCGAACGAACAGGCGCCACCGCAACCGTGACCGCCAAGGTCGACACCGGGCTCAACCGCAGCGGTGTGGCCGCCGACGAATGGGCCGACTTCGCCGACGACCTCGCCAAGGCCGCCGCCGACGGTTCGGTGCGGGTGCGCGCGATCATGTGCCATCTGGCACGCGGAGACGAGCCCGACCATCCGCTGAACTCGGCCCAGGCGCAACGCCTCGACGATGCCGCCGCCGACCTCGTCCGGCTAGGCACCCCGGCCGAGGTGATGCACATCGCGAATTCGCCTGCGGCGCTGACCCGCCCGGATCTCGCGCGCGACCTGATCCGGCCCGGCATCGCACTGTACGGGGGTGCCCCGATCCCCGGCCGCGACTTCGGATTGATCCCGGCGATGACCCTGCACGCCGAAGTGGTGCTGGTGAAACGGCTCGCGGCGGGGGAGGGCGTGTCGTACAGCCACACCTGGGTCACCGACCGCGACACCGTCATCGCGGTGATCCCCGCCGGATACGCCGACGGGGTGCCGCGCGTGTTGTCGAACAGGCTCCGGGTCATGATCGGGGGCCGCTCGTTCCCGCAGGTCGGGCGAATCTGTATGGACCAGTTCGTCGTTGACCTCGGACCCGATGGTGGCGGTGTGGCCGAGGGCGATACAGCCGAACTGTTCGGCACCGGCGCCGCCGGCGGCCCCACCGCACTGGACTGGGCGGCCGCGAGCGACACCATCGACTACGAGATCCTCACCGGCATCGGCGCCCGCGCACGGCGCGAGTACGTCGGTGGAGTGATGGGCGGAGTGACGGGCGGCCGCGCGCCGGTGGGGCAGCGGTGAACAACTCCGAGAGACTCGGTGTGGTGGCCGGGATCGCGGGTCTGGGCGCGCTCGGCGGACTCGCCGCCGCGAGTGTGTCGCGGACCGCGGCCCGTCGCCGCCGTTATTCGGCCGACGATCCGTGTGCCGGAATCGATTTCACCGCGATCTACGCCGACGAGGCATCCACGGTGACCACCGATGACGGCCTGGCGCTCGCGGTGCGCACGGTCGATCTGGGCGGCCTGACCCACACCGACACCCCCGAACTCACCGTGATCTTCGTCCATGGGTTCAGCCTGCGTATGGCGGCGTGGCACTTCCAGCGATTCGATCTGGCCGACATCTGGGCCGATCGCCGCATCCGCATGGTGTTCTTCGACCACCGCGGACACGGCAAGAGCGAAGCCGCACCACCCGAGACGTGCACCATCACGCAAGTCGCCGACGACCTCGCCGCCGTGATGCGGACGGTGGCCCCGCGAGGGCCGATACTGCTGGCCGGGCACTCCATGGGTGGCATGGCGCTGATGGCGCTCGCGAGGCGCCACCCCGAATTCTTCGAACCGTCGGGACCGGTGGTGGGGGTGGCGCTGATCGCCACCGCGGCGCGTGGGCTCACCGAGGCCGGCTTGGCCCGTGGCCTGCGTAATCCGTTGGTGGACGCGTTCCGGGCGACGGTGCGCCACACGCCGCGGGTGATCGAGGCCGGACGCGACCTCACCCGGCTCGTGCTGGAACGCGTGCTCGTCTCCGCCAGTTTCGGTCCCGACTTCCACAGCCCCACCGCCGGCCGGGCGGTGGAGAAAATGATCCAGAACACCCCGATCTCGACGGTGGTGAGTTTTCTGAACACGCTGGAACAACATGACGAATCGATGGGACTGCCGGTGATCGCCCGCGTCCCCACCGCAGTGGTGTGCGGTACCGCCGACAAGATGACCCCGCTGCCCAACTCGTTGCACATGTACGGCGAACTCGGCGACGACTCCCGCCTCGACGTGGTGGAGGGGGCCGGACATATGGTGCTGATGGAGACACCCGACCGGGTGACCGACGCGATCGCCGATCTCGCCGAACGTGCCCGCGCCGCACAACCGCAGCCGCATCGGCCGTGGTACAAGGCGCTGAGGCGGCGAGGATGACGCCGATCCCGCCCGAGCAACGCCGCGATCTGCCCGACGTGGCCGACACGGAGTTGCTGGGACGCGAACTGGGACAACAGCTCGGTGCCGGAGACCTGGTGATCCTCGACGGTCCGCTCGGGGCGGGCAAGACGGCGCTGGCGCGCGGGATCGCCGCCGGACTCGGCGTGATCGGCCGGGTGTCGTCGCCGACCTTCATCATCGCGCGCGAACACAAACCGGGCGGCGCGGGAATGCCGGGCATGATCCACGTCGACGCCTACCGGTTGGGCGGCCTCGACGAACTCGATGCCCTCGACCTCGACACCGACCTCGACGACGCGGTGGTCGTGGTCGAATGGGGCGAAGGGGTGGCCGAGCAGCTCGCCGACCGGCATCTGCTCGTGCGGCTGCGACGTGACCCCGACACCGATGTGCGGCACGCGAAATGGGGATGGGTGAGCGGACATGAGTGAGCACGAGCCCACGCCGGTCCGCACCGTGCTGGCCATCGACACCGCCACCGATGCGGTGGTGACCGGAGTGGCCACCATCGGTGTCGGGGGCGTGGGGGATACCGATGACGCCGTCGCGGTGCTCTCCGATCGCGGCATCACCGATCACCGCCGCCACGCCGAACTGCTGACCACGCTGATGTCGGAGGCCCTGGCCGTCGCCGGGGTGCGCCGCGACCAACTCGACGCGGTGGTGGTCGGCTGCGGTCCGGGCCCGTTCACCGGACTGCGCGTCGGCATGGCCACCGGCGCCGCCTTCGGTGATGCACTCGGACTGCCGGTGTACGGCGTGTGCTCGCTCGACGCGATGGCCGCCGACGCGGCCCGGCACACCCCGCGCGCGTCGTCGATCCTGGTGGTCACCGACGCACGCCGGCGTGAGGTGTACTGGGCGCGCTACCGCGACGGGCACCGGGTACGCGGCCCGGAGGTGGCCGCCCCCGCCGACGTCGCTGTAGCGCTGTCCGCGGAGCCCGCCGATGTGGTCGCCGGTTCGCCCACACATCTGGCGGCGTGCGGCTGGACGGGCGAACCGCCGCTGCTGACGACGCCGACCGTGACCGGACTGGCGGCCGCCGCCGCACCCGCGCTGCTGGCCGGTGCCAGTCCCGAACCCCTTGTGCCGCTGTATCTCCGGCGACCCGATGCGGTGGAACGCAAGGATCAGCGCGTCCAGGAGGTGACCCCGCGATGACCACCGGTGAACTGCTCATCGACCGGCTCGACTACCCCGACATCCCGCGGTGCGCCGCCCTTGAGCGCGAGATGTTCAGCGGCGACTCACCCTGGCCGGCGTCGGCATTCCGCGCCGAACTCAACGCCCCGCACAACCAGTACTTCGCCGCGCGCGACACCCCCGGTGGCGAGGTGGTGGGCTATGCCGGGATCTCCACGCTGGGCAGCGACCCGGATTTCGAATGCGAGATCCACACCATCGCCGTGGCCCCGTCGCACCGTGGCCGCGGCTACGGCCGGGCACTGCTGACCGAGATGCTCGCGGTGGCCGATGCCGCCGACGCGCCGGTCTACCTGGAGGTGCGCACCGACAACGACACCGCGATCGCACTCTACGAGCGCCACGGGTTCGTCCGGCGAGGAATCCGCCGCAACTACTATCAGCCCTCCGGCGCGGACGCCTACACCATGGCGCGCCCGTCGGTGTCCGGACGGGCAGGTGATCCCGCATGATCGTGCTGGGTGTGGAGAGCTCGTGCGACGAGACCGGGGTGGGCATCGTCCGGTGGCATCCGGCCGGCGACACGACACCCGGACACGTCACCCTGCTCGCCGACGAAGTGGCCTCCAGCGTCGACGAGCACGCGCGCTTCGGTGGCGTGGTGCCCGAGATCGCCTCGCGCGCACATCTGGAGGCGATCGTGCCCACCATGCGCCGGGCGTTGCGCGCCGCGGACATCGAACGGCCCGATGCCGTCGCCGTCACCATCGGCCCCGGACTCGCCGGTGCGCTGCTGGTGGGTGTGGCCGCGGCCAAGGCGTATGCGCTGGCGTGGGATGTGCCGCTGTATGCGATGAACCACCTCGGCGGGCACGTCGCGGTGGACACCCTCGAACACGGGCCGATGCCCGAATGCGTGGCGCTGCTGGTGTCCGGCGGGCACACGCATCTGCTGCACGTCACCGATCTCGCCGACCCCATCGTCGAACTCGGGACCACCGTCGACGACGCCGCCGGTGAGGCCTTCGACAAGGTGGCGCGTCTGCTCGACCTCGGCTTTCCGGGCGGCCCGGCGCTGGACAAGGCAGCGGCACACGGCGACCCGCACGCCATCGAGTTTCCGCGCGGCATGACCGGGCCCCGCGACGCCCGCTACGACTTCTCGTTCTCCGGGGTGAAGACGGCCGTGGCCCGCTATGTGGAGAAGTGTCGCCGCGACGGCATCGAGGTGCCCGTCGCCGACATCGCCGCGTCGTTTCAGGAGGCGGTGGCCGACGTGCTGACGCTCAAGGCGGTGCGTGCGTGTACCGACCTGGGGGTCGACACCCTGGTGCTGGGAGGCGGAGCGACGGCCAACTCACGGATCCGGTCGCTGGCGGCCGAACGGTGCGCGGCGGCAGGCATCACCCTGCGTGTCCCCACGCCACGACGCTGCACCGACAACGGCGTGATGATCGCGACCCTGGGCGCCCATGTCATCGCCGGTGGCGCGGCCCCGTCGCCGCTGACGGTCGCCACCGATCCGGGCATGAGCGTGCAGGTGTCGCAGTACCGGTGATTCCGTCCGTGCGAGCGCGGCTGGTATGACCGCCGTGGCGGGCCGAATTCGCGTGAGTATTTGCACCCGGGAACCTTGAGTGCTGGCACTCGCGTGTATAGAGTGCTAGTAGGCACTGGTGAGAACCCTCGGCACCCGCGACGACGGGGGATCTCCCTCAGGGCCCACGAAAACGTACGGACAAGTACATCGTTTCTCAGAACGAAAGTTGAGGACTCACATCGTGGCGAGCGTGAACATCAAGCCGCTTGAGGACAAGATCCTGGTGCAGGCCGTCGAGGCCGAGACGACCACCGCCTCGGGCCTGGTCATCCCGGACACCGCCAAGGAGAAGCCCCAGGAGGGCACCGTCATCGCCGTTGGCGAAGGCCGCGTCACCGAGCAGGGCAATCGCGTCCCGGTCGACGTCAAGGAAGGCGACACCGTCATCTACAGCAAGTACGGCGGCACCGAGATCAAGTACGCCGGCGAGGAGTACCTGATCCTCTCGGCACGCGACGTGCTCGCGGTAGTCGGCAAGTAAGGACCCACGGGACCATCGTGTGGTCGTTCCGCCCCGGAGTCTCGCGAGACAGTTTCGCGCAGACACCGGGGCGGAACACTTTGCGTGGTCTCCACTGATCTCGACCCCCACTGATCTCGAGAGGAATCATGGCCAAGCAGATTGAATTCGACGAGGAAGCCCGGCGTTCGCTCGAACGCGGCATCAACACTCTCTCCGACACCGTCAAGGTGACCCTCGGCCCCCGCGGCCGCCACGTGGTCCTCGCCAAGGCGTTCGGCGGACCCACCGTCACCAACGACGGCGTGACCATCGCCCGCGACATCGACCTCGAGGACCCCTTCGAGAATCTCGGCGCGCAGCTGGTGAAGTCGGTGGCCACCAAGACCAACGATGTCGCCGGTGACGGCACCACCACCGCGACCGTGCTGGCGCAGGCCATCGTCGCAGCGGGTCTGCGCAACGTGGCCGCCGGCGCCAACCCGATCGCCCTGGGCGCGGGCATCGGCAAGGCCGCCGACGCGCTGAGCACCGAACTGCTCCGCGTGGCCACCCCGGTCGACGGTGAGAAGGCCATCGCGCAGGTCGCCACGGTCAGCTCGCGTGACGACGAGGTCGGCGAAATGGTCGGCAAGGCGATGACGACCGTCGGGGTCGACGGTGTGGTCACCGTCGAGGAGGGCTCCGGCCTGCAGACCGAACTCGACATCACCGAGGGCGTGCAGTTCGACAAGGGCTATCTCTCGCCGTACTTCGTCACCGACTTCGACAACCAGGAAGCGGTCCTCGAGGACGCGCTCGTGCTGCTCTACCGCGACAAGATCAGCTCGCTGCCCGACTTCCTGCCGCTGCTGGAGAAGGTGGTGCAGGCGGGCAAGTCGCTGCTGATCGTCGCCGAGGACGTCGAGGGTGAGCCGTTGTCGACGCTGGTGGTGAACTCGATCCGCAAGACGGTCAAGGCGGTCGCGGTGAAGGCCCCGTTCTTCGGCGACCGTCGCAAGGCGTTCCTCGAGGACCTCGCCGTCGTCACCGGTGGCACGGTGATCTCCTCGGATATCGGCATCAACCTCGCCGACGCCGACCTCGACCTGCTCGGCTCGGTGCGGCGTGTGGTGGTCACCAAGGACACCACCACCCTCGTCGAGGGTGGCGGCACGGCCGAGGCCATCGCGGCCCGCGTCGACCAGCTGCGCCGGGAGATCGAGAACAGCGATTCCGATTGGGATCGGGAGAAGCTCGCCGAGCGGCTGGCCAAGCTGTCCGGCGGTATCGCCGTGATCCGCGTGGGAGCGGCCACCGAGACCGCCCTCAAGGAGCGCAAGCACCGCGTGGAGGACGCCGTCGCGGCGGCCAAGGCCGCGGTCGAGGAGGGCATCATCCCCGGTGGCGGCTCGGCGATCGTGCAGGCTGCCAAGGTGCTCGACGCGCTGGCCGACGAGGTGTCCGATGACGAGGCTCTCGGTGTGCGTGTGGTGCGTGACGCCGCACGCGCGCCGCTGTACTGGATCGCCACCAACGCGGGTGTCGACGGTGCCGTCGTGGTGAACAAGGTGTCGCAGGCGGCTGCGGGCGACGGCTTCAACGCCGCCACCCTCACCTACGGCAGCCTGCTCGCCGACGGCATCATCGACCCGGTCAAGGTGACCCGCTCCGCGGTGGTCAACGCCGCCTCGGTGGGCCGGATGGTTCTGACCACCGAGACCGCCGTCGTGGACAAGCCGGAGGAGGGTGCCGCCGACCACGGTCACGGCCACGCGCACTGACGCCGTTCACACACGAACCCGGGGTGGACCGATCGGTCACCCCGGGTTCGTCATGTCTGTGGTGTGTTTCTTGCGGTGAACGTCCTCAGCTGGCGATGCGGCGTCCCACGCCGCGCTTCATCAGCATGCTGCGCTCGGATTCCGAGAGGCCGCCCCAGATTCCGTAGGGTTCGGCCACGGCCAGTGCATGCTCGCGACACTGTGCGATCACCGGGCACTTGTGGCACATTTCCTTGGCGTGGCGTTCGCGCTGGGCGCGGGCGCGGCCGCGCTCGCCGTCGGGATGAAAGAACATGGACGAGTCGACACCGCGACAGAGGCCTTGCATCTGCCAGTCCCAGATGTCTGCGTTCGGGCCGGGGAGGTGATTTGGCTGAGGCATTGCACAAACTCCTTCGAGTCTCGAAGCACCGGCGCGGATTCCCGCCTGCACCGCAGGGCCGGAATTCTGGTCTCGCACTGCCGTGATCGGCGATGCACCGCAAACACTAAGCGGGTGCGAGAAACAGCGTCAATACCGTCTCGTGACCCCCGAAAAGGCCCGAAGATTCCATCATTGTTAACGAAATGTTGTGCATGCGGACCGCGCTACCACATCGCCCCGGGCGCGGTGACCGACCCCCTCGGCGCGATGGTCGCACCCCAGCTGAACAGTGCAGATACGCGATTGCCAACTGCGCATTCACAAAGACCCGATGGTCGGCGACGCAATGACCGTCGTCGCGCACGTAACATGACGGAAATCCATCGATCATCTTGCCGTGATTTTTCTGTCGCATTTTGCGAATGTGTCGGATGGTTAAATTCATGCTAACTGAGAGTGCGGAGAGTGACGGGGGACACGAAATCGCGCAGTTCGGGGCACGAAACCGGTGGAGTGCCGCAGTCGAGCGGGGCGGTCGGGGAGACGGTGCCGCGGCCCTGACCGAGCTCGCACGCGTCGAGCGGTGGGGTCGGGCACACGCCGACGCCGCGCTCACCTCACTCGCGTTGTCGACCACCGCGTCGTTGTACCGGCAATGCGGACGCCATCAGACGTCGCGTCGATTCGACGGTCTGGCGTTGGCCGCGTTGCCGCGGCCGTTCGCCTCCACCAGCCCGTGGTCACGCGCCGCGGCACTCGACGCCGTGACGGGACTGGCCGCCGACGCGTTGGGCTTGGCCGAGTTCGGGGTGGCCGCGACGCTGCTCGACCGGGTCGCCGCGCTGCTTCGGACCGCCGACGATGACGACTGGCCGACCGCGATCAGGCCCCGTCTGCGTGCGTGCTGGGTGCGCGCGGAACTGGCCCTCTACACAAACCGGCCGTCGGACGCCCTCACCGAGGCGCTGGCCGGGCAGGAGATCATCGCCACTGTTACGCCCGGACACGAGCGCCACCGGATCAAGACCGACCTCATCGCGGCGGCCGCCCGGGCGGGGGCGGGTGAGCTGCGCACGGCCCGGTTGCTGGCGCACGACTGTCGCGACCGGGCGTCGGCTCTCGGGCTGATGCCGCTGACCTGGGCGGCATTGCTGCTGATCCGGGGCCTGGGCGACACGACGACCGAGACGATTACTTGCCTCGACGCCGCCCATGAGATGCTGGTGGATCGAGGCATGCCGTTCGCGCACGCCCAGTGGTGAGCCCGGCATCGATGTATGCGGGGAAGGTCAGGACTGGCACGACCGGTCAACACGATTGTGTAACACGGGGATCTCGACGGGCGATGAAACTGACGGGTGTTGAGTTGGACCACGCCGTCCGCGCTGCCGCGCAGGGCGATCGTGGTGCTCTCACCTCGGTTCTCGAAAGCGTGCAGGAACCCGTCTTGCGCTACTGCCGGGGACGAATCGGTGTGGGAGAGCGACATTTGTTCTCCGCGGACGATGTGGCCCAGGAGGCGTTGATGGCGGTCATGACGGCGCTGCCCCGGTACCGGGATCAGGGTCGGCCATTCATGGCATTCGTGTACGGCATCGCCTCGCACAAGGTGGCCGATGCGATGCGGGTCGCGGGCCGGATGAAGGCCGATCCGGTGGAGGACGTGCCCGAGGTGGGCAGCATCGTCGGCGGACCGGAACAGAAGGCACTCGAGGCCGACGCGAGCCGCGAGATGCGTGAACTGCTCGCGCTGATCCCGGAGCGACAGCGCGAGGTCCTCATCCTGCGCCTGGTGGTGGGACTCTCCGCGGAGGAGACCGCCGAGGCGGTCGGGAGCACACCGGGGGCGGTACGGGTGGCCCAGCACCGTGCGCTGGCCAAGTTGAAAGAAGAGATGAAAAGGACAGGAGGGCGTGATGAACGACGAGCATGATCGGCGTCGACGCGGCCCCATGTCCGATTCGACGCCCAGCGGCGGCTGGCAGATGCCCGACGACGAACCGGTCAATCTGTCGGAGGTCAACTTCGACGACGCCTACCTGGACTCGCTGTCTCGCGACCTGCCCACGCCCACACGCGATTCCGCTGAGTACGAACTCGCCGGCCTGCTCTCCTCCTGGCGGCACGAGGTACTCGCCGAACCACTCCCGCCGTTGCCCGGTGTCGAGGAAGTGGAACGCGCGATCGCGGCCGAGCAACCCGTGCGGCGGGCCAACCGGGTGGTGCGGACACTGCGGGTGGTGGCCGGTGCCGCGGCCATCGCGGTGGTGGCCGCAGCGGGCCTGACCGTCATGTCCGAGAGGGCGCAGCCGGGCGATCCGCTGTGGGGCGTGAAGAAGGTCGTGTTCGCGCAGGCGGCGTCGGAAACCCAGGCCGCCTACGACGTGCGATCGGATCTCGAGCGGGCCGAAGCGCAACTCGCCGCGGGCAACACAGCCGAAGCGCAGCAACTCATCGCCCGGGCACAGAACGCGATGGGACCCGTCCGTGACAGTTCCACCCGGGCCGACCTGGACGATCGAATCAACAGGCTGCGCGCGGATGCGGGAACCGTCACCTCCACCCCGGGCGGCGGCGCACCTGCCGTGCCCGGACCGGACGGAACGCTCCCCGAGACCAGCGATGCCCCGGATGCGACGACTCTCACCAGCGTGCCGACGACAGATGCACCGGTGACCACCGCGCCCACCACCTCGCCCACGACGACCACGTCGCCGACCGAACCGGGCCGAACGCCACCGCCGACATCGACGCCGGCGAGCTCCACCCGTTCAACGGCGCCGGCCACCACCACAACAACAACGACCACCCCGGTCCCGCGCTGAGGACGGGGGTCTCCTGGTCACCGGGCCCGGTGGCGTCGGGTGCTCAGCGTTCGCCGTCGAGGTGGCCACGGGCGTCGGCGTACCCGCGGCAGTAGTCCCAGGTGACATAGGCGTCCGGGCGCGGGTCGACGGCCGGCTCGTGCGGGCGCACGGTGCCGTCGATCAGCAGTTGCAGCAGGTTGGCGCGCAGCATGTCCCAGTCGTGGTAGTGGTCCTCCTGGCAGTCGTCGCAGACGACGACGAGTCCGCGGATCCCCCGATGGGCGAGCAGCGCTTCATAGACCGCCAGATCGGCGAGATCCTCCTCGACCGCGAGACGCTCGTTCTCGTCCAGCGGGATGCCCGGCTCCATCGAATCGAGGACCGCGGCGGGATCGCTCGGGTCGTCGGCGAACGGGTCGGGCGGAAGGCCCGGAGGTAGATGGTCACGCACATCACCACGGTAACCGATGGTGAGCGGCCCGCGCCGCAACGCCTCCACAGATCGATGACATGACACGACACCTTTTCTGCGGTCGTCGTCGGCGTGTCGCCGGTGATCGCGCAGGGCGGAATCGACGGTACGGCCAATGCCGATACCATGGACGGATGACGCACGTTCGCACTGGTGGAGACGATCCCGGCAAGGTCGCGATGCTCGGGCTGACCTTCGACGACGTCCTGTTGCTCCCCTCGGCCTCCGATGTGATCCCCAGCGAGGTGAGCACCGCCTCGCGGGTGACCCGCGACATCACGCTGCGAGTGCCACTCGTCAGTTCCGCGATGGACACGGTGACCGAATCACGGATGGCCATCGCGATGGCCCGGGCCGGGGGCATGGGGGTGCTGCACCGCAACCTCGCCATCGACGCCCAGGCCGCACAGGTGGAAACCGTCAAGCGGTCGGAGGCCGGGATGGTCACCGACCCGGTGACCTGTTCGCCGACGAACACCCTGGCCGAGGTCGACGCGATGTGCGCGCGCTACCGCATCTCCGGGCTGCCCGTCGTCGACGACCGTGGTGAGCTCGTCGGCATCATCACCAACCGCGACATGCGATTCGAGGTCGACCAGGACCGTCCGGTGTCGGAGGTGATGACCAAGGCCCCGCTGATCACCGCCCAGGAGGGCGTCTCCGCGGAAGCGGCACTCGGGCTGCTGCGACGCAACAAGGTGGAGAAGCTGCCCATCGTCGACGGAAACGGCAAGCTCACCGGGCTGATCACCGTCAAGGACTTCGTCAAGACCGAGCAGCATCCCAACGCCACCAAGGATTCCGACGGAAGGCTCCTCGTGGGTGCCGCCGTCGGTACCGGCGACCCGCAGTGGGAGCGCGCGATGGCGTTGTCCGATGCCGGGGCCGACGTCATCATCGTCGACACCGCACACGCCCACAACCGGCTCGTGCTCGACATGGTGGCCAAGCTCAAGGCGGAGGTCGGGGATCGCGTGCAGGTGGTCGGCGGCAACGTGGCGACGCGCGAAGCCGCCCAGGCGCTGATCGAGGCCGGAGCCGACGCGGTGAAGGTGGGCGTCGGACCGGGGTCCATCTGCACCACCCGCGTGGTCGCCGGAGTGGGCGCCCCGCAGATCACCGCGATCCTCGAGGCCGTTGCCGTCTGTCAGAAGGCCGACGTCCCGGTGATCGCCGACGGCGGACTGCAATACTCGGGCGACATCGCCAAGGCGCTCGCCGCCGGTGCCTCCACCGCCATGCTCGGATCGTTGCTGGCCGGTACCGCCGAGGCTCCCGGCGACCTGATCCTGGTGAACGGCAAGCAGTTCAAGAGCTACCGCGGCATGGGC
This sequence comes from Gordonia sp. NPDC003429, assembly GCF_053588575.1. Lineage (NCBI taxonomy): Bacteria > Bacillati > Actinomycetota > Actinomycetes > Mycobacteriales > Gordoniaceae > Gordonia > Gordonia sp. NPDC003429. The sequence goes on from NZ_JBSFQF010000001.1 coordinate 561,618, forward strand.
TCGCTGGGCGCCATGCAGGGCCGTGGCCAGGCCAAGTCGTATTCCAAGGACCGTTACTTCCAGGACGATGTACTCGCCGAGGAGAAGCTGGTGCCCGAGGGCATCGAGGGTCGCGTACCCTTCCGCGGCCCGCTCGGCCAGGTGATCCACCAGCTCGTCGGCGGCCTGCGCGCGGCGATGGGCTACACCGGGTCGTCGTCCATCGCCGACCTGCAGCACGCACGGTTCGTGCAGATCACCGCGGCGGGACTCAAGGAATCCCACCCGCACGACATCACACTCACCGCGGAAGCGCCGAACTACTATTCACGCTGAGTACTCCACCGCCACCTGAGAACGCGCTTGCGAATCTGTGTGTGCGACAGGCATGTGCGACAGACATGTGCGTAACAGAAAGGCGCAACGTTGCGTGACCTGATCGACATCGGCATGGGCCGGACCGCCCGGCGGACCTTTGAACTCGACGACATCTCGATCGTGCCGTCGCGACGGACGCGCTCGTCCAAAGAGGTGTCGACGGCCTGGCAGATCGACGCCTACCGCTTCTCCTCGCCCATCCTCAGCCACCCCACCGATGCCCTGGTGTCCCCGCAGATGGCCGTGGAACTGGGCAGACTCGGGGCTCTCGGGGTGATCAACGGCGAAGGGCTGTGGGCCCGGCACCGCGACGTCGAGGCCAAGATCGCCGGTCTGGTCGAGATCGCCACCACCGATCCGGACCCGCAGGCCGCCATCCGCCACCTGCAAGACCTGCATCGGGCGCCGCTGGACACCGGCCTGCTGGCCGAGGCGGTGGCGTTCGTCCGCGATGCGGGGGTGACCACCGCGGTCCGGGTGAGCCCGCAGCACGCACCCGAACTCACCCCGGCACTGCTGGCCGCGGGCGTGGAGATCCTGGTGGTGCACGGCACGATCATCTCGGCCGAACACGTGGCGCGAGACACCGACGAACCGCTCAATCTGAAGACCTTCATCGCCGACCTCGACGTGCCCGTGATCGCCGGCGGCGTCCACGACCATCGCACCGCGCTGCACCTGATGCGCACCGGGGCGGCGGGCGTCATCGTCGGATACGGTTCCGCGGCCGGTGCCACCACCACCGGCGAGGTGCTCGGCATCGGGGTTCCGATGGCCACCGCGATCGCCGACGCGGCAGCCGCCCGCCGCGACTACCTCGACGAGACCGGCGGTCGCTACGTGCACGTGATCGCCGACGGTGACCTGCACACCGCGGGTGATCTGGCCAAGGCCATCGCCTGCGGCGCCGACGCCGCGGTACTCGGCACCCCGCTGGCCGCGTCCGCGTCGGCTCCGGGGCGCGGCTGGTATTGGCCCTCGGCGGCGGCACACCCCGACACCCCGCGTGGTGCGCTGCTGCAGGTGGCCACCGACGAGGGGCGCCCGAGCCTGGAGACGGTACTCAACGGCCCCTCCGACGAGCCCTACGGCGAACTCAATGTTGTTGGTGCGCTGCGTCGTTCGATGGCCAAGGCGGGATACTCCGATCTCAAGGAGTTCCAGAAGGTCGGGCTGTCGGTTCATCGCTGACGGCCGGCGGGTGCCGGCGCGGCGTGATCGGGAGATTCGACAATGCCATGTAACAACGTACGTTAGTATGGTTTCATGGCAGCCCACCATGTGAATTCTGATTCCGATTTCGACGTCCTGATCATCGGTTCCGGCTTCGGCGGCAGCGTCAGCGCGCTGCGTCTGGTCGAGAAGGGATACCGCGTCGGGGTGATCGAGGCCGGTCGCCGGTTCGAGGACGACGAGTTCGCGAAAACCAGTTGGCGCCTGCACAAATGGTTGTGGGCACCCAAATTCGGCCTGTACGGAATCCAGCGCATCCACGCCCTCAAGGACGTGATGATCATGGCCGGCGCGGGTGTGGGCGGCGGATCGCTGAATTACGCGAACACCCTGTACAAGCCGCCGACACCGTTCTTCACCGACCCGCAGTGGGGCCACATCACCGACTGGGAGGACGAGCTCACGCCGTACTACGAGCAGGCGCGGCGCATGTTGGGTGTGGTGACCAATCCGACCTTCACCGAATCCGATCGGCTGATGAAAGAGGTGGCCGACGAGATGGGCGTGGGTGACACCTTCACCTCGACGCCGGTGGGGGTGTTCTTCGGCGCCAAGACCGGGCTGGTCGGGGCGCCGGGGGAGACCGTACCCGATCCCTACTTCGGCGGCGCCGGACCCGAGCGCACCGCATGCACCGAATGCGGTGCCTGTATGACCGGCTGCCGCGTGGGCGCCAAGAACACCCTGATGAAGAACTATCTCGGCCTCGCCGAGCGCAACGGAGCCCGGATCATCGACCGCACCACCGTCGACCATCTCGAGCAGCGCGCCGACGGCACGTGGGAGGTCCACACCCATGGTTCGTCGTCGTGGGGTCCCTTCGGTGCGCGTCGACGCACATTCACCGCCGGGCAGGTCATCGTCGCGGCAGGCACATTCAACACCCAACGCCTCATGCATCACGCGAAAGACGGTGCGCTGCCCAAGATTTCCGACGCGATGGGTCGGCTCACCCGCACCAATTCCGAGTCGATCCTCGGTGCGATGGCCAGCAGATACGATCCGGCGCACGACTTTTCGCGGGGAGTGGCCATCACGTCCTCGTTTCATCCCGAATCCAATACCCATGTGGAGCCGGTGCGATACGGCAAGGGGTCCAACGCGATCGCCTATCTGCAGACCGCGCTCACCGACGGCGGCTCACCGCTGCACCGGTTTGGCCAGTTCCTGCGGCAGGTGATCGCCAATCCGTTCCTTCTGGTGCGACTTCTGTACGTGCGCAAGTGGAGTCAGCGCACCGTGATTGCCCTGGTGATGCAGAACAACAACAATTCGCTGACCACCTTCGTCAGGCGGCGTGGGCCGCTGCGCTACATCACGTCGAAGCAGGGTCACGGCGAACCGAATCCGACGTGGATTCCCAAGGGCAACGAGGCCACCCGGCGCATGGCCGCCAAACTCCCCGGCGGTATCGCCGGCGGCACCTGGGGCGACATCGTGAACATGCCGCTCACCGCCCACTACCTGGGCGGCTGCGCGATTTCCGACGATCCGGCCACCGGTGTCGTCGACCCCTATCACCGGGTGTGGAACTATCCGACCTTGCATATCACCGACGGGGCGGCGATCTCGGCGAACCTGGGGGTCAACCCGTCGCTGTCGATCTGCGCGCAGGCCGAACGTGCGATGTCGTTGTGGCCCAACAAGGGTGAGGACGATACCCGCCCGGCGCAGGGTCTGGCGTACATGCGCATCCAGCCGGTTTCGCCTCGGCATCCGGTAGTTCCTGCGGATGCGCCGGGTGCGCTGCGGTTGCCGATCGTGCAGGGCCGACGAACCGGCCCCGTTGAAGTGTCGTGACCGCTCACGAAGCGGCTTAGTGGCTTGCCGCTGCGGTCGGGGCGGCACACGATGCCATGCCGGGGGCACTCTGCACAGCGGGGGCTGGGTCGATCGCAGTCGTCACGTTTGCGGCGACAAGGACGCCGAGGCTCATCACCGCGAGCGCGACGAGTACCGATGACCTCCACGTGCGCCACCGCGCCCAGCACAGTGCGACGAGCGTGACCGCCGAGACTCCCGCCAGAACTGCAAGGGTCCAGTGGTAGGTGACGAACGACGAGGTCATTGTTGTCAATGGTTTCGGACCACAACGTGTTCCGGCCGGCATCTGCGCGGGCAACAGTGACATCAGCGATGCCAGCGGGGCGATCGCACCTTGAAGATTCGCCATGGCTGCGACAACGCCGACGCCGATCGCGCCGATGCTGGACAACCGTCCCACGCCGGTACGTGCCCGACGAACCGCCAGCACGCCAACCGCGACGATGCCGATCGCGAAGAGTGCTTTGACCAGATGAAGCCGACACCAGAACTCGACGAGCCGTGAAAGCTCTGGTGTCAGGGCGGCATCGTCGCGTGTCCACCAGTGAGCGAAAGCAGCCACGGTTGCGTCGACAAGTTCTGAGGAGGCGGTGACATGGCCGGCGCGGGGGCCGCCGATCAGTGGAGGAATCGTGACGAATGCGATCGCGAGCAACGCGAGCCCGATCGCAGGTCGATGGTGTGGCACGACGTCAGGCCCGATGCGCATACGCAACTCCTCGCGCGGCGGATGACGGGATGCCGCGAACGATCAGATAGACCGCAAACGATACCTCCCAGGCGAACACCGGAACGGCCGCTGCGGCGATGGCGCCAGTGTGTCCACTCAGTACTGCGAGATTCGAGATTCCGACGAGCGCGCCGCCCACCAGACCCAGCATGCATATTGTCCGAGGGGCGAGCCGGAATTGTAGGAGGCACCACGCCAGCATGATCGTGTGAAACGGCACCAGGAGACCGGGACCGATGAGAAATGTCCAGTCGTGGACGAGGCGTAATCCCTGCGCCACAGCAGGTTCCAGATTCGGGCCGACGGTGGTTCCGGGCCGGGCGGTCACCGGCATCAGGCTCACCACGCCGACGAGGATCACCGAGGCCTCAAGAGTGCGCAGACCCAGGTAGGCGACGGCAACCGCGGGCGACCACGTGACGATCATCGGGAAGAGGGCAGCCGCGGTGCCGACGACGGCCACCGCGAGCAGCAGTTCACAGAGGCCGCCGAGCAATGTCGACTGTCTACCGGCGAGCGCTGAACCCTCGTCGTATGGCGGGGCTCCGTATAGCAACAACGCCCCGACCGACGTGGCGTGGGTGATCAGGTACAAGGCACCTGCCCAGCGTGACAGCGTTCGCGAGCTGGACATCGATCCTCCTCGAGCAAAGGTGTACGCCGTACACCGGGTGATCTTGAGCGTAGGTGTACGATGTACACCACGTCAAGGGTGAGGTGGACGATGACCGATCCGGGTAGCCCGCGCACCCGTCGAATGCCGTTGGACCGGACGCTGGTGATTTCCGCCGGCGTCGAGATCGCCGATGACGGTGGAATCGGTGCCGTCAGCATGCGATCGGTTGCCGACCACCTCGATGTGGTTCCGATGGCCCTGTACAAGCACATCGCGAACAAGGAAGACCTTCTCGACGGGATGGTCGACGCGGTGATCGCCGAATTTGGTGACCATGCCCACCCCGTGGACTCATCGGCCGACTGGCGACTCACATTCCGCCAGATCGTTCTCCGTGCTCGACGGGTGGTCCAGTCGCACCGGTGGGTGATGGCGGTGATCGAAACGCGCACCCGACGCACGCCCGCGGTGCTCGGGCACATGGAATTGCTGACGCAGGTACTCCTCGATGGCGGATTGTCGGCCGATCTCATCCACCACGTCATGCACGTATTCGGCAGCCGCATATGGGGATTCAGTCCTGAGCTCTTTGACGAGTCGGCTCAGGACAGCGAGCGGAAGACTACGTCGGCGCCGCCGAATCCGAGCGACTATCCAGGGATCATGCAGGTTGTCGCCGACGCGAACCGGCGTCGCCCGGGCGCGGGTTGTGACGAAGAGTTCGAGTTCACGTTTGCTCTCGACCTCATTCTCGACGGAGTGGCACGACTGGCCGCTCAGCGCTCTGCTGGTTGAGCGTCCGTCGCTGGTTGAGCTTGTCGAAACCACCCCGCGGGCACGCCAACCGCCCGCTGGTTGAGCGCTCTGCTGGGTGAGCGCTCTGCTGGTTGAGCTTGTCGAAACCACCCCCGCGGGCACGCCAACCGCCCGCTGGTTGAGCGTTCTGCTGGTTGAGCGCTCCGCTGGTTGAGCTTGTCGAAACCACCCCCGTGGGCACGCCGCCCGCCCGCTGGTTGAGCTTGTCGAAACCGCCCTGCGGGCACGCTCGACACGGATCTGGGCACGCTCGACACGGATCTGGGCACGCTCGACTGGGAAGTGGGTGATCTCGACAGGCTCGATCAGCGAGTGGGACGGGTTCGATCAGCGAGTGGGACAGGCTCGACGGCTCAGTCCAGTCCGCGTGCGGTGAGGCTCTCGGCGAACCCGTCGGCGGTGCGCAGGGCCGCGATCACGATGGGCGCCACCAGGATCCGCGGTCCCGCGCGCAGGCCCCGGGCGCGACGCGCCTCGTCCACCTGTCCGGCGATCTCCACGATCAGCGGGATCGAGCGCACCGCGAGCGCCAGGGCGATGGCGATCAGATCGGTGCGCACCCCGAGCCGGCGTAGTGGTGACAGGCCGCGGGTCAGCGCGTCGAGCATGTCGGTGGTGCGGGTGGTCAGGCTCACCACGGCCGCCAGCAGCACCGACAACGCGAGGATGCCGCACACCAGCACCGCGCGCCGCCAGTCGGTGAAGATCACCTGGAACACGAAGATGAACACCAGGATCCACAACGTCGGGCGGAACTGTCGCCACGCGTCGACGGGGCCGATCCCGGCGAGCACGTAGATCGCCGCGGTCGCCGCAGCGGCGACACCGAGGCCCAGCGGCGACCGCACCCACACCGAGATCGCCAGGATGCCCGCGGCCAGGCCGACCAGCTTGAGCCCCGGCGACAGACGATGCAACACCGAGTGCCCGGGCCGATATGTGCCGAGCGGGGTCACGACATCATGTCCCGGTATGCGGCCAACGCCACCGCGGGTACGTCGTCGACCACGATGCGTCCGTCGTCGATCACCAGGATGCGGTCGAAATCGGCGACGAGATCGAGATCGTGGGTCACCACCACGAGCTGGACGTCGAGGTCGGCGAACACGCGACGCATCATGCGGCTGTTGCGCAGATCGAGCAGCGTGGTCGGCTCGTCGGCGACGACGATGCCCGGTTCGGTGACCAGCACCGCGGCCAGTGCGAGCAACTGCTTCTGCCCACCCGACAATCGTCCGGCGGGGTGGTCGGCGAACTCGGCGAGTCCGAACCGCTCGAGCACCTCGAGCGCCCGCGCGCGTCGCTCCGCCTTGTCGAGATCGGTTCGGCGCAGCGACAGTTCGATGTCCTCACGCACCGTCGGCATGATGATCTGCCGGTCGGGATCGGTGAACACGAATCCCACATTGCGGCGGACCCGGCGCGCGTGGCGCCCGGCGTCGACCCCGTCGACGACCACCGTGCCCGAGTCGGGGATCACGAGCGCATTGATCATCCGGGCCAGCGTCGACTTGCCGCTGCCGTTGGCGCCGACGACGGCCACCCGGCGTTCGGACAGGCGCACCGTGACCTCACGCAGCACCGGACGACCGTCGAATGCGTGTGAGACACCCCGGAATTCGATCACGGCGAAACGGTCACCGGCGGACGCGCACAGGGCTGATCAGACCCGGCCGGGCACGGTGGACCTGCGCGGCCACCAGGGCGGCCACCACCGCCTTGAGTACGTCACCGATGACGAACGTGCCGTTGGTGGTGATCGCCGCCCACAGGGTGAGATCGGTGCGGATCAGCAGACCCACGACGCCACACGCGTAGAGCACCACCATGCCGCCGAGCAGGTTGATCACCACACCCCAGCCGACGCGGTATCGCGGCATCATCATCGCGGTCAGCACGCCGATCACGATCACCGCCGGCAGGAATCCGACGAAGTAGCCGGCGGTGGGCGACGCGAGCGCGGTGAGTCCGTTGCGGCCACCGGAGAGTATCGGCAGCCCCGCGATGGCCAGCACCATGAAGATGACGACGGCCAGGGTGCCCTTCTTGGGGCCGAGGATGGCACCGGCGAGCATCACGCCGAGTGTCTGGAAGGTGATCGGTACACCACTGGTGCCGATGGTGATGGTGCCGGGCAAACCCAGCGCGGCGATCAACGCGGCGAACACCGCGGCCTGCGCGATGTCGGCGACCGACAGCGACCGCCGACGCGCGGACCCGGGCGGCGGGGATGACGGCGGTGGGGATGACGGCGGCGGGGATGGAGTAGTCATGTCTCCTGGAGACACTAGACTCCGTGAGGTGAGCGACGCTTCCACCTCCCCGACCGGCATGGACCTTCCCGACGGCCCGCGACCTGTACTCGTCGTCGATTTCGGTGCGCAGTACGCGCAACTCATCGCCCGCCGGGTGCGTGAGGCGCGCATCTTCTCGGAGGTGATCGGTCACGACGCCTCCGTCGACGAGATCAAGGCGCGCGATCCGCTGGCGCTGATCCTCTCCGGTGGTCCGGCGTCGGTGTATGCCGAGGACGCTCCGTCGATCGACCCGGCGATCCTCGACCTCGACATCCCGGTGTTCGGCATCTGCTACGGCTTCCAGGCGATGGCCGCCGGACTCGGCGGTGAGGTCGCCAACACCGGTGGCCGCGAATTCGGGCGCACCTCGTTCACCGCCAGCGGCGAGGGCGTCCTCCACCAAGGCCTCGGCGACACCCAGCCGGTGTGGATGAGCCACAACGACGCCGTGCAGCAGGCCCCCGAGGGGTTCACCGTGACCGGCTCGACCGCCGGCGCCCCCGTCGCCGCGTTCGAGAATGTCGAGCGGCGGATGGCCGGCGTGCAGTATCACCCGGAGGTGATGCACACACCGCACGGTCAGCAGGTGCTCACCCGTTTCCTCTACGAGGTCGCCGGGCTCGAGGCGGCCTGGACGCCGGCCAACATCGCCGACACCCTCATCGACGCCGTATCCGATCAGATCGGTGACGGCCTGGCCATCTGCGGATTGTCGGGGGGAGTGGATTCCGCGGTGGCCGCCGCATTGGTCCAGCGCGCCATCGGAGACCGCCTGACCTGTGTTTTCGTCGATCACGGACTGTTGCGGGCCGGGGAGCGCGAACAGGTGGAACACGACTTCGTGGCGGCCACCGGCGCCCGGCTGGTCACCGTCGATGCCGCTGGCACGTTTCTGCGCGAGTTGTCGGGGGTCGCCGACCCGGAGGAGAAGCGCAAGATCATCGGCCGGGAATTCATCCGGTCGTTCGAGGGTGCGGTCAGCGAGGTACTGGGCGACCGGTCCGCCGAGGGACACACGGTCGACTTTCTCGTGCAGGGCACGCTGTACCCCGACGTGGTGGAATCCGGCGGCGGCAGCGGCACCGCGAACATCAAGAGCCACCACAACGTCGGCGGATTGCCCGACGACCTCGAGTTCACCCTGGTCGAGCCCCTACGGCTGCTGTTCAAGGACGAGGTGCGCGCGGTGGGCCGCGAACTGGGCCTGCCCGAGGACATCGTCGGGCGTCAGCCGTTCCCCGGCCCCGGACTCGCAATCCGGATCGTCGGTGAGGTGACCGCCGACCGACTCGCGATGCTGCGTACCGCCGACCTCATCGCCCGTGAGGAACTCACCGCGGCGGGTCTCGACGGACAGATCTGGCAGTGCCCGGTGGTGCTGCTCGCCGACGTGCGGAGCGTCGGCGTGCAGGGCGACGGGCGCACCTACGGACATCCCATCGTGTTGCGCCCGGTGTCGAGCGAGGACGCGATGACCGCCGACTGGACCCGGGTGCCCTACGAGGTGCTCGAGACGATTTCGACCCGGATCACCAATGAGGTGCCCGACGTGAATCGTGTGGTGCTCGACGTGACGAGCAAGCCGCCGGGCACCATCGAGTGGGAGTAGGTCCCGAGCGCGAGGAGTCCGGCTCAGTTCCGGCGGGTGCCGGTGAGGATCAGCACCAGCCCGATCACCAGACCCGCGGCCACGGCGATCCAGCCCACGGTCCCCGCGCTCGGTAGCGCGGGCCCGCCCGCGAGTCCCCATCCGGCCACGCAGAGCCCGGCCACACCCAGGATCACCAGGCCCGGCGCACGATGGTCGCTCATCGGGTGACCTCCACCTCTCCGGCGCCGCTGTGGGCGTTGATCGTCAGGACCGGCGCGTCGGGCCCGTTGGTGCCCACCGACATTCCCTCCGGGCAATGGTATTCGCCCACGCCGGTGTCACAATTGGCTGTCACGTTCATGTCCTTGGGCACGCGGACGGTGATCTCGCCGACGCCGGTGCGCAGCTCGACCGACCGGTCGGCGGTGAGGTCGACGTCGCGCAGGTCGAGTTCGATCTGCCCCATTCCCACCGTGTACTCGGCGCGGATGTCGTTCTCGTGCAGTGGTTTCCACGATCGATCGCCGACCCCTCCGGCGGGCAGCGGATTCCACCCGGTGTTGTTTCCGGCGTTGACGGCGACGGTGGCCACGATCACCGCGACACCGAGCGCGATACAGATGGGCACCAGTGCGACCTGTCGGCGGCCATGTGGCCGTCGACGCAACCCCACCACCACCAGTCCGGCGGCGACCACGCTGAGTGCGAGTGCGAGAACCCTTGCGGTGGTGAACCATTCGACGCCCGCCTGATGGGCGGCGGTACCCACGGCAGCCACCACCAATGCAGTCCCGATCACGATCAGGCTTGCTCGCCCCACCCCGCGCCGGGGCGCGATGACGGGCGGTTGCGGTTCGGTCGGTTCGGGCAGATCCCAGGCGAACCGCGCCGCACCGAGCGGATCCCACGACGGCGGTGGCCGGTCGATGCCGTCGTCGGCGGCGGCGGGAATCCCGGCGTTCGACGTGGCGCTGCCGGCACCGCCGGGTTCCCCCGTGGCCGCGGCACCGGCATGCACCGCGCGCGGCGTCCATCGCTCGAAACGCTCCACCGGCAGGGGTGAGTCGGTCCCGGCCAGGGTGTCGGCACTGGTACCGGGCCGCGGATCGGGGGTGCGCTGATAGAGCAGCCACCAACCGAGGAGCATCAGGATCGCGCCGACGAGGCCGCTGCCGCCCCACGTGCTGTTGGGTCCCGCCGAGACGGCCACGATCACCAGGGGGATGAGCAAGAGCAGCGCCGGTTTACGGGGATGGCCGGTCCGAACGCCGCGGCGATCCGATCCGGTGTCGGTCCGGCCGTCGGAGCCGACGGCCGACCGGCTCGACGGCATGGCCACCCACGCCGCGATGTACAGGATGAGTCCGCTGCCACCGAGCAGGGTGGCCACCACGAACGCCACCTTCACCAGGGTGGGGTCGACCCGGTAGCGGTCACCGAATCCGGCGCAGACACCGGCGATCGTCCGCGGTGCGGCCGGCCGGACCGGTCGCGTCGCCCATATCGTCTCCAGTTGGGTGCGGAACTCTTTTCCGTTCATACGCCCATCGTGTGGCATCGGGACCCCTCGTCACATCGGGGCGGCACCCTGACGTTGTCCCCGAATTCTCCGGTGGCACCCTGATGCGTCCGACGGGTGGTTTCGGGCACTATCGGTGGTGTGACCACGCAGTTACCCCATGATGCCCCGGCCGTGCCACGGCTGGTGCGTCGCGATGCCGGCCGGGTGATCGGCGGTGTGGCCGGCGGTGTGGCCGACCACCTGGGTGTCGACGCCTTCCGCGTCCGCGTGGTGTTCGTGGTGCTGGCGGCACTCGCCGGTGCGGGCGTGCTGGCCTATGGTCTGCTGTGGTTCTTCTGCCCGCAGGGTGACGACACCACACCACCGGCGCCGGGCGAACGCCGGCAGGCCCTCGGACTGGCCATCATCGCGTTGGTCGCGATGACGGTCGTCGGGTTCGCCGCCTCGGGTACGCCGGCCGCCTACCTCGTTCCGTTCGTCTTCGTCGTGGTGGGCGCGAGCCTGGTGTGGCGCGAGTTCGACACCTCGCGGGTGACCCCGCGCAGCACCGCCCTCACCTGGACCCGGCTGGGCGGCGGTGCGGTGCTCGTCATCGGCGGCCTGGTGGTGATCGTGGTGGCAGGCAACCGCAATTTCGGTGGCCTGAGCACCACTTTGCTCGCGGTGGTGGCCACCCTGGTCGGCGTGGTGCTGCTCACCGTGCCACTGTGGATGCGCCTGTGGCGAGCGCTGAACGAGGAGCGTGCGGCACGCATCCGCAACGCCGAACGCGAGGAGATCGCCTCCCACCTGCACGACTCGGTGTTGCAGACCCTCGCCCTCATCCAGAAGCAGGCGGGAAAGCCCGAGGAGGTCACGCGGCTGGCCCGTAGCCAGGAACGCGAGCTGCGCACCTGGCTGTTCGGCGACTCCGCGCAACGCGGTGCGTCGTTGAGTGCGGCCATGCGCGGACTCGGGGCCGAGGTCGAGGACGACTACGGCATCGAGGTGGAGGTGGTCACGGTGGGCGACCTGCGACCGGACGGTGACGGTGCGGGGGCACCGCGAGCGGCCGCCGTACGCCGACGCTGGACCGCACTGATCGGCGCCACCCGCGAGGCCCTGGTCAACGCGGCCAAACATTCCGGCGAGCGCACGGTCGACGTGTACTGCGAGGTCGGTGACGACGAGGTGGAGGTGTTCGTGCGTGATCGGGGCGCCGGGTTCGACCCGGACGCGGTCGACGAGGACCGGCAGGGGTTGGCCCGGTCGATCCGCGGCCGCATGGAGCGCGCCGGGGGCGCCGTTCGCATCGACACCGCACCCGGCCGTGGCACCAACGTGCGGTTGACGATGCCGCGCGAGGAAGGTGCCGACCGGGGCGAGCACAGCGGCGATCGCGCCGCCGATCCGGTGCCGGCGACCGACGAGGGATTGGCCCGATGAACGGCGAGACGAAAGGGCACGGCGAGAGGAAAGAGCAGGGCGAGACGAACGCGCAGTGCCGCGTCTTCCTCGTCGACGATCACGCGGTGTTCCGGTCCGGGGTGCGCGCCGAACTCGCCGACGAGGCGGGCCTGTTCGTGGTCGGTGAGGCCGGTACAGTGCCGGAGGCGGTCGCGGGCATCACTCACACCCGGCCCGACGTGGTGCTGCTCGACGTGCACATGCCCGCCGGCGGCGGGGTCGCGGTACTGCGCAGTGTCACCGACGCGATGGGCGAGGCGGCCCCGGTGTTTCTCGCCCTGAGCGTCTCCGACGCCGCCGAGGACGTCATCGCCACCATTCGCGCCGGGGCGCGCGGTTACGTCACCAAGACGATCAATGGCCGCGATCTCGCCGACGCGGTGCGCCGGGTGGCCGACGGCGATGCGGTGTTCAGTCCGCGGCTGGCCGGATTCGTGCTGGACTCCTTCACCGGCCGTTCCGCGGTACCCGAACCCGCACTCGATCCGGAACTCGATTCGCTCACCCGACGTGAACTCGAGGTCCTGCGTCTGCTGGCCCGTGGCTACACCTATCGGGAGATCGCCGAGGAACTGTTCATCTCCATCAAGACCGTCGAGACGCACGCCTCCAATGTGCTGCGCAAGACCCAGCAGTCCAACCGCAATGCGCTGACCCGCTGGGCGGCCACCCGCCACATCGGCTGAGTTACATCGGCTGAGTTACATCGGCGCACCGATCAGCGGATGAGCGCGATGGCCAGGACCAGTACTCCGGCGAGCACCACGAAGAACGCGAAGACGGTGACGGCCAGCGCGGTGGGCGACGTACCCGACGACCGCTGCGGCGGCGGAATGCTGGGTGGTAGATAGCCATTCGACACATATGGTGGTGGCGCGGAGACAGACGCGCTGGGCATGGCCGGGGTGGACATGAGCGTGTGCTCGTGGGCGCCGGCGGCGTTCATCGGCTGCCAGCCGCTGCCCACCGGCGGGTGCCCGGTGGGCGGCTGGCTCCGCGGGCCGCGGGCAACCGGTGCGACGCGTGCCACGGTGGCCGGTGTCGGGAGCAGGCTGGTGAGCACCTGGTCGGCCGAGCCGCGTCCGCCCGCGGCCACCCGGATCAGTTCGTCGCGGGCGTCGGTCATGGTGATCCGCTTGGTGGGACTCGGTTCCAGCATGCGTAGGAGCACCGGTTCGAGTGCGCCGGCCTTCGTCATCGGATTGATCTGAGCGCGAGCCACCCTGTGCAGCATGACAAGTGAGTTGTCGTCGACCCCGAAGGGCGGTTCACCCTCGACCATGGTGTAGATGGTGGCGCCCAGCGAATAGACGTCGGACGCCTCCGACGGCTCGGCGCCGCGGGCCACCTCCGGCGCGAAATAGGCGGGTGTACCGGTGATCACGCCCGTCTGGGTGAGGGTGACGTCGTCCTTGGCCCGGGAGATCCCGAAGTCGGTGAGCTTGACCAGCCCTGCGGTACGGCCACTTTCGGTGATGAGGATGTTGCCGGGTTTGATGTCGCGGTGCACGATGCCCGCGGCGTGTGCCTCGATCATCGCGTCGGCCACCTGCGCACCGATCTTTGCCGCCTCGGTGACCCCGAGAGTGCCGGTGGCATGCAGGATCTGGGCGATGCTGCGCGACGGGAGGTATTCCATCACCAGCCAGGGCTCACCCCGGTCGAGTGCCACGTCGTGCATGGCGATGGCGTTGCGGTGGCTCAGTTTGGCGGCGATGCGGCCCTCACGCATCGCGCGCTGCCGGATGTTCTCCGCCGAATCCTCGGAGAGGCCCTCGGTGGAGAGCACCTGCTTCACGGCGACGTCACGGTCGAGTAGCTGATCGCGTGCGAGCCACACGGTGCCCATGCCACCACCACCGATGCGGGACCGCAGCCGGTACCGGCCGGCGACCAGGTACTGCGGGCCCGGTACGCGGTAATTGTCGGCACCGAGGGACATAGGGGAGATGATAGCGGGGGGCGGCGCCGGCACGCGTCGCGCACGCGGTTGACACCACATCGCACGTGTGTTCGACTCGTGGGCATGAGGTGGTCCGAACAGATGGTCGAGGCCGACGACGGCGCACTGCCCGGTTTCGGCCGCGCCGGGCTGGTGCGGTCGGTGCAGACCCCGGATTTCGAGGGCATCACCTTTCACGAGGTGCTGGCCCGCAGTGCACTCAACGAGGTCCCGGAGGCGTCGGGGCTGCCGTTCCGGTTCACCGTCAACACCTTCCGGGGATGCACCCACGCCTGCCGTTACTGTTTTGCCCGGCCCACCCACGAGTACCTCGATCTCGATGCCGGGCGCGACTTCGACACCCAGGTGGTGGTGAAGCTCAATGTGGCCGCGGTGCTGCGCAAGGAGTTGCGACGGCGATCGTGGCGGCGCGACACCGTGGCACTGGGCACCAACACCGATCCGTATCAGCGCGCCGAGGGGCGGTACCGGCTGATGCCCGGGGTGATCTCGGCCCTGGCGTCCTCCGGTACACCGTTGTCGATCCTCACCAAGGGCACGATGCTGCGCCGGGACCTGCCGCTGCTGCGGCAGGCAGCGGGTCAGGTGCCGGTGAGCATCGGGGTGTCCTTGGCGCTCTACGACGACGAACTGCAGAAGCAGATCGAACCCGGCACCCCGTCGCCCCGGGCGCGACTGGAGCTGATTCGGGCGATCGCCGATGCGGGGTTCGCGCCGCATGTGATGGTGGCTCCGGTGATCCCGTATCTGAGCGATTCCAGTGCCCACCTCGATGCGCTGCTGGCCGCGCTGGCCGAGGCGGGCGCATCCGGGGTCACCGCATTCCCGATGCATCTGCGCGGTGCCACCAAACCCTGGTTCATGAGCTGGCTGGCCGAGCATCATCCGGCGTTGGTGCGTCGCTACCGTGGGCTCTACGGCCGCGGCGCCTACGTGACTCCCGAGTACTCGTCGTGGTTGCGGGAACGTATGCGGCCGTTGGTGATACAGCACGGTCTGGCCGGCCGGGAGTCGTCGGGCGGTGAGACCTTCCGGTCGGTGACACCCCCGGCCGAGGTGGTCGCGACGCCCGCGCAGCAGCAGGTGCTGACCCTGTTCTGACGCGTTGTCACAGGGTCGACCTGCGCTGTTGCGGAGTGTCGGAGGCCCGTCGTAGGATCGGCACACATCGAAAAAACGTTCGATCGGCGCGCACCTTCCCGGCTCGCCACGCGAATCAGCGCTGGCCAGGAGGGGTTATGAAGGTATTGCCGACAGCATTGCCGATGCAGGAGGCTCGCCCGGCGGAGGGGCGGACCGACACCCTGGCGCGGCTGCGCCGTCAGATGGCGGTGCTCTCGGGCATGCCCGACCGTGCGGCCGTCGACCCCGACGACCGACTCGGTGCCGCGTTGCCGTTACCGGATTCGTTGTCGGATCTGTTGCCGCACAATGGTATTGCGCGCGGAAGTGTGGTGAGTTGTGTCGGCGCGCGGTCGTTGCTGGTGGCCGTGATCGCCGCGGCCACCGCATCCGGGGCGAACGTCGGCATCGTGGGCCTGCCCCGGCTGAGTCTGCTGTCCGCGGCCGAGATGGGCGCCGACCTCGCCCGCATCGCCACCGTCCCGCAACCCGGAGCCGATCCGGTGGAGGTGGCCTCGGTACTGCTCGACGGGATGGACCTCGTGGTACTCGACCTGAACGGTGTCGACATCGCACCCTCGCGGTGCCGGGTGGTGATGGGCCGGGTACGGCAGTTGTCGTCGACGCTGCTGGTGGTCGACGGGCACTGGCCCGGCACCCAGGTGTGTCTGGCGGCTGAGGTGCTCACCTACCGTCATGTTCCCGATCCGGCCGGTCTGGCCGACCTCGCCGCCGCCCGGCGCGGCCACGGACGGATCGGCGGGATGCGGTTGCGGGTCACCGCGAGTGGTCGCGACCGGCGACGGCGCAGCGCCGACATCGACATCCACACACTGGGCTCCGGTGACACCGCGCTGGTCGGCAGCACCCGCTCGGACATCGCGTTCGGCGCGGTCGGGCACGCAGTGGACGAATCGGCCGGGGCGGTAGCGAACTGATGGGCGGCGAACTGATGGGTGGCGAACTGATGGGCGGCGAATTGTTGGGCGGCGAATTGTTGGGCGGCGAGGCCACGGGGACCGGTGGACGACGGCGGCTGCTCGCCCTGTGGTGCCCGGACTGGCCTGCGATGGCGGCGGCTGCCGACGCCGACCTCCCGCCGACCCACCCCGTGGCGGTGTTGTCGGCCAACCGGGTGATCGCCTGCTCGGCGACCGCGCGGACCGCCGGAGTGCGTCGCGGGATGCGCAAACGGCAGGCCCAGTCGGCATGTCCGCAGATGCGGGTGTTCACCGCCGACCCCGACCGGGACGGACGGTTCTTCGAACCGGTGGTGGCCGCGGTGGCCGACGTCGTCGCAATGGTCGAGGTGCTGCGGCCGGGACTGCTGGTGGTGCCCGCATCGGCCGCCGCACGACATCACGGCGGGGAGGCGGAGCTGGCCGAGCACCTCGTCGACCGGGTGTCGGCGTGTGGGGTGGAATCGCAGGTCGGCGTCGCCGACGAGATGTTCACCGCGGTCACCGCGGCCCGGCACGGCCACCACGTCGAACCCGGTGGCGATCGGGCCTACCTGGCCCGCCGCCCGGTGGCCGATCTGGCCGCCGAACCCAGCCTCTCCGGCCCGGACCGGGACGAACTGGTGGATCTGCTGCGGCGCCTGGGCATCGTGACGATCGGGGATTTCGCCGATCTGCCCCTCCGCGACGTGGCCACCCGATTCACCGCCGATGCGGTGACCGCCCACCGGCTGGCCACCGCCCTGCCCGGACGTCCGCCGTCGGCGGCCGCACCCGCACCCGACCTGGTCATCGAGCACGTCTGCGAGCCCCCGATCGACCGGATCGACACCGCCGCGTTTGCCGGCAGACGCCTCGCCGACATGCTGCATCGTCGTCTCGCCGACGTGCCCGCGGCCTGCACCAAACTCAAGGTGGAGGCCATCACCGAACGCGGACAACGACATTCGCGGGTCTGGCGGTGCGCCCAGCCGCTGACCCCGGACGCCACCGCCGACCGCATCCGCTGGCAACTCGAAGGCTGGCTCACCGCCGGTGGGCGGGGCCGAGGGGAACAGGGCACCCGGCCCGACTCGCCGATCGCGATACTCCGGCTCGAACCGGTGGAAACCGTCGACGCGGGCGCCCTGCACTATGCACTGACCGGATACGGGCTACCCGGTGAGACGGAGGTCGGGGAGCGGGCAAGACGATCGCTGGAACGGGTACAGGGTTTGCTCGGCGGCGACGCGGTACGGGTTCCGGTGCGTGCGGGTGGTCGGGGACCGGCCGAACAGATCACCCTGATCCCGTTGGGAGACGAGAAGATTCCGGAGAGAGATGCCACCGCGCCGTGGCCCGGCCGGGTGCCCCGGCCCACCCCGGCGATCATCTCCGACACCCCGGTGCGGGTGACGGATCCGACCGGTCGGGAGGTCACCGTGACCGGTCGAGGGGCCTTCTCCGACGAACCGGCCGCGGTGCAGATGGCCGCACGCCGGCCCGGTGGCGACGATGCCGCCCGATCGGACAGCTGGGCGTTGCGCTGGTGGGCCGGACCCTGGCCGGACGGCATCGACGACGCCGGGATCACCGCCCGGGCGCAGGTGCTCCTCGACGACTCCCGGGCCCTGCTGTTGCACTACCGCGCCGGCGGATGGGTGGTCGAGGGTGTCTACGAATGAGTGCTGTTCACGTATTGCGACTCACGTATTGCGACTCACGTATTGCGACTCACGTATTGCGACCCCGGGCGGTCACCGGCCACATCGTGGTCTCGCCGTCGGAGGTGCTTGCGACGAGGGTGTCCACCAGGTTCACCGCGGTACACACGTGATTGGGGATCACCCGCGTCACCGCGCCCGGATCGGGCAGTTCATCGGCGGAGACGCCCGCGGGATACTCCACGACGGCATGATGTTCGGAGAGCGCGACGATACGTGCATCGGGTTCGTCGAGGATGCGGCCGTGCCCGCTCGCCCACACCGGCCGGTCGGCACCCAGGATCTTGCTGCCCGCATCCACCACCACCCGGTTACCGCTGCGGTGCACCACCGTGGCCACCGCGGTCAGCGCGACATCGTCGACGCCGCACGAACCGAGCTCCACCTGCTGCGCGTCGTAGAACGGGTAGACGCCCGGACGGATCTCGGTGAGCACGCCGGAGCCGGCGAACTCGATGGTCGGAGTGGACCCGCCGCTGCGCACCCGCGGTTCGATGCCGATGGTGCGCAACGATTCCGATGCCTCGGCCAGCGCACTCACCTCCTGGTCGGCGGCGGTGCGTCGCGCGTCGCCCGGTCCGTATCCGTGTCCGGGAAACGTGAAGACGCCCACCACCTCGAGTCCCGCGTCGCGTGCCGCGGCCGCCACCTCGCCCGCGGCAGCCGGCGCCACGCCGGTGCGGTGCTGGCCGGAATCGACCTCCACCGCCACCTGCACCCCGCGATGGGCGCCCGTCCACCCGGCGCCGAGTTCGGCACCGAGACGATTCGCCGCGACCACCGAGTCCACGCCGAGCCGCAACGACACCCGCTGCGCCAGCGCGCGCAGTCGCGCCCCCTTGTGCGCGGTCACCCACAGGGGGTAGGCGATGAACAGGTCGTCGGCTCCGCTGCGGGCGCTCCCGGCTGCGAATGCCTCTGCCTCGCCGATTGTCGCCACCGTGAGACCGACTGCCCCGCAATTCATCTGGCGGCGGGCGATCTCGTCGCACTTGTGTGTCTTGGCGTGCGGGCGCAGGTCGATGCCGGCCTGCGCCGCCAGGGCGGCGACCCTGGACAGGTTGCGGTCGAGCCGGGCGACGTCGACGGCGAGATACGGTGTGTCGATCAGCTGAGCGTATCCGACGGATCGGCCACGGTGCCGAGCGCGGCCGCGGACTCGCGCATCAGCAGGTACTCCTGGTGCAGAATCCACGCCGTCAGACGCGGGGCCACCCGCCGGCCGAACTCCGCGAGGTGGCCGATCGGCGGACTGATCCGGGCGGGGTGCGCAACGATGGCCCGCAGTACCGTGGCAGCGGCCTTGTCGACGTTCCACACGCCCAGCGAATCGCGGTACGCCTCGGTGGGCGCGATCATCCGGGTACGCACCAGCGGGAGCCGGACGTTGGTGAATGTCACGTGATCGGAGAGGGTTTCGGCTCCGGTCGATTCGCTGAACGCCTCCAGCGCCGCCTTGGATGCCGCGTACGCGCCGAATCGGGCGCCGTGGGTCTGCACCGCGATCGACGACACGTTGACCACATGACCCGACTGCCGTTCCACCATGTGGGGGAGCAGGGCGAGCACCAGGTTGACCGCGGCGAAGTAGTTGACGGCCATCACACGCTGATAGTCGTGGGAGCGGTCGGTGGCGTTGCGGGTGGCGCGGCGGATCGATCGGCCCGCATTGTTGACCAGGATGTCAACGTGGCCGTGCTCGCCCAGGATGTTCTTGACCAGGGTGCGCACCGACTCCTCGTCGGTGACGTCACACGGGTAGCCGAAGGCACGTCCCGGGGGCACACCGGGTTTGGACTGCGAGGCGTTGAGTTCGGCGACCGCGACAGCGAGATCGTCGGCGTTGCGGGCCACCACGTAGACATCGGCACCGCGCGCCACACACATCCGCGCCGTCGCCTTGCCGATGCCGCTGGATCCGCCGGTGATCAGGATGTGTTTGCCGACGAGTGGGCCGCGCGGATCGGAGCGACGGTGCCGGGCCGGGTCGAGGTGTTCGGCCCAGTACCGCCAGAGCCGGGGGCCGTAGTCGTCGAGGTCGGGAAGGGTGACGCCGAGTCCGCCGAGCCGCGTGAGCGTCTCATCGGCACGGAAATCCGCGGACATCCGGGTGGCGTCGAGCACCGCGGGCGGGATGCCCTCCCCGATGGCGATCAGGTCGCGGATCGGTTTGACCGGTCCGGCGCCGGACAGCGTGATCATCGGCGCCACCAGCCGACGGTCGAGGGCGGCGATGCCACGCGGGCCGCCGAAACCCGGTGCGAGGGCGTTGTACATGCCGACGACTCCGCGGTCCTTCGGGTCGGCGAGGTGAAAGACCAGTCCGCTGCGATCGGGGTCGGTGTCGGCCAGCGCCACGATCGCGTCGACCACGAAGTCGACGGGCACCAGATTGAGGCGGCCGAGGTCGGGCATTGGCACGATCAGCGCCGACGGCAGCATCCCCAACAGTCGCAGCCGGTGGAAGAAGTAGTAGGGGCCGTCGACCTTGTCCATCTCACCGGTGCGCGAATCACCGACCACCACCGACGGCCGGTAGACACGCCAGCGCAGGCCGTCGCGCTCGCGGACGAGCTTCTCGGCCTCGAACTTGGTGCGGTGATAGGGCGTCGGAAATCCTTGTCCCAGATCGAAATCGGCCTCGGTGAAGGCACCGGAATGATCTCCGGCGACGGCGATCGAGGAGACGTGATGAAGCATGGCGCCGCGGTCGGCGGCGAGGTCGGCGACGTGCGCGGTGCCGTCGACGTTGGCCCGCTGCTGCGCCTGCGCGTCGGCGGTCATGTCGTAGATCGCGCCCAGGTGGATCACGTGGTCGATGGTGGTCGGGGTGTCCGCGGGGTCCATGCCGAGGCCCGGTGCGGTGAGATCGCCGACCACCGGATGCAGTCGATCGGCGGATACGTCGGCGAACATCTCACTGAAACGGGTGAGCGAACCGGCGCGTACCAGTGCGTACACCGTGGCGTCGGGCCGGTTCTCGAGCAGCCGCCGGATCACCCGCCGGCCGATGAAACCGGTGCCGCCGGTGAGGAAGTACGTGCTCACTGTGTTGTCCCCGATCGCCGCACTGCTTCTTACTTGTCGGTAAGAACGCATCTCACCCTGACACTTACACCGACAGATGGCAAGGTTCCCGAGGGTCGGGGAACCGGTGGATCTGTTCACAACGAGGCGACGCGATCGACTTCATCGAACAGGTGTTCTATCATTGTCGGGTGGGCTGGAACCAGGGTCCGCCGACCTGGCGGGAGATGGAGCGGGTGCTGTCGGGGCGGGCGCCGGGAGGTGCGCGGCCCGGTGAGTTCTTCGGCCCGGAGAGCGGGGGGCGCAGCGATCTGTCGCCGCCCGGCGACGGCGGTGACAGCCCCGCCTGGTCGCGGAAGCGGGGCGCCTACACCGCGCCCGAGGTCGATCGGGTGCGCTCGTCGCTGCCCTACGCCGAACTGCACGCACACAGTTCGTACAGTTTTCTCGACGGCGCCTCGATGCCGGAGGAGATGGTCGAGGAGGCGGTGCGTCTGGATCTGTCCGCGCTCTCGATCACCGATCACGACGGCTTCTACGGCGTGGTCCGATTTGCCGAGGCGGCAAGGGAATTCGGCATGCCGACGGTGTTCGGCGCCGAACTCTCGCTGGAACCGGATGTCGCCCGCACGGGGGTCAACGATCCGGCGGGCGAGCATCTGCTGGTCCTCGCGCGCAGCGGTGAGGGCTACCGGCGCCTGTCGCGGGTCATCGCCGATGCCCACATGACCGGCGGCGAGAAAGGGTTGCTGCGGTACGACGTCGACCGGCTCACCGGTGAGGCCGGGCACTGGGTGGTGCTGACCGGATGCCGCAAGGGTGCGGTGCGTCGGGCCCTGGACCGGGCCGGGACCGGTGCGGCCGAGATCGCACTACGCGGGCTGGTCGACCGCTTCGGCCGTGATGGCGTGGTGGTGGAACTGACGGCGTCGGGACTACCCGACGACGATGAACGCAATGCCGCGCTGGCCGAACTGGCCGGGCGTTTCCGGTTGCCCACGGTGGCCACCACCGGTGCCCATTTCGCCGCGCCGCGCCGCCGGCGGCTGGCCATGGCGATGGCCGCCGTGCGGGCCCGCACCGACGTCGACACCATTGCCGGCTGGATGCCGGGTGTGGGCGGCGCGCATCTGCGCAGCGGTGACGAGATGGCGCGGCTGATGCCCGCCCATCGCGATGCCATCGTCGCCGCGTCGGAGTTGGCGGCCGAGTGCGCCTTCGAACTCGGGCTGATCGCGCCGCAACTCCCGCCGTTCGACGTGCCCGACGGGCACACAGAGATCAGCTGGCTGCGCCACCTCACCATGACCCGCGCCCAGCGTCGCTACGGCACACCCACCCAACACCCGGCCGCCTACCGGCAGATCGAACACGAACTCGCCGTCATCACCACCCTCGATTTCCCCGGCTATTTCCTGGTGGTCGCCGACATCGTCGACTTCTGCAAACGCAACGACATCCTGTGTCAGGGTCGGGGCAGCGCGGCCAACTCGGCGGTGTGTTACGCGCTCGGGATCACCAACGTCGACCCGGTGGCCAACGCATTGCTGTTCGAACGATTCCTCTCACCCGAACGCGATGGGCCGCCCGACATCGACGTCGACATCGAGTCCGATCGCCGGGAGGAGGCCATCCAGTACGTCTACCGCCGCTACGGGCGTGATTACAGCGCACAGGTGGCCAACGTGATCACCTACCGCGGCCGGTCGTCGGTGCGCGACATGGCGCGTGCGCTCGGCTACGCGACCGGTCAGCAGGACGCGTGGAGCAAGATGCCCGACACCGCACCGGACGACGTGCTCGAACTCGCCGCCGAGATCGAGGGGATGCCCAGGCATCTCGGCATCCATTCGGGCGGCATGGTGATCTGCGACCGACCCATCGCCGACGTCTGTCCCACCGAATGGGCTCGGATGGACAACCGCAGCGTGCTGCAGTGGGACAAGGACGACTGCGCGGCGATCGGGCTGGTGAAGTTCGATCTGCTGGGGCTGGGCATGCTCTCGGCGCTGCACTACGCGATCGACCTGGTGGCCGAACACAAGGGCCTCCACGTCGATCTCGCGCGTCTGGACCTCACCGAGGAAGCCGTGTACGAGATGTTGTGCCGCGCCGATTCGGTGGGGGTGTTCCAGGTGGAGTCGCGTGCCCAGATGGCCACGCTGCCGCGGCTGAAACCGCGGTGTTTCTACGATCTCGTTGTCGAGGTGGCGCTGATCCGTCCCGGCCCGATCCAGGGCGGGTCGGTGCATCCCTACATCCGGCGTCGCAACGGCGACGAGAAACCCGACGTGGAGCATCCGTCGATGCACAAGGCGCTGGCCCGTACCCTCGGGGTGCCGTTGTTCCAGGAACAGCTCATGCAACTCGCGGTCGACGTCGCCGGGTTCGATGCCGCCGGGGCCGATCAGTTGCGCCGGGCGATGGGATCCAAACGGTCGCCCGAGCGTATGCAGCAGTTGCGCCGCCGCTTCTATGAGGGGATGGAGCGCGAGCACGGTATCACCGGGGAGGTGGCCGACCGGATCTACGAGAAGATGGCCGCCTTCGCCAATTTCGGTTTCCCGGAGAGTCATTCGCAGAGTTTCGCCTCGCTGGTGTTCTATTCGTCGTGGTTCAAGCTGCATCATCCGGCCGCGTTCTGCGCGGCGCTGCTCCGGGCACAGCCGATGGGCTTCTATTCGCCTCAGTCCCTGGTCGCCGACGCGCGCAGGCACGGTGTGCGGGTGCATCGACCGCACATCAATGCCTCGCTCGCCGAGGCGACGCTGGAGGCCGGGGGACTCGAGGTGCGGCTCGGTCTGGCCGCGGTGCGCGGGGTGGGGGAGGAGGTGGCGGCGCGCATCGTCGAACGCCGTGTGGCCGACGGTCCGTACGAGAGCATCGTCGAACTGTCGCGGCGCGCCGATCTCGAGTTGCGACAGTTGGAGGGGCTGGCCGGTGCCGGGGCCTTCGAGTGTTTCGGGATGAGCCGACGGCAGGCTCTGTGGGCGGCCGGGGCGGCGGCCACGGCCAGTGCCGATCACCTCGACCTGCGCGGATCGGCGCAGACGCCCACCCTGCCCGGACTGTCCGACGTGGAACTCGCGGCCACCGACGCCTGGGCGACGGGCGTCACCCCCACGAACTATCCGACGCAGTTCCTCCGGCCGCGGTTGGCCGCCATGGGTGTGTTGCCCGCCGAGGCGTTATTGTCTGTGCCGGATGGGTCCCGCGTCATCGTCGGCGGGGCGGTCACGCATCGGCAACGTCCCGCGACGGCGTCGGGCGTGACGTTCATCAATCTCGAGGACGAAACCGGCATGGTGAACGTTGTGTGTTCGGTGGGGCTGTGGTCGCGGTATCGCGACCTGGCACATTCGGCCTCGGCACTGCTGGTCCGCGGTAAGGTGCAAAACGCCGAGGGTGCGGTGACGGTGGTTGCAGATCGTTTGCAGCGCATGGATCTTCGAGTCGGAACCCGTTCGCGGGACTGGCACTGAACCGAGTTGAACCGACGCGCGGTCTACCCGCGCGCTGAGCGAGAGACGAGAGATGGCACAACAGGTGATCGTCACGGCCAAGCCGAGCAGCCGAAAGGGGCCGCTGGTGGAGACCGGACCCGACGGTTCGATCACCATCTACGTGCGTGAACCCGCGACCGAGGGCAAGGCGAACAAGGCGATCGCCGAACTGCTGGCCAAGCATCTCGGTGTTCCCAAGAGCAAGGTGGCCCTCGTCGGCGGCGCCACCGCGCGCACCAAGCGCTTCCGCGTCGGCTGAGTCGAGCGTGCCCAGATCCGCGTCGAGCGTGCCCACATCGCGGTTGAGCGTGCCCGGTTTCGACTAGACGGCTCCGTCGAATCCGTTCTGTCGCCACGCCTCATAGACGACGATGCTCGCGGCGTTCGCCAGATTGTGTGAGCGGCGCCCGGCAAGCATGGGTATACGGATCTGGTCGGTGACCCGGTCATCGTCGAGGACCTCGTCGGGCAGTCCGGTGGGTTCAGGTCCGAACAGTAGGACATCACCCGGCTGGTAATCGACGTCGGTATAGAAGCGTTCGGCATGCGCGGTGAACGCGAACACCCGACGCGGGGCCAGTGCGTCGAAGGCCCGATCGAGATCGGGATGAACTGTGACAGTGGCCATTTCGTGGTAATCGAGCCCTGCACGCCTCACTTGGGCGTCCGACATGGAGAACCCGAGCGGCTCGATGAGGTGGAGTTCGCAGCCGGTGTTGGCGGCCAACCGGATCGCATTGCCGGTGTTGGGCGGAATGCAGGGCTGATAGAACATCATTCGGAACAAGTGAATTCCTCGGGCCTCGTGTCGTGGAACTGCGCCGAAGCGCACTCGGTCTCGCAGCGCACGACGCGTCGTCGTCTCATATCGAGGGTGGCACATGGAAGATTCGCCGATATGGGCACGGTCGACTCGGTTGTGGGCACGCTCGACGGGATTATGGGCACGCTCGACGGGATTATGGGCACGCTCGATCCGTCAGAGCCCGTCGAGTGACGTGTTGGCGCCGCACAGCACCACACACAGCGTGGAGTCGGCGGCGGGTTGCGCGGCCCCGGTGGTGACCGCGGCCACCGCGGTGGCGGTGCCGTGCTCCACCACGATGCGCCATCGTTGCCACAGCATCCGGCGGGCGGCGATGATGTCGTCGTCGGACACCACCACACTCTCGACGTCGCGGCCCGCGATGGTGGCCCAGCAGATGTCGCCGACGCGGGTGGCGCCCAGCGAATCGGCGGCAACGCTTTCCGGCCGCACCGAAACCGGGTGGCCCGCGGCCACGGCACCATGCAGGCACGACGCACCCTCCGGTTCGGCACCGATCAGCCGGTCGCCGGGGCGCATCTCGGCCGCGAGTCCGCCGAGCAATCCGCCGCCGCCCACGCACACGACGGTGGTCAGCGGCCCGTCGACCTCCTCGCGGAGCTCGGCGCCGATCGTGCCGGCGCCGGCGACCACGTCGGGCAGATCGTAGGCGTGCAGCAGCAGCGCGCCGGTCTCCTCGGCCCGCGCCGCGGCGTGATCGGCGGCGTCCTGATAGATCTGTCCCACCAGATGGACGTCGGCCCCCAACGCCCGCAGCGCCGCCACCTTCACCGATGGGGCCGTCTCGGGCACCACCACGGTGCAGTGGGTGCGGGTGATACGCGCCGCCCATGCGGCACCGATCGCGGCGTTGCCGCCGGAGGCCACCATCACACCCGTGTCGCCCAAGATCCCCTGCTCGCGCGCGTGGAGTACCGCATTGAGGCTTCCGCGCGGCTTGAAGCAGCCGCCGAGCTGCGTGAACTCGAGTTTGAATACCACGTCCACCGGGCCGGAAGGCGTGTCGATCCCGGTGCGCAGGATCGGCGTGCGACGCAGATGGCCGTCGATTCTCGCCCGCGCGGCCGTGACGTCCCCGGGCGAGATCGCGGAGACTGCCTGACCCGACATGGACGCACTGTATCCCGCGGCGGGGTTGCGGTCGGATCGGCCACCTCCCGGATGGAACCCTCAGAATGGAACAATGGACGGGTGAGTGCGATACGACTCGATGGCAAGCTGACCCGCGACGAGATCTTCGCCGACCTCCGCGAGCGGGTCGACGCACTACGTATGGCCGGTGTGATGCCCGGCCTGGGCACCATCCTCGTGGGCGACGATCCGGGTTCACACTCGTATGTGAAGGGCAAACACTTCGATTGCGCCAAGATCGGCATCGCGTCGATCCGCAAGGATCTGCCCGCCGACGCCACCACCGCAGACCTCAACGCCGCGATCGACGAACTCAACGCCGACCCGGGCTGCACGGGGTACATCGTGCAACTCCCGTTGCCGCGGCACCTCGACGAGAACGCCGCCCTCGAGCGCATCGATCCTGCCAAGGACGCCGACGGCCTGCATCCGATCAACCTGGGGCGCCTCGTGCTGGGCAAGGAGTCGACGCTCCCGTGTACGCCGCGCGGGGTGATCCACCTGCTGCGCCGCTACGACATCCCGCTCGCGGGGGCGCGCGTCACGGTGGTGGGCCGTGGGGTCACCATCGGCCGGCCCATCGGCTTGCTCCTTACCCGCCGCAGCGAGAACGCCACGGTCACCCTGTGCCACACCGGAACCCGGGACCTCGCCGCCGAGGTTTCGCGCGCCGACATCGTGATTGCCGCCGCCGGGGTACCGCATCTCGTCACCGCCGACATGGTCAAGCCCGGTGCGGCGGTGATCGACGTGGGTGTCAGCCGTACCGCCGACGGTCTGGTCGGCGACGTGGCGCCCGACGTGTGGGACGTCGCCGGGTACGTCTCGCCGAATCCGGGCGGGGTCGGACCGTTGACCCGCGCATTCTTGCTGGTGAACGTGATCGAACGCGCCGAGGCGCAGCTGGCGGCATCGGCTCAGGGTGCGGCCCGGTGAGTGCCGCCACCGACGCCCGCGTGGCGCAGTTGCGCCGGGCGCGGCGTGTGCGCCGGTACCTCGTGCAGATCCCCTACCTGCTGGTCATGCTGGGCGTGGTGGTCGCCGCGGCGCTGGTGCTGTTCGACCGATGGCGTCGCGGAGCCTTCGTCTTCGGTTCCGCACTCGTTCTCGGGTCGTTGCTGCGGGCCCTGCTGCCCACGTCCCGGGTAGGGTTGCTGCAGGTCCGGGGGCGGGCTTTCGACGTCTTCTGCTTGGCGTCGGTCGGCGGGGTGATGCTCTGGCTGGCCACGTCGATCGACCCGTTGGGCACAGATTGATTACGGTGGCCAACGACTTGTGACCCGGTCCGGCTGGGTCCGAGGCGCCACCACACAGCACACAACCAGCACATACACGAGGACGGCAGGGGACCCATCACTTCGACGTTCGAGACCGGAGACCACACCACCGACGAGATGACGTCGTTGGGTGTGTCCGCAGGTCAGGGGATGATTCATTACGTCCTGTTGACCCGGGACGCCGCTGGTCGCAACGTGGTCGACTCCCGGGTCATCGAGGTGGACCGCAGCGATGGGCTCGACGAGGTCGGGCGCGTCAACGCGGGTATCGACCTCGTGCTCGACGCGGCGCGTGAACGTGGACACAGGGTGGGGCCCATCGGGGTGGCCGCGCGGGAGGGAATGCGCCGCCGCACGTCGCGGTGGGGAGGGTCGGGCACGCGGCGCCAGGTGCAGTTGGTCTCCGAGGAGGCGGCCGTTGTCGCGTATCTGACCGGCACCGGTCAGATCGACCGTTACCGCAACGTCGTGGTGGCCGATTGCGGCGACACGGGCATGAGCCTGTACACCGTGCGGACATCGGACAGCGCGATCTCGGGGTTCGAGCGAACCGATGTGCTCGGCGGTCGTCTACTCGACGACGCCATCGCCGACCATCTCGCCGATGCGCGACCGGACGTCGGGCAACGGCTGACCGCGCGGTCCGACCGCACCGCGCTGTTGCGTGCAGCGCGGATGTCCAAGGAGGAGGCCGGGGGTGTAGCCCCGGTCGAATCCGTTGCGCGGGTGACTGATTCGGATACCGACGGTCGGCTCTTCATCACCCTCGCCGACGTGGAGTCAGCGGCGCGCCCACTCATCGAACGGGCACGCGAAGTGCTCGGACGCTACTTGTCGGAGCACCCCGCCGATGCCGTCGTACTGGTCGGTGGCCTCGCCAATCTGGACGTGCTGCGCGACATGGTGCCCGCCGATGAGCCGTCGGCCCCCGACATCGTCGCGCCGTCGGATCCGGAATTGGTCGCCGCGACCGGCGCGGCGATGCTTGCCCGCCAGGGTGCGCAGGCGCCGTCGCGTCTGGCGTTCCTCGGCGGCAATCGTCGCCGCCGGTGGCTCTCGCCGGTCCCGATCGCGGTTGCGGCGGCGATCGTGGCCGCGGTGGTGATGGCTGCCTACGCGATGGACAGTGCCCTCACCGGACAGAGCAGAACGGTGCTGCCGGCCAGTACCTCGGTGGCGGCGACGACGGATGTCACCACCACCGAGGCGGTCACCTCCCGGGGTACTGCCGAGGCGCCGAGTCCGATTCCGCAGACCACCGAGACCCCGTGGCTGCAGCGCGACGAGGCCGGTCCCCGATGGGCGACCACCGAGCTGCCGCCCACCACCTCGGTGGCGACGCGGACATTGTCGGCGACGTCGCGGCCGGTGGTCCCCGAAACCTCGACGCCGCCGCCCACCTCCACGCGCCCGACATTGCCACTGCCACCGGGCATTTCGATACCGCCCGATCTGCTGCCGCCGAATCTTCGGCCGTCGCGACCCTCCACGCCGCCGTCGACCTCTCCCACGCCGCGGCAGCCACCGCGCGACGACGCCCCGTCGACCACGACGACAACCCCGATGGCCGGACTGCTGCCACCGCCGTGATGGGCCGCTGCGGCCGCGCTATCGCCGCGCCAGCGCCACCGTACGTTT
Source organism: Gordonia sp. NPDC003429 (assembly GCF_053588575.1). Classification (NCBI taxonomy): domain Bacteria; kingdom Bacillati; phylum Actinomycetota; class Actinomycetes; order Mycobacteriales; family Gordoniaceae; genus Gordonia; species Gordonia sp. NPDC003429. The sequence continues at coordinate 591,199 of NZ_JBSFQF010000001.1, forward strand.
GAGTAGGTCGCTGATCGCGTCGAACTCGGTGAGGAATCCGTCGTGACCGTTGTCGGAATGCACCACCTGCAGGCCACCGATGCAGTTGCCGAGCTCCTCGGCGAGCTCCACCTGTAACCGCAACGGGTACAGGCGATCCGAGTCGATACCGCCGACGATCACCGGCACCCGACAACCATTGAGGGCGGCCTTGACCCCGCCGCGACCGCGGCCGACGTCGTGGTGGTTGAGTACCTCCGACAGCACGACGTAGCTGCCGGGATCAAAACGTTCGACGAGCTTGTCCGCCTGGTGCTCGAGATAGCTCTGCACCGCGTAGCGGCCACCGCGCAACGGCTTCTCGTCGCCCTGGGGGTTGTTGGCGAAACGCTCGTCGAGTTCGGCCTCGCTCCGATAGGTGAGGTGGGCGATGCGTCGTGCCACACCCATGCCGGCGGTCGGCGTGTGCCCGGTGCCGTGGTAATCGCCGCCCTGCCACTGGGAATCGGAGGTGATCGCGGCGATCTGGGTGGTCTGGGTGCCGATCTGGTCGGCGGTCGCGCGGGCACCGACGGCCAGCACTAGTGCGCTGCGCACCCGCTCGGGGTATTCGATGATCCACTCGAGTGCGCGGGCACCGCCCATCGAACCGCCGAGCACCGCCCCGACCTCACGGATGCCGAGGCGATCCATCAGGGCCACCTCCGCTCGCACCTGGTCGAGGACGGTGATCTGCGGGAAACGTGAACCCCACGGTCTCCCTTGGGAATCCAGCGACGCCGGCCCCGTCGACCCGCGACATCCGCCGAGCACGTTCGCGGAGATCACACACCACTCGTCGGTGTCGATCGCACGTCCGGGTCCGACGAGTCCGTCCCACCAGCCCGGGGTGGGATGGTCGTCGTCGGCCGGACCGGTGACGTGCGAGTCGCCGGTGAGTGCGTGTAGCGCGAGGATCACGTTGTCCCGCGCGGGCGACAACCGTCCCCAGCGCTGGAATGCGAGCGTCACGTTGTCGATTCGCGCACCGCTGTCGAGTGGCATCGACCCGAGACGTGCGCTGAGCATCTGCCCGTCCGGGACGTTCTCCCAGTCGGGCTGCTCGGCGGTATCCGTCTGCGGGTCGATGCTCACCGACACGAGTTACCTCGCTCCTGTCCTGATCGTGTTATTGCGCTGCGCGGAAGCCGCGGTCGAGGTCGGCGAGGATGTCGTCGATACCTTCGACGCCGACGGCCAACCGCACCAGGCCGGGGGTCACACCGGCCGCCAGTTGCTCCTCGGGGGTGAGCTGGCTGTGCGTGGTCGATGCGGGGTGGATCACCAGCGACCGCACGTCCCCGATGTTGGCGACATGGCTGTGCAGCGTCAGCGCCTCGACGAAGCGCTTACCCGCGTCAACGCCGCCGACGATCTCGAATCCGATCACCGCGCCCTGCCCCTTGGGGGCCAGCTTCTGGCCGCGCTCGTACCACCGCGACGACGGCAGGCCCGCATACGCGACGGATTCCACCTGGGCGTGGTTGTTCAGGTACTCGGCCACCCGTTGTGCGTTGGCCACGTGACGCTCGACGCGAAGACTCAAGGTCTCGAGTCCCTGGGCGAGCAGGAACGCGTTGAACGGGGAGATCGCCGCGCCCGTGTCGCGCAGCAGTTGCACGCGGGCCTTCAACGCGTACGCGGGTGCGCCGAGATCGGCGAACACCGCACCGTGATAGCTCGGGTCGGGCGTGGTGAACCCCGGGAACAGATCCTTCCCGTCACGTTGCACGCGCCAGTCGAAGGTGCCGCCGTCGACGATCACGCCGCCGATCGCGGTGCCGTGTCCGCCGATGTACTTGGTGGCCGAGTGCACGACGATGTCGGCGCCGTGGGCCAGCGGATTGAGCAGGTACGGCGTGGCGACGGTGTTGTCGACGATGAGCGGAACACCGTTGCGGTGCGCCACCTCGGAGATGCCCTCGATGTCGAGGATCTCGTTGTCGGGGTTGGAGATCGACTCACCGTAGAACGCCCGGGTGTTGTCGCGGACGGCGGCCTGCCACGAGTTGAGGTCCTCGGGGTCGTCGACGAAGCTCACCTCGACGCCCAGCTTGGGCAGCGTGTAGTGGAACAGGTTGTAGGTGCCGCCGTAGAGGCGTGGGCTGGAGACGACGTGTCCGCCGTTCTCGACGATGTTGAGGATCGCGTAGGTCTCCGCAGCCTGGCCCGACGCCACCAGCAGGGCCGCGACGCCACCTTCGAGTGCGGCCAGGCGCTGCTCCACGACGTCCTGCGTCGGGTTCATGATGCGCGTGTAGATGTTGCCCGGCTCGGCGAGCGCGAAGAGGTTCGCGGCGTGTGCGGTGTCGTTGAAGGTGTACGACGTGGTCTGGTAAATCGGCAGTGCCCGCGCATTGGTGGTGGCATCGGAGCTCTGGCCGGCGTGGATCTGCTTGGTCTCGAAACTCCAGGAAGCCGTCGGGTCCTGTTCGGCGATGTTCTCGTTGCCACTGTTGGCTACGTCAGACATGGGTATAGATCACTTTCTGCGGTCGGCAGGGCACGGTGACCCTGTTGGGGTCCGACCTTCGGACCCGCGCTTGCCGGGGAGGCCTGTGCGGCCGTCCCACAACCCGGTCATCACCCGGAGCACCCCACCGCGGTTGGAGGGTTGCCGATCAGCAAGCCGGGGCTTCACGCTGATGCTCATGACCTGGCGTCAAGGATATAACACGGACGCAACATGGTGAGAACCCTCTGACGCAGCCTGGTTTCACCGGTGGACATCGGGCAGGTGAGAGCGGTGCGACTGCGCGCGTGATGTCGTCCGATCGGGCCAATCGCGGCGGATTCAGGTGCTATCTGCGGTATTGAATCATCGCGTCGACATGGCGGATCTAGAATGGATTTGATGCCTGTGGGCAGTTGAGGGTGAGGAAGCGATGATGAGCGCCGTGGGTCTCCGTAAGACATTCACCGTGATGGCCTTGATCGGGACCGCGGCCATCATGGCCGTGCTCCTGGCGCTCGGTCAGACCTTCGGTGCGGGGGTGGCCCGGGCCGAGGATTCCGCGGATTGCGGCAACGGTGCGCTCGTCATTGTCGGCGGAACCTGGGACTCCAACGGCAACTTGCTCACCCAACCCTATTTCGGAGTCCAGAATCAATCGCAGTACTCCGGGTACACGATCGAGCGCGCGACCTACCCGGCCACGATCTGGCCACTCGGCTCGTTCGGCTTCGACAACAGTCAAGCGCAGGGGGTGCAGGCCACCCTGGCGACGGTGTCGAGCTACCAGTCCCGCTGCCCGGACTCCCCCGTCGTCATCGTCGGTTACTCACAGGGCGCGGGGATCGCCGGCGACGCGCTCACCATCATCGGCACCGACACGACCGGTACATACGACAAGAGCAAGGTGTCGGGCCTGCTCTACTCCGATCCGCGACAAGCCGGAACCCTCTACGGCGAAGGAATCGAGCTCGTGCTCGTGGGAGTCATCCCCGGCCTGACGATGGCCGGAGCGCGCGCCGACGACGACTTCGGCGGACTGCCGGTCACCACAGTGTGTTTTTCCGGTGACCCGATCTGCGATCTCCCCGACCCGCTGCACGATCCCATCGGCGCTCTCGACGGGCTCGCGGGCTATTGGGTGAAGCACGGCCTGTACCCGTGGTACATGATGCTGTCGGCGACCAACGGCTCGTATTGGGACGCATGGGGGCCCAAGCGGTTACAGTGCGCGACCGCCGCCGGAACGTCGACCAGCACGTGCGTGCTGGTGGTGCCGTCGTCGGCGGCGATCCTGACGCAGGAGTTCGTCGACAAGATCGGCCTCAACTGGACCGTCCCGGACCTCCTGCAGTACCGGCTGGTGCTGCCGGATATCTTCGGCATCCAGCTCAGCACCTTCCAACCGCCGATCCGGTTCGCGATGGGCTGGTTGCCGCAGCTGCCGCAACTCGGCTACGGCGGCTATCTGCCCGATCTGTACGCCTTCCAGAACACGGTGGTCGGCCTGTTCACCTGGAATCCCGAGTTGTGGGGTGAGGGAGTCGCCGCACTCAAGGCCAGCGGGAAGAGCATCGTGCTGATGCCGGTCAACAAGCTGTCGTATTGGGCGTCGGTGATCGCGGGGTTGCCCCCGGTGGCACCGGGACCGGCATACCGCCCGTCGCTGGTGGCCACGGTGAACTGGTTGCAGTCGATCCTGCCGCATACGACGCTCCCGGACACGAGCCCCGGCACGCAGGCGAGCACCCTGATGGCCGTCGACGAGAACGCGGGTGTCACGTCCACCGACGCACCGCATCCGGCCGAAAAGGTCGAGAAGTCTGTGACCCAAGAGCAGCAGCCGTCGTCGGGTGGTGGGCAGCAGCAATCCGGCGATGATCATCAGCTGAGCGGCGAAGGCCAGCAGCAAGGTGGCGAGCAGCAGAACCAGCAGCAAGGTGGCGAGCAGCAGAACCAGCAGCAAGGCGGCGAGCAACAGCAAGGCGGCGAGCAGCAACAAGGCGGCGAGCAGCAACAAGGCGGCGAGCAGCAACAAGGCGGCGAGCAGCAACAAGGCGGCGAGCAGCAACAAGGCGGCGAGCAGCAGGAGCAGCATAAAGGCGGCGACACCAGCACCTCCGCCAACACCACCTCGAACTCGGAGGAGTGAGGTCTCCGACCGAAGAGAGCGCCGCACGACGTGATCGCCGGTACGCCCGCGTCGTGTGAACGATCTCACCGTCGTATGGGGGTATGGGTCCGACGGGTGGGTTCGTTGCCACAACAATGTCCACTCCCGCCACCTCCGTCGCGCGGCATGGCACCGACCCCAGCCGGAATGGCTTGTCAGCGCACCGCGGCGCGATCATCGCGATGGCTCTCGGCGGCTTCGGTATCGGTACCACCGAGTTCGTCGCCATGGGTCTGCTGCCCAACATCGCCGGTTCGCTACGGGTCAGTGAGCCCACCGCCGGATACGTGGTGTCCGCCTATGCGCTCGGCGTGGTGGTCGGCGCCCCGCTGATCGCAGCACTCACCGCACGGGTATCCCGGCGGACACTGCTCATCGCCCTGATGGTGGCGTTCACCGTCGGCAACGCCGCCACCGTGCTCGCACCGGGCTTCGGGCTGCTGATCGCCGCGCGATTCGTGGCCGGAATCCCGCACGGCGCCTACTTCGGGGTCGCCGCGCTCGTGGCCGCGCATCTGGCGGGTCCGCGCAAACGCGCCAAGGCGGTAGGACTGGTGTTGCTGGGGTTGTCGGTGGCCAACGTGGCCGGAGTTCCGCTGGCCACCTGGCTCGGCGAAAACCTCGGTTGGCGCAGCGCTTTCGCGGTCGTGGTGGTCATCGGCATCTCGACGATCGCCGCGCTCGCCGTCTACCTGCCACCGCTGACCGACATGGCGGTGACCGACCCGATGACCGAACTCGGGGCGCTACGACGCTCGCAGGTGTGGTTCACACTCGCGATCGGCGTCGTGGGCTTCGGCGGGATGTTCGCGTTCTACACCTACCTGAACACGGCGCTCACCAGCCTGGCCGGGATTCCGGTGGGATTCATCCCGATCGCGCTGATGCTCTTCGGGCTCGGCATGGTGGTGGGCAACCTGGTGGGTGGCGCCGCGGCCGACCGCAGCGTACCGATGGCCATCCTGGGCGGGCTGCTCGCCATCACCGTCGCCCTGCTGGCCTTCGCGCTCCTGGTCCAGTACGCCTGGGTCGCTCTCATGCTGACCTTCTGCGTCGGCGTGACCGGCACCGCGATGGTGCCTGCGCTACAGACCCGGCTCATGGACGTCGCCGACGACGCCCAGACCCTGGCCGCCGCGCTCAACCACTCCGCGCTCAACGTCGCGAATGCGTCGGGCGCGTGGCTCGGCGGACTGGTGATCGCGGCCGGCCTTGGCTACCGCGCTCCGTCGGTGCTCGGCGCCGGTCTCGCGTTGGCCGGCGTCGCCGTGCTGGGCGTCGCGGTGTTAGCGGGTGGGCACGCTCGACGGGGTTCTGGGCACGCTCGACGGGGTTCTGGGCACGCTCGACGGGGTTCTGGGCACGCTCGACGGGGTTCTGGGCACGCTCGACGGGAAGTGGTCGAGGGTGCGGGTGCGGATCAGCCTACGTCGGGTGGAGTGGCCACCGACTTCGACAGGTAGAGCGGTTCGCCGAGCTTGTCGAGGAGTTCGAGCTGCGTCTCGAGGTAGTCGATGTGGTGCTCCTCGTCCTTGAGGATCTCCTCGAAGATCTTCGCGGTGGTGATGTCCTGCTTCTCCCGGCACATGGCGATGCCGGGCTTGAGGCGGTCCACCACCTCGATCTCGATGGCCAGGTCGGACTCGAACTGCTCGCGCAGGGTCTGCCCGATGCGCAGCGGCAGCAGCTTCTGGTAGTTGGGGAGACCTTCGAGGAACAGGATGCGATCGGTCAGGATCTCCGCGTGGGTCATCTCCTCGATCGATTCGGCCCTGGTCTTGGCGGCCAGTTCGGTCAGGCCCCAGTTGTCCTGCATCTTGGAGTGCAGGAAGTATTGGTTGATCGCCGTCAGCTCGCTGGTGAGCTGCTCGTTGAGTAGTGCGATGACCTCGTCATCCCCGCGCATGGCTGTCTCCGTTCGGCTGGTGGTGCCAGCGAACGTAACACGACAGAAGCCCCCGCGGGATCATTCCACGCGGGCGGTCTTCGCAGGTCAGGTTAGGCTGCGCTCGTGTGAGCGACCTTTCCGGCGACACGCGTGGTCACGATCTGTGCGAGTCGTTCCACGCAGGTGCCGCAGCCCTCGCCCGCGCCGCAGCGCTCGCTGACCGCATCGGGAGTGTGCGCGCCGGCGTCACAGTGCTCGTGGACCTCGTCGACGGTGACGGCACGGCATATGCAGACGAACATCGGGCACCTCGCAATCTTGTTAGGCAAGGTTTACATAAAAGCCGGCAGGGTGCAAGGGTTGCTAACCTTCTGGACTCGATCCGGATTATGGGCGGGACGCCGGGGCCGATGTCATCGTGCTCCGTAATGTGGTACCCCGTGCCGACAGCGATCACCACCGTGAATGTGAACGGAATCCGCGCCGCGACCAAGCAGCGGTCGGAACTCAACCCCGGCCTGCTGCCCTGGCTGGCGTCCGCGGACTCCGACATCGTGCTCCTGCAGGAGATCCGCGCGAGCGAGGAGCAAGCCCGCGAGGCGCTGGGCCCCGCGCTCGACGACGGCTGGCACCTGCGGATGTCGGAGTCGACGGTGAAAGGCCACGCCGGCGTCGGAGTGCTCAGCCGGACCGAGCCGACGGCGGTGCGGGTCGGCTTCGGCAGCGACGAATTCGATTCCACCGGAAGGTATCTCGAAGCCGACGTGCCCACGTCGTCGGGTCCGGTCACCGTTGCGAGCCTGTATCTGCCGAAGGGCGCCGCCGCACCGGCCGCGGGTTCCACGGACAAGGATGCCGCCAAGTACGAGGAGAAGAAGCGCTTCCTCGGCGACTTCGGTGGCCACCTGGCGACGCTCGCCCGTCGTCGCCGCCCCGTGGTGGTCGGTGGTGACTGGAACATCGCCCCCGCCGAGCCCGACATCAAGAACTGGAAGGGCAACCTGCGCAGCCCCGGGTTTCTCCCGCACGAGCGTGCCTGGGTCGCCGACCTCCTGCGGACGGGATGGTCCGACGTCGTGCGCGACCTGCATCCCGACGTCGACGGGCCGTACTCCTGGTGGTCGTGGCGTGGCAAGGCGTTCGACAACGATTCGGGGTGGCGCATCGACTATCTGCTCGCCAACCGGGCGTTGGCGCGACGAGCGGTCAAGGGCTTCGTCGACCGGGCGCAGGCGTACGACCGTCGCTGGTCGGATCACGCGCCGGTCACGGTGATATTCGAGTGACGCCGTCTGAGAGACTGGAATCCATGAACGACGTCCCAGAAGCCGTCCCGGCACCCCGCCGGCGGGTGCTGTCGGGTATCCAGCCGACCAGCGATTCCTTCCACCTCGGCAACTACCTCGGGGCCGTGCGCCAGTGGGTCGAGCTGCAGGACGAGTTCGACGCCTTCTACTTCATCCCCGACATGCACGCGCTGACCGTCGCGTTCGATCCCAAGACGCTCGCCGACCGCACCCGGCTGTCGGTGGCCCAGTTGCTGGCCGTCGGCGTCGACCCCCGCCGGGCCACCGTCTACGTGCAGTCCCACATTCCCGAGATCGCGCAGCTCACCTGGGTGCTCAGCTGTATCACCGGGTTCGGCGAGGCCAGCCGGATGACCCAGTTCAAGGACAAGACCGCGAAACAGGGTGTCGACTCGGCGGGGGTGGGGCTGTTCACCTATCCGATCCTGATGGCCGCCGACATCCTGGCGTTCCAGGTGGATCTCGTTCCCGTGGGCGAGGATCAGCGTCAGCATCTCGAACTCACCCGCGACCTCGCCCAGCGGTTCGACAAACGGTTCGGCACGGCGTTCAAGGTGCCGCAGGCACACATCGTCAAGGAATTCGCCAAGATCTACGATCTGCAGAATCCCACCGCGAAGATGAGCAAGTCCGCCGAGACCGACAAGGGGCTGATCAACCTGCTCGACGACCCGAAGCGGTCGGCGAAGAAGATCCGATCCGCGGTCACCGACACGGGCACCGACATCGCTTTCGACCCCGCCACCAAGCCCGGCGTCAGCAATCTGCTGACCATCCAGTCGGCGCTGACGGGGGTGGGTGTCGACGACCTCGTGGCCAAATACGACGGCAAGGGATACGGCGAGCTCAAGGTCGACACCGCCGAGATCCTCACCGATTTCGTGACGCCGCTGCGCGGTCGGGTCCAGGAACTCCTCGACGATCCCGGCTACCTCGATGAGGTTCTCGCAGCCGGAGCCGAACGCGCGCGCACCATCGCTTCGGCCACACTGCGCGACGTGTATGACAAGGTGGGATTCATGGCGCCGGTGCGCTCCACGTCCTAGCGCGACGATTCCCCGACCGTTTCACCGACCGGCCCATGCGACAGCCGTCGGGGGCTCGCGCGCCGACACACAAGAGGCGGTAGGCGATGAGTTCGGTGGTCGACTCGGCGAAGGGTGTGGTCGCGCGCGGCAAGCAGGAGTACGCCGCGGCGCGTGAGCGGTGGGGCTGGTTGGATCATCTGTTACGCACCGTCGAACGCTATGGCGACCGACGTGGAAACCTCTACGCCGCGAGCATCAGTTTCAACGGCATCCTCGCGATCGTGCCGATCACGATGGTGGCGTTCGCGATCGCCGCCTTCGTTCTCGTCAATCACCCCGAACTGATCGACGACATCAAGGATGCGATCGTCAAGGCGATGCCCGGTCAACTCGGCACCACCCTGGAGAAGGCCATCGACTCGGCGATCGATTCACGCGCCACCGTCGGTGTGATCGGTCTGCTCGGTGCCGCGTTCACCGGCATCGGCTGGATCTCCGGCGTCCGGCTGGCGATGACCGAGATGTACGGCGGGCGTGTGAATCGAAATGCTGTGCTGTCCAAGGTGTTCGACCTGCTCACCTTCATCCTGCTCGGACTCGCGTTCCTGGTCACGCTCGCCCTCACCACGTTGGCCAACAGCAGCCTCATCGTGAGGATCCTCGGCTGGCTGCACATCGAGGACGCCTCCTGGACGCCCGTGGTGGTGCGTGCGGTGGCGCTCGTGATCGCCGTGTTCGCGTCGTGGATGCTGTTCTCGTTCGTGCTCTACCGGCTGCCGCTGTCGGGGGTCCCGTTCCGCAATGTGCTCAAGGCGGGACTGGCCACCGCGGTGGTCTTCGAGATCCTCAAGGCCGTCGGCGGCATCTACCTTCGGTCCGTGCTCAGCAGTCCCGCCGGTCTCGCCTTCGGCCCGATCCTCGGTGTGATGGTCTTCGCGTACCTGGCGTCGCGGATCATCCTCTACGCCAGCGCATGGTGTGCGACCGATCCGATCAACGAGCCATATCAGGTGGTCGACCCGGACGAGGCCGAGCAGCCGGCGCCGGTCGTGGTGCGGCCGAGCTACGAGGTCAATCCGGTACCGCGAGCGGGAGCGGTGGCAGCGGCGCTCGCAGTGGGCGCCGCGATCAGCGCCGCGACCGGCTGGGTGCTGCGGCGCTGACCGCGACGTGCTCTGCCGCGCCCGCCGCGACCGCGCTCACCGCCGGGAGAACAGGCGAAGTCCCACGGCGAGCGATCCGAGTGCCGCCAATGCACACAGGAGTCCGATGAGAATGCGGATCGACCACTTCGGGGCCTGATCCTGACCGGCCGCGGCGCGCTGGGTGGCGGCCCGGGTGTCACGCGGCGCGTCCGTCGTCGGCGCGGCGTCGGGGGACGGGGCCACCGGAGACACCAGCCGGCCGACGGCGTACTCGCGGCCCGCGTGCACGCCGTAGTCGACGAGTGAGCGGGCTTGGGTCCAGTAGTTGTCGTCGGCGGTGGACAGACCGTACATCTGCACGACGAGGACGGTGCGTCCGTCGCGGTGGACGGCTCCCACATAGGTCTTCAATGCATCGTCGGTGTAGCCGGTCTTACCGCCGAGCGCACCCGGATCACCTTCGAGGACGAGATGATTCGACGTCTGCATCATGTAGGCGGGATGGTCGGTGTCGCCGGGCACGTCGGCACGTTTGGGGTATCCGGGAAACCGGTAGGTGGGCATCGCGACGAACTCGCGAAACGCGGGTTCGGCCATCGCGGCGCGGAAGATCAGGGCCAGATCGTAGGGGGACGTCGACATTCCGGCGGCATCGAGTCCCGACGGACTCGCCGCGCGGGTGTCGTCCGCATGCAGGCTGTGGGCCAGGCTGTTCATCGTCTCGAGGGTCGTGTCGACGCCGCCGAGTTCGCGGGCGAGCACGTGCGCGCAGTCGTTGCCCGACACCATCAGCAGGCCGATCATCATGTCGCGGACGGTGTAGTGTCCGCCCGGCCCGAGACCACACGAGTCGCCCTCGGCGCTCCAGTCCTCCGGTGTGGCGGTGACCACCCGGTCCATCGGGATGCCTGCGCGCAGCACGGCGAGCGCCAGCAGCACCTTGATCGTCGACGCCGGCCGATAGCGTCCATGCGGGTCCTTCGCGGCGATCACCGCCCCGCTGTCGAGGTCGGCCACCAGCCAGGCCGCCGAGGTCAGCCGTTGCGGGATCGGGCCGGCGCCGGGCTCGGCGATGACACCGCACGCCGATAACGCCTCGCCGCCGACGGCGGGGTTGGGCACGGGGAGCGGCGCGGGTGTCGACGATCCGGGCGCGACGACCTCCGACTCGTCCACCGCGGCGGGGGGCGTGACGCGATGCGGACAGCGGTCGGTGTCGGGGGTCGCGAAGGGTGTGGTGATCGGGCCGGCGGCGGGCTCGGCATGCGCGGGCGGCGCACCCATCCACGCCGCAGCCGGCGAGCACAACGCCGCGCCGACGACGATCCCGGCGGCGACGGAACCGATTCGTCGCCGCCAGCTGGATCGAATCCTGGTCCGCCGGTACACCGCTGGTGAGACTAGCACCGGCGGACGGCGGCGTCTCAGAGCAGCGTGTACGCCTCGGTGAGGACGTGGCGCAGGATCTGTTCCATCTCGTCGAACTCGGCCTGCCCGCTGATCAGCGGCGGCGCGAGCTGGATGACCGGGTCCCCGCGATCGTCGGCGCGGCAGTACAGGCCCGCGTCGAACAGCGCCGTCGACAGGAAGCCGCGCAGAATCCGTTCGGACTCGGCTTCGGAGAACGTCTCCTTGGTGGCCTTGTCCTTGACGAGTTCGATCCCGTAGAAGAAGCCCTCGCCGCGCACATCGCCGACGATCGGCAGGTCGTGGAGCTTCTCGAGAGTCGCGCGGAACGCGGGGGCGCTGCTCTTGACGTGATCGTTGAGGCCCTCGCGCTCGAAGATGTCGAGGTTGGCCAGCGCGACCGCCGAGGAGACGGGGTGCCCTCCGAACGTGTAGCCGTGCGCGAACGTGGTGATGCCGTCGTTGAACGGTTCGAAGAGTCGCTCGCTCGCGATCATCGCACCGATGGGGGAGTAGCCCGACGTCATCCCCTTGGCGCACGTGATGATGTCGGGGGTGTAGCCGAAGTCCTCGCAGGCGAACATCGATCCGATCCGGCCGAACGCGCAGATCACCTCGTCGGAGACGAGAAGAACGTCGTACTCATCGCAGATCTCGCGGACCCGCTCGAAGTAGCCGGGCGGCGGCGGGAAACACCCACCGGCGTTCTGGACGGGCTCGAGGAAGACGGCGGCGACGGTGTCGGGACCCTCGAACTCGATCGCCTCGGCGATGCGGTCGGCGGCCCAGCGGCCGAACTTCTTGGGATCTGCCGCCAGATCTTCGTCCGGGGCGCGGTAGATGTTGGTGTTCGGTGCGCGGAACCCGCCCGGGGTCAACGGTTCGAACATCTTCTTCAGGTCGGGAATACCGGTGATCGCCAGCGCGCCCTGCGGGGTGCCGTGGTAGGCGATGGATCGTGAGATCACCTTGTGCTTCAACGGTTTTCCGGTGAGCTTGAAGTATTGCTTGGCCAGTTTCCAAGCGCTTTCGACGGCTTCACCGCCGCCGGTGGTGAAGAACACCCGGTTCAGGTCGCCGGGAGCGTAGGCGGCGAGGCGTTCGGCGAGTTCGATGGCCGGGGGCGTGGCATAGGACCACAGCGGGAAGAAGGAGAGTTCCCGCGCCTGCTTGGCGGCGGCGTCGGCGAGCTCCTCGCGCCCGTGACCCACTTGGACCACGAACAATCCGGCCAGCCCGTCGAGGTAGCTGCGGCCTCGGTCGTCGAAGATGCGAACGCCCTCGCCGCGGGTGATGACCGGCGGCGTGAGGCCTCCGCCGTGCCGGCTGAAGTGTCCCCACAAGTGTGCGGCGCTGCGTTCGCCGAGCAGACTCGGCGAGGTGGTGATGGTCATCGGGTTCCCCAATTGTATTGCTGTTTCACTAATTTGAGATAGACGAGGGTTTCGGTCGCGTTGACCTCGGGATGTGTGCGCACCGTTCGGTTGATGATGCTCAGCAGGTGATCGTCGTCTTCGCAGACCACCTCGATCACGATGTCGAAGGTGCCTGCGGTCAGCACCACGTAGTCGATCTCGGTGTGTTCGGCGAGCTGGCGGGCGAGCGCCTCGGTGTCGCCGGTACACCGGATGCCGATCAGCGCCTGCCGGGAAAACCCCAGCTTCAGCGGATCGGTCACCGCCACTATCTGCAGGAGCCCGCTTTCGTTGAGCTTCTGCACGCGGTTGCGGACCGCCGCCTCCGACAGGCCGACGGACTTGCCGATCGACGCATACGAACTTCGACCATCGGACTGAAGCTCTTCGATGATCTTCTTCGCGGTCGCGTCGAGATGCGGGGGAACGGGTTCGGCCACCCCATGATCGTGACGGAATCCGCAATCAGATGCAACAGATACTGTCGTTATCGATACTTGATTCGGCATTGAAGTCGTGAATCAGTAGTTGCGCAGGTACTATTGCAGCCCATGTCCACCACTACGAGTATCGCGGCGGGATGGCTCGACGGAACTGCGTATGTCGCGGGCGGCGCGGCGCACACCGTGAACGATCCCGCCACCGACCTGCCGGTGGCGACCCTGAACCTCGCCGGCGGCGGCGACGTCGACCTGGCCGTGATGAATGCGCGGCGCGCGCAACATGATTGGGGTCGTGCCACGCCGGCCGAGCGGGCTGCGGTGCTGACCAGGCTCGCCGGGTTGGTGGCCGAGGCCGCCGATGTGCTGGCCGCCGAGGAGGTTTCGCACACCGGCAAGGCGATCAGGCTGGCCACCGAGTTCGATGTGCCCGGCAGCCAGGACAACATCGAGTTCTTCGCCGGTGTGGCCCGGAACCTGGAGGGTAAGGCGGCTGCCGAATACTCCGGCGACCACACGTCGTCGATCCGGCGTGAGCCGGTGGGAGTGGTGGGGTCGATCACCCCGTGGAACTACCCGCTGCAGATGGCCGTGTGGAAGGTGATCCCGGCACTCGCCGCCGGTTGTGCGGTGGTGCTCAAGCCCGCCGAGATCACGCCGTTGACCACCCTGACGCTCGCCCGGCTGGCCACCGAGGCCGGACTGCCCGACGGCGTGTTCAACGTCCTCGTCGGCACCGGCGCACAGGTCGGCGCGGCCATCGCCGGTCACCCGGGCGTCGACATCGTGACCTTCACCGGCTCCACCGCGGTGGGTCGGATGGTGATGGCTCAGGCCGCGGTGAACGGTACGCGCGTACAACTCGAACTGGGCGGCAAGGCGCCCTTCGTCGTGTTCGACGACGCCGATCTCGACGCCGCGATCCAGGGGGCGGTGGCGGGATCGCTGATCAACGCGGGCCAGGACTGCACGGCCGCCACCCGCGCGATCGTGGCACGCGAGCTCTACGACGAATTCGTCTCCGGCGTCGCCGATCTCATGGCATCGGTGCGGGTGGGCGATCCGCGTGATCCGGCCACCGACATGGGGTCGCTGATCTCGCACGCCCACCGCGACAAGGTGGCCGCGATGGTGGCGCGAGCCCCGGGCGAAGGCGGCCGGGTGGTCACCGGCGGGCGAGTCCCCGACGGTCCGGGATGCTTCTATCCGTCCACTCTGATCGCCGACGTCGACGAACGCTCGGAGATCTACCGCGACGAGGTGTTCGGGCCGGTGCTGACGGTGAGCTCCTTCGCCGACGACGCCGACGCGATCCGGCGTGCCAACGACACCGTCTACGGGCTCGCGGCATCGGCGTGGACCCGCGACGTGTACCGGGCGCAGCTCGCCGGACGCGAGATCCACGCCGGGTGCGTCTGGATCAACGACCACATCCCGATCGTCAGCGAGATGCCACACGGGGGAGTCGGCGCATCCGGCTTCGGCAAGGACATGTCCACCTACTCCCTCGACGAGTACCTCGCCATCAAACACGTCATGAGCGACATCACCGCGGTGGCCGCAAAGCCCTGGCACCGGACGGTTTTCGCGGACAACAGTGCTATCGAACAGAAGGTGGAGCAATGACCGCGAGTTGGGCAGCCGAGCCGACCGCGCGCGGGATCGCGATGGTCGCCGACGCCGCACCCGAGTCGTATTGGCTCGACCGGCCGGAGCGGCCCGCGCCGCGGCCCCGGCTGACCGGCGAGGTGACGGCCGATCTGCTGGTGGTCGGCGGGGGATTCACCGGATTGTGGGCCGCGGTGCAGGCTGCCGAGCGCGATCCGGGGCGCAGCATCGTGCTCGTGGAACGCGACCGCATCGCCGAACACGCTTCCGGGCGCAACGGCGGCTTCTGTTCGGCGAGCCTGACCCACGGTCTGGGCAACGGGCAGGCGCGTTTCGCCGACGAACTGCCCGAACTGCTGCGGATGGGCCGCGACACCCTCGACGAGATCGAGAAGGCGATCCGCCGGCTGGGCATCTCGGCCGACGCCGAACGCACCGGCGAACTCGACATCGCCAACTTCGACTGGCAGACCGAGGAACTGGCCGAGATGTCCTCGGCGGCGGCGTTGCTCGGCGAGCAGCTGGTGCTGCTGCCGAAGGAGCAGGCGCGCGAGCGGGTGGACTCGCCGATGGTGCAGTCGGCGCTCTTCGATCCGGACGTGGTGATGCTCGACCCCGCGAAACTCGCCTGGGGACTGGCCGATGCGGCTCAACGGCTCGGGGTGCGGATCTACGAACGCACCGAGGTCACCGGTGTGCGGACCGACCGCGGCCGGGTGCGCGCCGACACCGGATTCGGCGCGGTGATCGCCGATCGGGTGGTGCTCGCGACGTCGGCGAGTCCCTCACTCGTGCGGCGCCTACGGCTCTACACGGTGCCGGTGTGGGACTACGCCATCGTCACCGAACCGCTCACCGACGCGCAACTGGAATCGATCGGCTGGGCCGGCCGTGAGGGACTGGCCGATTGCGGCCCGCGGTTCCACTACTTCCGGCTCACCGCCGACAACCGGATTTTGTTCGGTGGCTGGGATGCGTTGTACCACTACGGTTCCGGTGACTCGCCACGTCATCAGCAGGAGCCGCAGGAGTTCGCGCTCCTCGCCGAGCAGCTGCTGCAGATGTTCCCGCAGCTCGAGGGAATCACCGCGAGCCACGCGTGGGGCGGGGCGATCGACACGTGTTCGCGCTTCTGTGCGTTCTGGGACCGCTCGCACGGTGGCCGGGTGGTGACCGCGGTGGGATTCACCGGACTCGGGGTGGGGGCGTCGCATTTCGCCGCGGCCACCGCACTCGATCTGGTGGACGGACGGATCACCGAACGCACCGAACTCGACATGGTGCGTAGCAAGCCCCTACCGTTTCCGCCGGAGCCGTTGCGCTGGTTCGGGATCAACGTCACCCGCTATCAGATCGCCCGCAGCGAACGCCGTAACGGCAAACGCGGTGCGTGGCTCACCGTGATGGACAAGGTGGGGCTCGGCTTCGACAGCTGAGGCCCCGGCCGTTCTCAGCGCGCGGCTCGGGCCAGCCAGCGCGTCATCGCGGTGGTGGCCATGGCGGCGGTGGTGGTCTGCACCCGCGCGATGTCGGCGCTCACGCGGTCGGGGCCGTCCGCGCCGAGCGCGTTCTCGAGTTCGGTGCGGTAGTGCGGCACCGCCAGCCACGCGTCGAGCAACGGCGAGTCCACCTCGAGATGAAACTGCACCCCGTAGCTGTTGCCGTGACGGAACACCTGGTGTGGGTAGCGATCCGACGACGCGAGCAGCGTGGCTCCGTCGGGCAGCGCGAACGTGTCGAAGTGCCACTGCATCACCGGAAACGTGGTGGGCGAGAGACCGGTCCAGACCGGGTCGGCGCGGCCCGCCTCGTTCCAGGTGACCTCACAGACACCCACCTCGCCGACGGGACCGGTGGTCACCTCGGCGCCGAGTGCGGCGGCCAGCAACTGAGAGCCCAGGCACACACCCCAGATGGGCACCTCCGCCTCCACCGCGCGGCGCAGGAAGCCGATCTCGTCGCCGATCCAGGCGATCGTGTCGGCATCGTTGACACCCATGCCGCCGCCCATCACCACGATGGCGTCGAAGGCGGCCGGATCGGCGGGCAGCGGCTCCTGCCAAACCCGAACCGTGGTGATCCCGCCGTGTCTCACCAGCGAATCGGTGTAGCTGCCGGGCGATTCCGGTTCCGCGTGGCGCAGTTCGAGAATCCGCAGGGGCGTCACGGCGTGGCGTCCCGCGGTACCACGATCACCGGCGCCGTGGTCCACCGCAGGATGCGGGCGGCGGTGGTGCCGAGGAAGACGTGGTCGTCGGCGCCGAGACGGCCGGAACCCACGGCGACGATGTCGTTGTCGTCCCACGGCAGGTTGTCGAGGGCCTCGTCGAGCGTGTCGCCGTCGGCGACGAGGACTTCCACGTCGATGTCCAGATCGACCGATGCACGAGTGTCCTCGAGCAGCTTCTGCGCGACCGCGACCTGCTGTTTGCGTGCCTCGAGACTCGACTCGTCGGCGAACGGAAGGTCAAGGGACACAAGGGAGAGAAGCCGGATGTCGATCGAGGCCAGTTCGGCCAGTCCCAGGGAGAAGGGCAGCGGGCTCGACCCCGAGTCGGTCGCCGGGACCGCGACCGTGAGCATGTCGATCTTGACCCGCCTGCGCTCGACGTACCCCCGGGGAGCCAGCGCCACCGGAAGTGGGGAGGAATGCAGCAGTTCGGTGCTGACCGTGCCGAGGCGGTGGCGGCGGATGAGACCGTCGGTGGCCCCGCCGACCACGATCATCGCCGCGCCGGACTGCCTGGCGATCTCGATGAGTCCCGCGGTGAACGAGTCGTTCACGGTGACCACCGCACGGGTCTCGATGCCGTCCGGGATGAGGGCCGCTCCTTCGGCGAGCCACTCGGCGGCCTGGTTCTCCACGCGTTCCATATAGCCGCCGACCCCGGGATTGCCGTCGTACGGCACGGGATGCAGGACACAGATCAGGTCGATGGCCGCACCGGTCACCGCCGCGAGTGCGGCCGCGAAGGCGACGCCGTCCTTGCCCGACGGGGTGTTGATGTAGCCGACGGCGAGGCGATAGGGATTCCCAGTAGCGGGATTATCAGTAGCGGGATTATCAGTAGCGGGAGTATCAGTAGACATCGGGCACCTTCACTTCGGTGTTCGCGTTGAGTGTCTTGCCTTGGAAGAACTCACGGTCGTTGGCAAAGCAGGCCAGCATCAGCGGGATGCCGAGGACCAGCATGCCCACACCGAGGATGAAGACACCGCCGATGCCGCCGACCGAGGTGGAACCGTAGTCGGGCGCGATCATGTCGATGGCGCTCTTGATGAACGCCCACGCCATGGCGATGCCGCCGAGGAGGGGAAACAGGCCGCGCATGAAGAAGTTTCGCGCCGAGTCGAACAGGGTGCGGCGGAAGTACCACACGCACGAGAACGCGGTGATGCCGTAGTAGAAGGCCACCGCGAGACCCAGCGAGGCGATGGAGTCGGCAAGGGTGTTCTGGCTGGCGATCGAGAGCACCAGATAGAACACGAGCGCCGACACACCCATCACCGCGGTGCCGAAGGCGGGGGTCATGTAGCGGGGATGGACGACCCCGAAGCGGGCGGGCAGTGCCTTGTACACGGCCATCGACAGTGTGCCGCGGGCGGTGGGCAGGATCGTCGACTGGGTGGACGACAACGCCGAGATGCACACCACCAGAAGCAGTGCCGAGGCCATCACCGGACCCGCGACGGGTTCGCCGAGAATGGTCAGGACGTCGTCGGCGTTGTCGGGATTGTTCAGGCCGATCCCGGTGGTGCCGAATCCGGCGAATGCCTCCACCGCGTAGGCCACGAGCACGTAGGTGGCCACCAGGATGAGGCAGGTGATCACGGCGGCGCGGCCCGGGGTCTTCTCCGGGTCCTTGGTTTCCTCGCCGACCGCCAGACAGGCGTCCCAGCCCCAGTAGATGAAAATGCACAGGATCACCGCGGCGGCGATCTCCGACTGGCTCAAGCCCCCCGGCCACAGCCACCCGAGTTCGGGGGTGGCCGCCTGCGGTCCGGCGTGGTCGGTGGCGACCTTCACCAGCGCGATGACGCTGGCCAGGATGAGGATGCCGAACTGGATGAACATCAGCACCGACTGCATGCGTTCGCTGATCACGATGCCGCGGATGCTGACGTAAGTCATCACCACGATGAAGAAACAGCCCAGTGCCACCTTCGCCCAAGGACTTTCGGCAAGAAAGTCGAGGTGCAGGAACTTGAACAGGTAGACCGCGGCAATCTCGGCGACGTTGGCCAGGACGATGATCGCCGAGACGGCAAGACCCCAGCCGCCGATCCACCCGACCCAGGGTCCGAAAGCCTTGGTGCCCCAGGTGAATGTGGTGCCACAGTCGGGTGTGTCGCGGGACAACTCCCGATATGCGAACGCCACCAGCAGCATCGGGATGAAGGCAACCACGAACATGGCCGGCGCCTTGGTGTGGACCGCCACCACCACGTAGCCGAGTGTGGCGGCCAGACTGTAGGCCGGCGCCACCGCCGACAGTCCGATGATGACGTTGCCGAGCAGGCCGATCGACCCCGCTCGCAAACCCTTTTCGCCTGCCTGGATCTCGGCGTGGACGCTCTGTGGCATGGTGATCTCCCACTCATGAGGACATGATGGGGATAAGGCTAACCAGGCGGAGTAGTCCTCGCCGGATATGTCGGAAAGAGGGGGCATCGCAGCTCAGGCAGGTGGGCGCGGAGTGTCGTCGTCGGCGAACTCGTCGCCGGTCTCGGTCTCCACCGCGACATGATCTGGCGGTAGGTTCGAGAGATCCGGGGCGATCACCGTGGGCATCAGCCCCGAGTCGGGCAACCCGAACTTGGGGTCTGACCCGTAGGCGGGCTCGAGCAGCAGGTCGTGGCTCCGGCGGGGAAGTGTCTCGCCCCGGAAGAAGTCCGGCCGCATCACCCACCACACGATCATCACCACGACGCCGAGCAGCAGTGCGCCGATACCCACCACGGCCACAGCGCCGATCCCGAGGATCGTGACGTTGTTGCCGTTGTCGTCGGTGAGCCACGAGGGCTTCGCGTACTGGATGAGGCCGTAGACGAAGACGACGAGCAGCACGATGCCACCGAGGCCCGGCAGGATGCCGCGCATGAAGAGATCGCGCGTCGAGCGGGTGAGTGTCTTGCGGTAGAACCACACGCAGGCAAATCCGGTGAGGCCGTAGTAGAACGCGATCATGAGACCCACCGAACCGATCAGCGCGGTGAGGAGGTTGGTGCTGATCACCGTGAAGAGCAGATAGAACACCACCGACACCACGCCCATCACGATCGTCGAGACGGTGGGGGTGAGAAACCGGGGATGAATCCTGGCGAATGAGTTCGGCACCGCCTTGTACACGCCCATCGACAGCGTGGTGCGGGCCGTGGGGAGGATCGTCGTCTGCGTCGAGGCCGATGCCGATGTCAGGATCGACGCCGAGAGCAGCAGCAACCCGATGTGACCGATGAAGCTGTCGCCGAACAGGTCGGGTCCGATCGCGCGGAAGACGTCGTCGGAGTTGTCGGGGTTGCCGAGGCCGTCGCCCGTGGTTCCGACCCCGGCGAAGGCGATCGCCGCGACCGTGACGATCGCGTAGGTCGCCAGGAGCAACACGGTGGAGATGACCGCGGCACGTCCCGGTGTCTTTCCGGGATCGTCGGATTCCTCGTTGCACGCGACAGCGGTGTCCCAGCCCCAGTAGATGAAGATGGCGGTGAGTAGGGCCGGTGCGATGACGCTGGAAAAATCCATACCGCTGGGCCAGAACCACGACAGCGACGGGGTGATCGAGTAGGGCAGCGCGTGGTGCGAGTAGACCTTGACCAGGGCTACGACGGAGAGCACCACGAGCACGATCACCTCGAAGGAGAGCAGTCCGTACTGCAGTCGCGCCGACACCTCGATGCCTCGGTAGCAGATCCAGGTCATCAGCGCGATCCAGATGATGCCCGCAACGGTGGCCCACACGGTGTTGTCAGCCAGGTCGGCCACCGAATGCCAGCCGAGATCTCCGACGAATGTGAACGAATACGCGCCGGCGATCTGCGCGAGGTTCGCCATCACGATGACGTCGGCGGCGATGATTCCCCAGCCGCCGAGCCAGCCGACGATGGGGCCGAATGCTCGCGACGCCCACGTGAACGTGGTTCCGCAATCCGGTTCGGCTTTGTTGAGTTCCTGATAGGCGACCGCGATGAGATACATCGGGATGAACGCGATCAACACGATCGCCGGCGCCTTGACACCGGCCAGCAGCGAGCCGCCACTGGCCACGATGAGTCCGAGCGTTGCGGCCAGACTGTAGGCGGGTGCGGTGGAGGCCATTCCCACCACGATCGATCCGACGAGTCCCAGGGCGCCGTCCTTGAGGCCCTTGCTCTCCACCGATGACATCGATGTGGGTGGAACAGTGGTGTTGTCGCTCACGGGAACTCCCTCCGCGGCCCGGCGACGATGCGGGCCCGACTGCTAATTCTGTGGAGAGACTACGGTTTTCGCGGAGTTTTCGCGCAGCGGTAACGGAATTTGTAGGAATAAGACCGATTTGTCGCGAATTGCGTTGCTCGATGGCGGGGCCGTGGCGCACCGATCGGCCCGTGGCGATCGACCGCGAACTCTCTCCCGACGGTGCTCCCACGACTCGAGCCCGCCACCCCGGACGGGGTTGCGGGCTCGAGTCGGGCTGCAGAGAAGGTTTGTGGTCAGCGCGAGAACAGCAGTGCGCGCTTCACCTCTTGGATGGCCTGGGTCACCTGGATTCCACGCGGGCAGGCGTCGGTGCAGTTGAAGGTGGTGCGGCACCGCCACACGCCGTCGGAGTCGTTGAGGATGTCCATCCGCTCCAGGGCGCCCTCGTCGCGGCTGTCGAAGATGAACCGGTGGGCGTTGACGATGGCCGCCGGACCGAAGTAGCTGCCCTCGTTCCAGAACACCGGGCAACTGGTGGTGCAGCAGGCACACAGGATGCACTTGGTGGTGTCGTCGAAACGGGCACGGTCGGTCTGGCTCTGGATACGCTCACGGGTGGGCTCGTTGCCCGAGGTGATCAGGAACGGCTTGATCGCCCGGTAGGCGTCGAAGAACGGCTCCATGTCCACCACCAGATCCTTCTCCACCGGAAGGCCCTTGATGGGCTCGATGGTGATGGTGATGCTCTTGGACTTGTCCTTGGGCAGGAAGTCCTTCATCAGGATCTTGCAGGCCAGCCGGTTGACCCCGTTGATCCGCATGGCGTCCGAACCGCAGACGCCGTGGGCGCAGCTGCGCCGGAAGGTCAGGGTGCCGTCGAGGTAGCCCTTCACGTAGAGCAGGAGGTTCAGCAGGCGATCGGTCGGCAGCGCCGGCACCCGAAAGCTCTCGAAGCCCTGCGCGTCGGGATTCTCCGGGTTGAACCGGTAGATCTTCAGCGTCACCATGGTCGCCTCGTCGGGCACCGGTGGCAGCGGCGGCTCGTCGGACGACGGCGTCGGATTGTTCTCCAGCGTGACGGTCATCAGTACTTGCGCTCCATCGGCTCGTAGCGGGTCTGGATGACGGGCTTCCAGTCGAGCTCGATGTCGGACAGGAGCGCATCACCCTTCTTGTAGGCGATCGTGTGACGCATGTAGTTCACGTCGTCGCGGTCGGGGTAGTCCTCGCGGGCGTGACCGCCGCGCGACTCCTTGCGGTTGAGTGCGCCCACCACGGTGACCTCGGCGAGCTCGAGCAGGAAGCCGAGTTCGATGGCCTCGAGCAGATCCGAGTTGAAGCGCGTGCCCTTGTCGTGCACGCGGATGTGCTCGTAGCGTTCCTTGAGGGTGTGGATGTCGGTGAGCGCCTGCTTGAGGGTCTCCTCGGTGCGGAACACCGACGCGTTGTTGTCCATCGACGCCTGCAGTTCGGTGCGAATGTCGGCGACGCGCTCGTGGCCCCGCTCGGACAGGATCGTTTGGAGCCATCCGTCGACCATCGCGGTGGGCTCTTCGGGCAGATCGGTGAACTCGTGTGCGTTGGCGTACTCGGCGGCCGCGATGCCCGCACGACGGCCGAACACGTTGATGTCGAGCAGCGAGTTGGTGCCGAGCCGGTTGGCGCCGTGCACCGACACGCAGGCGCACTCGCCGGCTGCGTAGAGGCCGTGCACGATGTCGTCGTTGTTGTTGCTGCGCAACACCTGGCCCTCGACGTTGGTGGGGATGCCGCCCATCAGGTAGTGGCAGGTGGGGTAGACCGGCACCCACTCGGTCACCGGGTCCACACCGAGGTAGGTGCGCGAGAACTCGGTGATGTCGGGCAGCTTCTCGTTGAGGACGTCCTCGCCGAGGTGGGTCACGTCGATGTAGACGTAATCCTTGTTGGGTCCGGCACCGCGGCCCTCGAGCACCTCGAGCACCATCGACCGGGCCACGATGTCGCGGGGCGCGAGGTCCTTGATGGTGGGGGCGTATCGCTCCATGAACCGCTCGCCCTCGGCGTTGCGCAGGATGCCGCCCTCGCCGCGCACCGCCTCGGAGATCAGGATGCCGAGCCCGGCCAGGCCGGTGGGATGGAACTGGTGGAATTCCATGTCCTCCACCGGCAGTCCCTTGCGGAACACGATTCCCACGCCGTCGCCGGTGAGGGTGTGGGCGTTGGACGTGGTCTTGTACATCCGGCCCGATCCGCCGGTGGCGAAGATGATCGACTTGGCATGGAACACGTGCAGTTCGCCGGTGGCCAGCTCGTAGGCGACGATGCCGGTCGCGACGGGCTCACCGTCGGCGTTCTCCGACAGGCACAGGTCCAGTGCGTAGTACTCGTTGAAGAACTCGACGTCGTGCTTGACGCAGTTCTGATAGAGCGTCTGCAGGATCATGTGCCCGGTGCGGTCGGCCGCGTAGCAGGCGCGACGCACCGGCGACTTGCCGTGGTCGCGGGTGTGGCCGCCGAACCGGCGCTGGTCGATCTTGCCCTCGGGGGTGCGGTTGAACGGCAGGCCCATCTTCTCGAGGTCGAGGACGGCGTCGATGGCCTCCTTGGCCATGATCTCCACCGCGTCCTGGTCGGCGAGGTAGTCGCCGCCCTTCACCGTGTCGAAGGTGTGCCACTCCCAGTTGTCCTCCTCGACGTTGGCCAGGGCGGCGCACATGCCGCCCTGCGCCGCGCCGGTGTGGCTGC
Organism: Gordonia sp. NPDC003429; assembly: GCF_053588575.1. Lineage (NCBI taxonomy): Bacteria > Bacillati > Actinomycetota > Actinomycetes > Mycobacteriales > Gordoniaceae > Gordonia > Gordonia sp. NPDC003429. The sequence goes on from NZ_JBSFQF010000001.1 coordinate 615,207, forward strand.
GGGTGGGATAGAGCTTGGTGAGTACGGCGGTACGGGCGCGGGGCGCCGACTCGATCGCGGCGCGCATGCCTGCGCCGCCTGCCCCGACGATGACGACGTCGTAGCGGTGTTCCTGCATCGGTGTTGGTCTCCTTAGCTGACGCTGTTCGCGTCGAAGGTCAGCAGCGCGTACGTGCCCAGGGTCAGGACGAGGATCATCGAGATGCCCAGGAGCACGTTGAGCCAGAAGCGGGTGGTGTCCTTGCGGGAGTAGTCGGCGATCACCGTGCGGACACCGTTGCCGCCGTGGAGCTGGGCCAGCCACAGCATCAGCAGATCCCAGATCTGCCAGAACGGTTCACGCCAGCGTGCGGCGACGAAGGAGGCGTCGATGCGGTGCACACCGTTGTCCCAGGCCAGCATGATGAACATGTGGCCGATGGTCAGGATGATCAGGGCGAGGCCGGAGAAGCGCATGAACAGCCATGCCCACTTCTCGAAGTTGCCGCCGCGGGGCTTGCGCGGTGACCGCGGGTTGTCGAGGCTCGCGGGCCGGTCGTGCTGGGTACCCAGCGTCTTGGCGATGTGCGGTGTCGAGGAGGAAGTCGTCATCGAGGTTCTCCTAGAGTGAGTCGATCAGGATCTGCAGGAGCCGGATTGCCGCGGCGCCGAACACGACGACGAACAGCCCGATGATCACCCACAGCATCTGACGCTGGTACTTCGGTCCCTTCGACCAGAAGTCCACCAGGATGATGCGGACACCGTTGAAGGCGTGATAGAGCACGCAGGCGACCAGCGCGATCTCCATCAGGCCGATGATGGGGGTCTTGTAGGTCTCGATGATCTCCGAGTACTTGTTCGGATCGATCCGGATGACTGCCGTGTCGAGCACGTGCACGAACAAGAAGAAGAAGATCGTCACGCCGGTGATGCGATGCAGCACCCAGGACCACATACCTGGATCACCGCGGTAGAGGGAACGCTTACGCACCGGCTCCGGTGCGACCTCGGTCTCGGAACTCATCGGGAAATTGGCCTCCAACATCGTCGATGGACGCGGCCAGCCGGACGGGCCCGGCGTGACCTTTGACCCATATCCAACAGACTTTAAACCTATGCTGAGGGCATCGTTGAATTGCCCGAACAGATTTGGGCCACAAGACAATCCGACTTAGGTTTGCCTAACCACTGTCCCGATGGGGTGTGGAGTGGTATCCACGTGTCATCGGGCGAGACGACGGGAGAGCTGCGTGACCGCAGAGGTGGACTGGAATTTGTTGCGGGACAAGGCAAAACAGATGATTCCGAATGCCTACGCACCGTATTCGGGCTATCCCGTCGGGGCCGCCGCCGTCACCACGACGGGACAATTCGTCGTCGGATGCAATGTGGAGAATGTCTCATATGGGCTCGGCATCTGCGCCGAGGTGGCGCTCGTCGCGCAGTTGATCGCGTCGGGCGCCGGTGAGCCGGCGGCCATCAGCGTCTGCGACGCGAGAGGAGCCGTGCTGATGCCGTGCGGCCGCTGCCGTCAGGTGCTCTTCGAGCACGGCGGTGCGGCGATGCTGGTGGACCACCGCGACGGCCCCCGGACGCTGGAGAGCCTGCTGCCCGACGCCTTCGGTCCCGACGACCTCGACGCGGTGCGTCGGTGAGTGCGAGCACCGGGCCGCACACGGGTGCCGACGATCCGCACGCCGTGGGCGTGATCGCCACCAAACGCGACGGCGGGACGCTGACCGACCGGCAGATCGAATGGATGATCGATTCCTACACGCGGGGCGAGGTGGCCGACGAGCAGATGTCGGCGCTGCTGATGGCGGTGGTGCTGCGCGGCATGGACCGCCGGGAGATCCGCAGCTGGACGCGGGCGATGATCGACAGCGGCGAGCGGATGGACTTCTCCGGCCTGCGGCGGGACGGACACGGCCTGCGCACCGTGGACAAACACTCCACCGGCGGCGTCGGCGACAAGATCACGCTGCCGCTCGCGCCGCTGGTCGCGTCGTTCGGTGTCGCGGTACCGCAGTTGTCGGGGCGCGGACTCGGGCACACCGGCGGAACGCTGGACAAGCTGGAGTCGATCCCGGGATGGCGCGCGGAGATCCCCGTGGCGGCGATGGTGGCCCAACTCGAGCGGGTGGGCGCGGTGATCTGCGCCGCCGGTGGCGACCTCGCCCCCGCCGACCGCAAGCTCTACGCGCTGCGGGATGTCACCGGCACGGTCGAGTCGGTACCACTCATCGCGAGTTCGATCATGAGCAAGAAGATCGCCGAGGGCACCGGCGCGCTGGTGCTCGACGTCAAGGTGGGCTCCGGTGCCTTCCTGCCCGACGAGGCGCTGGCCCGCGAACTGGCGGCCACCATGGTGGCGCTGGGTGCCGATGCCGGGGTGCGCACCAGTGCCCTGCTCACCGACATGGACGCTCCGCTGGGCTACACGGCGGGCAACGCGGTCGAGGTGGCCGAGTCGGTGGAGGTACTCGGCGGCGGCGGCCCGGCCGACGTCGTCGCGCTGACTCTGGCGCTCGCGCGCGAGATGCTCGACGCGGCCGGCGTCGTCGATGCGGACCCGGCGGCCCATCTGGCCAACGGGCGGGCGATGGATTGCTGGCGCGCGATGATCGCCGCCCAGGGCGGCGACCCCGATGCGCCGTTGCCGAGCGCGCCGGAGCACGAGGTGCTGCCCGCTCCCGCGGGGGGCATCGTGGCGCGGATGGACGCGCGCGCGGTCGGGGACGCGGCCTGGCGGCTGGGTGCCGGGCGGGCGCGCCCCGGTGAATCGGTGCAGGCCGAGGCGGGCGTGACGTGGCATGCGCGCCCCGGCGACCGGATCGTCGCGGGCGCGCCGCTGTTCACCCTGCACACCCGCACCCCGGAACGGTTCGCGGCGGCGCGCGCGGCCTTGGCCGACGCAGTGGTCATCGGGCCGGACGAGGTCCCCACGCGGCCGTTGGTGCTCGATCGGATCGCGTCGGACGGCTAGGTTCGATCAGGTGACCGTCCACGCCGATCCGCGCCCCCTCGACATGCCCACCATCGCGCTGGCCCCCAAGGTGCTGCTCCACGATCACCTCGACGGGGGATTGCGTCCGTCGACCGTGCTGGAACTCGCCCACGAGACCGGCTACGAGGGACTGCCCGCCGACGACGCCGACGCGTTGGCCCGCTGGTTCCGCGACGCCGCCGACAGCGGATCGCTGGAGCGCTATCTGGAGACCTTCGCGCACACCGTCGCGGTGATGCAGACGGTGCCCGCCCTCGAACGGGTGGCCCGCGAATGCGTTGAGGATCTCGCCGCCGACGGTGTGGTGTACGCCGAGGTGCGCTATGCCCCCGAGCAGCACCTCGAACACGGGCTGACCCTCGACGAGGTGGTGGAGGCGGTGCTGCGCGGATTCGCCGAGGGCGAGTCGGTGGCCGCGGCAGGCGGACGGTCGATCACCGTGCGGTGCCTGGTGACCGCGATGCGCCACGCCGCCCGGTCGCGTGAGATCGCCGAACTCGCCGTGCGATACCGCCATCGCGGGGTGGTGGGATTCGACATCGCCGGCGCCGAGGCGGGTCACCCACCCACCCGGCATCTCGACGCGTTCGAATACATGCGGGCACACAGCGCGCCGTTCACCATCCACGCCGGTGAGGCATTCGGTCTGCCGTCGATCCACGAGGCGATCGGGTTCTGCGGTACTGACCGGCTCGGCCACGGCGTGCGGGTGATCGACGACATCGAACTCCCGGCGGGGGTGGACCCCGCCGCGCACTCGTTCGACGGTGCGCGCCTCGGTGAGATCGCCAACGCGGTGCGCGACAAGCGGATTCCGTTGGAGCTGTGTCCCAGCTCGAACGTGCAGACCGGCGCGGTCCCGTCGATCGCCGAGCATCCGTTCAACGTGCTCGCACGACTGCGCTTCCGGGTGACGGTGAACACCGACAACCGGCTGATGAGCGACACCACGATGAGCAAGGAGTTCTACCGCCTCGCACAGCAGTTCGGCTACGGCTGGACCGACCTGGAACGCTTCACGGTCAACGCCATGAAGTCGGCCTTCATCCACTTCGACGAGCGCCTGGCCTTCATCGACGACGTCATCAAGCCGGGATTCGCGGTCCTCATCGGCTGAATGGGGTATTTGGTCCCATATCGGGAGGGACCTTGTCCACACGCTCGACCCCTCGCGCACTGGAAGTCTGGACGATGCCCACCTGTGTGGGGTACTTGTCAGCGCCTGAGGGGAGCCCGTTCGTGGCCATTGACCAGCCCATCGCCCGCCCCGCGAGTTCGGTTGGGGTAGCAGACGTTCCCGCGGCGACGCGCCCGTATCCGCCGACCTGGGGGATGAAGGGCACCCTGATCTACAAGATCATGACGACGACGGATCACAAGTTCATCGGGATCATGTACATCGTCACGTCGTTCGTGTTCTTCGTGATCGGCGGCCTGATGGCGCTGCTGATGCGCGCCGAACTCGCGCACCCGGGAATGCAGTTCCTCTCCACCGAACAGTTCAACCAGCTCTTCACCATCCACGGCAGCATCATGCTGCTGCTGTTCGCGATGCCGTTGTCGTTCGGGATGGCCAACTTCCTGCTGCCACTGCAGATCGGTGCCCCCGACGTCGCGTTCCCGCGCCTCAATGCCTTCGGCTACTGGCTCTACCTGTTCGGCGGGCTCACCGTCGCCGCGGGCTTCCTGACCCCCGGCGGCGCGGCGGACTTCGGCTGGACCGCCTACACTCCGCTGACCGACGCCGTGCATTCGCCGGGTGTCGGCGGGGACCTGTGGTTCATGGGTGTCGTCGTCGGTGGTCTCGGCAGCATCCTGGCCTCGGTCAACTTCATCACCACGGTGATCTGCCTGCGTGCCCCCGGCATGACGATGTTCCGGATGCCGATCTTCACGTGGAACATGCTGGTGACCAGCCTGCTGGTGCTGTTGATCTTCCCGCTGCTCGCGGCCGCGGCCCTCGGCGTCGAGGTGGACCGGCAGTTCGGCGCGCATCTGTTCGATCCCGCCAACGGCGGCGTGATCACGTGGCAGCACCTGTTCTGGTTCTTCGGTCACCCCGAGGTGTACGTGCTGGCACTCCCGTTCTTCGGCATCATCACCGAGATCATCCCGGTGTTCAGCCGCAAACCGCTCTTCGGGTACTCCGGCATGGTGTACGCGACGCTGGGGATCGCGGCGCTCTCGATCGCCGTCTGGGCGCACCACATGTACGTCACCGGCGCAGTGCTGCTGCCCTTCTTCGCCTTCATGACCTTCCTGATCGCGGTGCCCACCGGCGTGAAGTTCTTCAACTGGATAGGCACGATGTGGAAGGGGCACATGACGTTCGAGACGCCGATGCTCTTCGCCGTCGGCTTCATCGTCACGTTCCTGCTCGGTGGCCTGACCGGTGTGCTGCTGGCCAGTCCGCCGCTGGACTTCCACATCTCCGACACCTACTTCGTGGTGGCCCACTTCCACTACACGCTCTTCGGCGTGGTGGTGTTCGCCGCATTCGGCGGCATCTACTTCTGGTTCCCCAAGATGACCGGACGCATGATGGACGAGCGGCTGGGCAAGTGGCACTTCTGGACCACGTTCATCGGCTTTCAGGTGACCTTCCTGGTGCAGCACTGGCTGGGTAATGAGGGCATGCCGCGTCGTTACGCCGATTACCTGCCGTCGGACGGATTCACCACCCTCAACGAGATCTCCACGGCCGGTTCGTTCGTCCTCGGACTCTCGTCGATCTTCTTCTTCTGGAACGTGTTCAAGAGCTACCGGTACGGCGAGGTGGTGACCGTGGACGACCCGTGGGGCTTCGGCAACTCGCTGGAGTGGGCCACCAGTTGCCCGCCGCCGCGGCACAACTTCACCGAGTTGCCGCGCATCCGGTCCGAGCGGCCGGCGTTCGAGCTGCACTACCCGCACCTGGTGCAACGCTTGCACGACGAGAAGTACATGGGCCGCGGACACAGTGCTGCCGACGCCGAGGCCATAGGGGCGTCGAACGCCGCGCCGTGACCGCAGGGTAGCGACGAGAAATCGGGCCGAGGATCTTCCTCGGCCCGATTTCTTTGTGGCTCTCGGGCTTTCGAGCTCTCACGCTCTCGAGGTTACGGTCTCGCGAGCGTCAAGGTCTCTCAGCGCTTGATGACCAGCCGGTCCTCGAACTCGTGCTCGAGGGCACGCCATGCCTCGGCCTCGTTGTCGAACGGCGGGCTCGGGGCCAGCCGTTTGGGGTCGGGATTGACCGCGTAGTCGACGAACCAGCCCAGCGGCGTGGTGGTGCCGAGCGCTTCGTTGACCGAGTCGTCGTCGGCGTAATCGGCTGCGTCGGTGAACAATTCGACAGCCAGATCGAGCTGGTTGCGATCGATGCGGCGCGGACCGTCGACGATGTCCTCGGTGAGACCGGGAAGCACGTACACGTTGTCGTCGATGACGTCGAACTCCAGCGACCCGTCGGTGGCGGCGGTGCGCACCTCGTCGAACGTCGACACGTCGGTGAGGTCGTGATCGCTGTTCTCGGCGAGGAACTTCGACAGCGCCCGCGGTGAGGCGAAGACGAAGATCTTGCCGCGCGATCCGAGGAAGACCGGGTCGTCGCCGAGATAGCAACGCAGCGAGAGGTATTCGCCGGTGCCGGTCACGATGCGGATCGGGTCGATGCCGACCACCGCCCAGAAGTCGTCGTCATCGACGTCGTCCTGATCGTCCTCGTCGTCGTCATCCTCGTCGAGTTCGTCCCCGGCGTCGTTGTCCGAATCGTCTTCTGCGTCTTCGGCGGTGGCGCCGACGAGATCGATGTCGTCGTCCTCGGGCTCGTCCTCGTCCTCCGCCGACGCCGCTGCCTCGAGTTCGGCCTCGGCCGCGGCCACCGCGTCGGCATCCACGTCGGGGGTGGAGATGACGCCGTCGATCGCGTCGAGCACGTCGTCCCAGTGTTTGGCGATCAGCCGGCCGATACGGACCCAGAGGTCCACGCCGTCACGGCCATCGAAGTTGCGCGTTCCGGTGGTGACGGCACCGAGGATGGGATTGCCGTTGAAGAACTTGGTGATGGTGATGAGTTCGCAGACCTCGCCGAGGATGCGCACGATCTCCAGCGCGTCCTCGAGTTCGGCGATGACCTCGGGACTGGGGTCCTCGGCGGCGAGTTCCGGAACGCCCACAAGATCGTAGGTGTGCCGGTCATCGGGGACGAGTTCGTCGGCCTGCAGCCGCGCGACGGTCGACCAGGCCGGATGCTCGGCGAGGTCGTTCTCCTCGTCGTTGCGGATGAACGCCACCAGCTCGGCGACGCCGGGAAAGACGTAGAGGTCCTCGTCGAGACCGAGGAACGCCTCCCACTCGTCGTCGCCTTCTCGCCAGCGGGGCGCCCAGAGGGTGAAGCTGTTTCCGTCGGTGAGTCCGAGCTCGATGGGGACGATGTCTCCGGCCATGAGCACACAGCCTAGTCGCCGAAACTGTGAGCACGATGGGCGACCCCGCCACCTTCGAGTGAACGATTTGTGCCACAGCGCGAACGCGTGCCGACGGTGTGGGTGGGCTACTCACCGAGGCCGGTAGAAGCCCTCGAATGTCTGGTCCAGATTGGTGGTTCGCACCGGCGACACCTGCACCGGATCCCCGGCCTCGACCATCTGGCCGTTGCCGATGTACATGGCCACGTGACCCGACCAGACGGCCAGATCGCCGGGCTGCAGATCGGCCTGGGAGACCGCGGTGCCCGCGGTGTCCTGGTCTTGGGCGAGCCGTGGGATGTCCAGGCCCGCCTGACGGTAGGCCCATTGCGTCAATCCGCTGCAGTCGAAGCCGGCGGGGCTGGTTCCGCCCCATACGTAGGGCACCCCGCGCTGGCTCAGCGCTGCCCGCACAGCCGTGGCCGCGCGCTCGTTGGGGGCGTGCACCACCGAGCCGTCCGGGAGCGTGATGGCCACGCCGGGACCGCCCGCGAGGTCGGTGCCGGCGGCGGGGGTGGGGGTCGAGGGGCCGGAAGCCTCGGCCGGCGCCTGATGACGCGCGAGTTCGGTCATCGCGTGGGTGTCGTCGGCGAGGTCGGCCCGGGCGCGGGCCACCACGGCCAGGCCGCGCTGCACGTGGTCGGCGGCCACGGGAACGATGGCCGCGAGGCCCGCCGGGGTGAACAGTGCATCGCCGAGCGTGCGGGCGTAGCGCTCGAAGGAGTCGACGAGGCCGTCGAGTTGCTCGGCGGCGCTGCGCACGCGGGCGCTCGCGGTGACCACGAGCCGCCCGATCTCCGCGGCATCGTCGTCGGCCAGGCGACCGGTCCGCCGGGTGGTCTCCGTGGCCGTCACCGCGCCATCGGAACCGGCACCGCGCCATCCGGCCAGCATGGTGTCGGTGGCGCGGGCGGTGCGGGCGCGGACGTCGTCGAGGTCTGTTGTCGCGGTGCGCATCCGGTCGGCGGGGTTACCGGCGGGCAGGATGCCGGTGCCCAGCGCCGTGAGAAGCAGGCGCAGCGGCTCGATGAGGATGTCGATCGGGATCACAGCCGCAACCCCATCTCGGCGGAACGGTCGGTGGTGGCGTAGGCGGTGTCGGCGGCGCGGGTTGCCTCGGCCACCGCCCGATGTGCCGCGGCCACCTGTTCCAGCCGTCGGCTGCGGATCTCGAGCGCCGTACCCAGCGCGGACAGGAATTCGGCACCGATCATGCCGAAGGTGGGGGTCAGGGACTCCAGACCGACCCGGGTGCTCGCGGCGTGCGCGCCGACGCGGGCCGCCGCGGCGCGGTGTGCGGTGGCGAATCCGTCCATGAATTCCGTCGTGGCGGTGAGGGTGGGATCGGTGGGCGCGGGGTCGGTGGGCCCGGGATGGGCGGGTGCGGGGCCGGCGGGAACTGTCATGGAAGGTCTGACGCGATGAGTGCGTGCGTGGTTCCGTCCACGTCGGCGCCGCTGTGACGCCGACAGCCGGGCACACCGAGTGCCCGCACCCTAGTGTTGTCCGCATGCACGTACAGATCGTCGATCATCCGCTTGCCGCGGCACGCCTGACCACGATGCGCGACAAGACGACGGATAACGCGGGTTTCCGTGCCGCACTGTCGGATCTGACGCAGATGCTCGTCTACGAGGCTCTCGTCGGTGCCCCGGAGTCGAAGCTCGAGATCGAGACACCACTGCAGCGGTGCGTGGGGTCGAAGCTGGCGTGCCCGCCGCTGCTGGTGCCGGTGCTGCGCGCGGGTCTGGGCATGGTGGAGCAGGCGCACGCGATGGTCCCGGAGGCCCGCGTCGGGTTCGTGGGGATCGCCCGCGACGAGGAGACCGCGAAGCCGGTGCCCTACCTGGAGTCGCTGCCCGCCGACCTCACCGACATCCCCGTCTTCGTGCTGGATCCGATGCTCGCGACCGGCGGTTCGATGCTGCACACCATCGAGCTGCTGGTGGCCCGCAACGCCACCGACATCACCGCGGTGTGTGTCGTCGCCGCACCGGAAGGTGTTGCCGCTCTGGAGAAATCGGGCCATCCGGTGCGACTGGTGGTGGGCGCGGTGGACGACGGACTCAATGACGTCGCCTACATCGTGCCCGGACTCGGCGATGCGGGGGACCGTCAGTTCGGTCCGCGCTGACGGTCCGGGCGCGAATCCCGCGGTCGAGCCAGTACGAGCCGAGGGCGGCCACGAGCAGTATCGGCACCATCGGCAGTGGGGGATGCACGAGTTCGGCGGCGAAGGCGGTTGCGAAGAATGCCGTCCGCTGGGTCACTGCGAGGACCGCGCATGCGGCGATCAGTGCGAAGCCGGGCACGCTGGCGTGACCACCGAGGTGGCGTATCAGCAGCGCGACGAACGCTCCGAGGGCGGCCCCGGTGGCGAATGCCGGGGTGAGCAGGCCGCCTGTCGCACCGGCCCGCAGGTACGCGGCGGTCAGGACGGGCTTGAGCACCACCGCCGCGGCCACCGCCGCCAGGGTGACCGTCGGCGAGAAGGTGGTGGCCACGATGCTTTTGCCGTTGCCGGGCAATTCCGGAAGGTAGAGAGCCGCCACCCCGGTGAGAAGGCCCGCCGCGCCGATCGCCACGATGATCCACGGCGAGCGATGACCCAGGGGATTCGTCCCGGAGGTGAGCGCCAGGAACCCGCGACCGAGGAGAACCGCCACCGGAATGACCGCGCAGGCAAAGATGATCGTTCCCCAACCGGTGTGGGTCACCGGCCAGGCGAAGGTCGGTGCGCCGTGCGTGATCGGCCACGTGGTGCCCACGGCGATGGCCGACACCGCCAGTGCGGTGAGCACCGCGGCCGGGCGCCACGATCGCAACAGCACCTCGACGGTGAACAAGGCACCGGCGATCGGCACGTTGTAGACCGCGGCGAGGCCGGCCCCCGCGGCCGCCGCCCACAGCAGGCGACGCGCGTCCGGCGTCATCGCGAACAAGCTGGTGACGCGCGTGGCGGCCACCGCCGCGAGCTGGCGTGGTGCGCCTTCGCGGCCGAGTGAGGCGCCGGTGCCCACCGCCAGGATCTGGATGAGCGCGTCAGCGGTCTGTCCGGGGACGTCGAGGCGATCTCCCTCGCGGACCTCGTCCTCGAGACGCAGCACGTGCCGGCGCCTGCGCAGCAGCCACCAGCATGCGCCCGCGAGAACTCCGCCGATGACGGGGCCGAACAGTCGTCGCTGCCATGGGGCGTCGGACACCCCGAGCAGCAGGCTGCCCGTCTGGTAACCGAAGGTGAGGTGCTGCAGCGCGTGGAGCGCGAACGTCGTCGCCAGCCCGATCAGTCCGGCCAGGACGCCGATCGCGACCACCGAGAATCCGAATGCGAGTCGCCGCGCCCACATCGGTGTCGTCCGGTCCTCAGGCGGCGGTCGCCGACCAGCGGCCGTGGTGGCGCCGGACCGCCACGGGATGGTCGAAGCAGGTGCTGATCGTCTCGGAGGTGAGGGCGTCGGCCACCGGGCCCTGGGCGACGATCTCACCGTCGCGCAGCAGCATGGCGTGCGTCGTGCTGGCGGGCAGGTCTTCGAGGTGGTGGGTCACCAGCACGCTGGCCAGGTCGGCGACCTCGGTGCGCAGCCGGTCGATCGCCGACAACAACTTCTCGCGGGCGGCCAGATCGAGGCCGGTCGCCGGTTCGTCGAGCAGCAGCAGGGCCGGGCGGGGCATCAGTGCGCGCGCGATCAGCGTGCGGCCGCGTTCACCCTGACTCATCACCGGCCACAACGAGTCGCGGCGTGCGGTCATGCCCAGCAGTTCCAGCAGATCGTCGGCCGCGCGGTGCTCGGTGTCGCTGTAGGTGCGTCGCCGGTCGAGTTCGGGGGTGTTCGTCAGACCGGTCAGCACCACGTCGTGGGCGCTGAGCGGGATGTCGATGCGCCAGCGTGGGTCGACGTGCCCGATGTGGGTGCGGAGTTCGCGCATGTCCACCCGGCCCAGACGCCGACCCAGCACGTCCACGGTGCCGCGGGTGGGGTGCGACCGTGCGCCCGCGATCGCCATCAACGTCGACTTGCCAGCGCCGTTGGGGCCCAGCAGCGCCCAATGTTCGCCCGCCGACACGCTGAGATCGATGTCGTGCAACAGCATGCGGCCGCTGCGGACAACATCGACCCCGGACAGGTTCAGTAGTCGTTGCATCGCTCAGGGACCCGACGTCCAGTAGGCGAGCATCGGTTCGGTGGCCACCGTCTCACCGTTCTGCACGATGGTCAGTTGCCCGGGCGCGATGATGTATTTGACGTCGTTGTTGAGTACCTCGTAGGTGTTGCCGACGCGGGTCGGATACTGCACCTCGATGGCGTTGCCGTCGGCGAGCCCCTTGTAGTACATGCGGCCCACCTGATCACCCACCTGGCAGATCACCACCCGCGAGCGAGCGGTCTGACCGATCACCACCGCGGGGTCGTCGGCCGCGTTGCATCGCGGTCCGTCGGTGAAACCCTGCCAATCGGCCCCGGCGACGCTTGGGGTGGCCCGCGGTGTGGTGGGTGGTGTGGTGGGCGGTGTGGCGGGTCCCGCGCCGCCGCCGGGTGCCGTGGTGACAGTGTTGGTGACCGTCGACGGGCTCGGGGTGGTGGCCGACGACGTCGCCGACGGTTGCGCGGTGGTGTCGGAGTCTCCCGGGAGCAGCAGCACCGCGGCGAGCACGCCGCCCACCACGATCAGCACACCGGCCGCGATCGCCACGATCACCGCCGGTGACGACCACGGCGAACGATCGTTGCCGGGCGGCCGGTCGCCCGGATAGCCACCGCCCGACGACGGGTAGCCCCCGCCCTGATAGGGGTTGGGGGGTCCCGGCGGGTAGCTCATGGGCGTTCTCCTTCGGTGGGCAGCTCGTCGGCGACGCGGTGCGCGAGGTCGTGCAGTCGATCGCGCGTGCGGTGCACCCGCGACAGGTCGTGTGTCGACGCTGGGTCTGTCGCGGCTGTGTCTGTCGCCGCTGGGTATGTCGCCGCTGGGTATGTCGCTGCCGTGCCGGATTGCGTTGCCGATGGCGCGACTTCGGGCGCCGCTGTCATTTCGATGTAGTACTTGAGCTTCGGTTCGGTGCCCGACGGCCGCGCCATGACGCGCACGCCCACGCCGTCGGGCGCGGTCCCGTGCAGCGCCACCGCGTCGGTCCGTAGCCCGTCGTCGCGTTCGGCGTAATCCTCGGCGATCACCGGAATGCCGCCGAGGGTGGCCGGCGGATGCCGGCGCAGCCGGGTCATCACCGCGTCGATCTCACCCGGGTCGCGCACGCGCAGGGACCGCTGGCGGGTGACGTGCACACCGTGTGCGGCGAACAGCGTGTCGAGTTCGTCGGCCAGGGTGTGCCCGGCGACGGCGCATCGATGCGCGAGCATCGCGATCGCGACGGCCGCGCTGATGCCGTCCTTGTCGCGGACCGCGTCGGGGTCCACGCAGTGGCCGATGGCCTCCTCGTAGGCGTAGAGCAGTGGCTCGCCCGCCCGTACCAGCCACTTGAATCCGGTGAGGGTGGTGACGTGCCGGGCACCGTGGTGCCGCGCGATGTCGGCCAGCAGGGTGCCCGACACCAGCGTGCTCGCGACCACCGGTTCGCCGAGCCCGGTGGTCGCGAGCAGGAACGAACCCAGCAGGGCCCCGGTGTCGTCACCGCTGAGCATGCCCCATCGACCGTCGACGCGGATTCCCACCGCGCAGCGGTCGGCATCGGGATCCAGAGCGATCGCCAGATGGGCATCGACCTCCTCGGCGAGCGCGAGCACACGGTCGGCGGCCCCGGGTTCCTCCGGATTCGGGAACGCCACGGTGGGGAAGTCGGGGTCGGGCTCGAACTGCTCGGGAACCACGTGCACATCGGCGAATCCGGCGTCGGCGAGCGCGCGGACCGCGAGCGGTCCGCCGACCCCGTGCATGGCGGTGAGCGCGATGCGCAGCGGGCTGTCGGATACGCGGGGGAACCGCACCGCGAGGCGATGGAGGTAGCGGTCGGCGACCGCGTGGGCCCGCGCGTCGGGGACCACGGGACGTCGCGGGATGGCTGCGGCGGGTCCGGCGTCGGCGATCAACGCCTCGATTTCGAGGTCGGCAGGGGGAACGAGTTGCGCGCCGCCGTCCAGGTACACCTTGTAGCCGTTGTCGGCGGGCGGGTTGTGCGACGCGGTGACCTGTACGCCCGCCACCGCGCGCAGGTCGCGGCAGGCGAAGGCCAGCAGCGGCGTCGGCAGCGGCTCGGGAAGGGCGACGACGTCGAAACCGGCCGCGGCGAGGACCTCGGCGGCGCTGCGGGCGAAGGCCTGCGATCCGTGCCGGGCGTCGCGGCCCACCACCACGGTGCCGCCCGCGCAGCCGTGCCCGGTGAGCCACGCGGCCAGGCCCGCGGTGGCGCGGGTCACCACCGCCACGTTCATGCCGTTGGGTCCGGCGCGCACCGGACCGCGCAGCCCGGCGGTGCCGAACCGCAACGTCCCGGCGAACCGGTCGGCGAGGTCGTCCGCGTCGCAGGCGGCGAGTTCGGCGCGTGTCGCGGGGTCGGGGTCGGCGGCGATCCACGCCGCCACCCGCGGATCGGCCGCGGTGATCTCGGTCGTGTTGGTGTTCTCGGTCGTCTTGGTGTTCTCGGGCATGACGGTGGCGGCCCGGATCTACAGTTCGCCGACGATGCGGGCCAGCAGGTCACCCATCCGGCGTGCCGATTCGCGGCCCACCTCGAGCACCTCGGCGTGACTGAGCGGTTCGCCGGTGATGCCGGCGGCAAGATTGGTGACCAGCGACACGCCGAGCACGTTCATACCCGCCGCCCGCGCCGCGATCGTCTCGTGCACCGTGGACATGCCGACGAGGTCGGCGCCGAGGGTCCGCAGCATGCGGATCTCGGCGGGCGTCTCGTAGTGCGGTCCCGGCAGTCCGGCGTAGACGCCCTCGGCCAGCGTGGGATCGACGGCGCGTGCGATCTCGCGCAGCCGCGGGGCATACGCGTCGACGAGATCCACGAACTGCGCGCCGGTCAGGGGCGAACGCGCGGTGAGATTCAGGTGATCGGAGATCAGCACGGGCTGGCCCACCGACATGTCGTCGCGCAGACCCCCGGCCGCGTTGGTGAGGACCACGGTGTGCACGCCCGCGGCGGCGGCGGTGCGGACGGGGTGGACCACCCGCGAAAGGTGGTGACCCTCATAGGCGTGGATGCGTCCGAGCAGGATCAGCACTCGCCGTCCGCCGATCTGCACCGACAGCACGGTGCCGCCGTGCCCGGCGGCCCTGGGGGCGGTGAAGCCGGGGATCTGGGACATCGGGATGGAGGCGACCGGTGTGCCGAAGGCGTCTGCGGCTGGCGCCCACCCGGAGCCGAGGATGACGGCCACATCGTGTGCTGCCGCGTCGGTCTCGGCGGCGATGGTCGCCGCAGCGGCGACGGCGGCCGCGTCGGCGTCGACGGTGGGATCCATGGGCACAAGCCTAAGGGCATCGCGCGTGGACCGAGCGGGCAGGCGATAGGGTCTGTGCCATGCCATTTCTGAGTGACACGCCGCACGGTGGGGCCGAGATCGCCGAACTCTACCTCGGATCGCCGGGTGTGGAACTCGACGAGGCCAATCCGGAGAACAGGTTCGGCGTGGAGTGGTTGACCACGGTGGGCAAACTCCTCGACGAGGTCGCCGCGGGTCCGGCCAAGGCGCTGGTGATCACGGCCACCGGAAAGTTCTTCAGCAACGGACTCGACACCGATCACGTCTTCGCCCACCCCGCGGAGCTGCCCGCCTACCTCGACTCGGTGCATGAGCTCTACGCCAAGGTGCTGACGCTGCCGGTGGCCACCGTGGCGGCGGTCAACGGCCACGCGTTCGGCGCCGGCGCGATGCTGGCCCTGTGCGCCGACCACCGGGTGATGCGTACCGGCCGCGGGTTCTGGTCGCTGCCCGAGGCGGCGCTGAACATGCCGTTCACGCGCGGTATGGCGTCGCTGGTACGCACCCGGGTGCCCGACCGTTCCGCCACCGAGGCGATGCTCACCAGCCGCCGCTACGGCGCCCAGGACGCCGTGGTCGCGGGCATTGTCGACGAGGCCGTCGAGGCCGCCGACCTGATCGGGCGGGCCAGTGCCGTCGCCGCCGAGCGATCCGCGACGGCCGGCGACAACCTGTCGGTGATCAAGCGCGGGCTGCGTTTGCACCTGCTCGAAGACCTGGCGGTGACGACACCGCCATCGCTGCTGTGACCGAGGACTGGGCGTCGGTCATCGACCGGTGGACGTCCACGCACGGCGGCGACGTCATCGGCTGGCGGCGCTCCATCCACGCGCACCCGGAGCTGTCGCGTCAGGAGGTGGTGACCACCGAACTGGTGATGAGTGCGCTCGCCGACCTCGGCCTGTCGCCGCGGCGACTTCCGATGGGCACCGGCGTGGTGTGCGACCTCGGTCCCGCCGACGGATTGCGGATCGCGCTGCGCGCCGACATGGACGCGTTGCCGGTCACCGAGCACACCGGGCTGTCGTTCGCCTCAGGTGTCGACGGCGTGTCGCACGCGTGCGGCCACGACGCACACACCGCGATCCTGCTGGGCGTGGCCGCACTGCTGGCATCGGTCGATGCGCTGCCGGTGGGTGTGCGGCTGATCTTCCAGCCCGCCGAGGAGGTGATGCCCGGCGGCGCGCTGGACGCGGTGGCGGCCGGCGTCCTGGAGGGTGTCAGCCGCATCTTCGCCCTGCACTGCGATCCGCGGCTGCCGGTGGGCACGGTGGGGTTGCGTGCCGGACCGCTGACCTCGGCCGCCGATCACATCGACCTCACCCTGCACTCGCCGGGTGGTCACACGTCGCGGCCGCACCTGACCGCCGACCTGGTGTACGCGATGGGCACGGTCATCACCGGGCTGCCCGGCGTGCTGTCGCGCCGGGTGGACCCGCGGTCGGGCACGGTGATGGTGTGGGGTGCCGCGCACGCGGGCAACGCGGCCAACGCCATCCCGCAGGAGGGCAGGCTGCGCGGCACGGTACGCACCGGTGATCACGCCACCTGGGCCGAACTGGAACCGCTGGTACGCAACGTGATCGGCCAGCTCGTCGCACCGCTCGGCGTGTCCTACGACCTCGCCTACTTCCGTGGTGTGCCGCCGGTGGTCAACGACGAACTGGCCATTGCGATGCTCGCCCGGTCGGTGGCCGCCATCGACCCGGCAGCGGTCGTGGACACCCCGCAGTCACCGGGCGGCGAGGATTTCTCCTGGTACCTCGAGCAGGTGCCGGGTGCGATGGCCCGGCTCGGTGTGTGGGACGGTCGGCGCCCGCAGGTCGACCTGCATCAACCCAACTTCGACCTCGACGAACGTGCCCTCCTCATCGGGGTGCGTACGCTCGCCGGCGTGGTGCTCGGCGCGCACGGGTAGTCAGGCCCGATCGGTTGGTCAGGGTTCGATCGGTTGGTCGGGGTTCGATCGGTTGGTCGGGGCCCGATCGGTTGGTCAGGGCCCGATCCGGTCAATCAGGGCTCGATCGGGCCCGGCCCCACGTTGCGGGCTTCCCGCAAGCGGATGTCTTGCACGTATTCTGCTGGGGCACCGGCGATCTCGGCGGCATCGGCCATCACGCCGAGATAGCGTGCCGACGGCAGGCCGCCCTCGAACGCGTCGAGAACGTAGAGCCACGCCAGCACCGCGCCGTCCGCGGTGTCCACGCGGGCGCGGATCTTGCGGTGGATGTCGAGCTCGGATCCCTCCCACCGGTCGAGATTCTCCTCGTCCTCGGTCGGCACGTCGTAGAGAACCACGAACACCTTCGCGGTGGGATCGTCGCGGTCTTCGGTGACCGTCGCCAGTGAACCCTCCCAGCCGATGTCGGCGCCGCCGAAGGTCAGTCGCCACCCGTGCAGCCAGCCCGTCCCCGCCATCGGGGAGTGCGGCGCCCGTTCGGCCATCTGATCGGGATGCATGTTCGACCCGTAGGCGGCATATATCGGCACGTCGGAAAACTCTAGATGCTCACGGGCGACGGCGAAAGGCGGACGCATCCGCACCGGTGTTGCGCGGGCGACCACCGGCCGCACCCTGGTTGTCGTGTCCTGACACCCAGTCGGCACTGAGCGTCCGTCGCCGGACGACTAAGTTGGAGTGCGGTCCGGCCGCCCGGCGGTCGACAACCCAGCCCCGCACGTCGATGACAGGAGTGTGCCCAGTGACCAGGATCGTGATCATCGGTGGTGGGCCTGCGGGTTATGAGGCGGCCCTGGTTGCCGCGGCCTACGGCGCGGACGTCACCGTGATCGATTCCGACGGCATCGGTGGGGCCTGCGTGCTCTGGGATTGCGTTCCCTCCAAGACCTTCATCGCCTCCACCGGCATCCGCACCGAGGTGCGTCGCGCGATCGATCTCGGCATCAACATCAGGACCGACGACGCAATGGTCACGCTGCCGCAGATCCATCAGCGGGTGCGTGATCTCGCGTTCGCGCAGTCCGCCGACATCCGGTCGCGACTGATCAGCGAGGGCGTCACCCTGGTGTCCGGGACGGCGACGTTGGAGCGCACCGACGTCGGGGTGGCCACCCACGGGGTGACCGCGACGCTCGCCGACGGATCGACGCAACACTTCGAGGGTGACGTGGTGCTGATCGCGACGGGCGCATCGCCGCGGGTCTTGCCCGACGCGCAACCCGACGGTGAACGCATCTTGACGTGGCGGCAGCTCTACGACCTCGAGGAACTGCCCGAGCATCTGGTGGTGGTGGGATCGGGTGTCACCGGAGCCGAGTTCGTGCACGCCTACACAGAGCTGGGCGTGAAGGTGACCCTGGTCTCCAGTCGCGACCGGGTGTTGCCCGGTGAGGACGAGGATGCGGCCCTGGTACTCGAGGACGCGCTGGCCGAACGCGGCGTGGAACTGGTCAAACACGCCCGCGCCGACAAGGTGGAACGCCACGGCGACACCGTCACCACACACCTCGCCGACGGCCGCACCGTCACCGGCAGCCACGTGCTGATGACGGTCGGTTCGATTCCCAACACCGCCGGCATCGGCCTCGACGAGGCCGGTGTGGCCACCGACCGGGGCGGATACATCACCGTCGACCGGGTGTCGCGCACCTCGGTACCGGGTATCTACGCCGCCGGCGACTGCACCGGTCTGTTCCCCCTCGCGTCGGTCGCCGCCATGCAGGGACGGATCGCCATGTACCACTCCCTGGGCGAAGGGGTCAGCCCCATCAAACTCAAGACGGTCGCCTCGGCCATCTTCACGCGACCCGAGATCGCCACCGTCGGGGTTTCGCAGAAGGCAATCGACGCCGGGGAGTATCCGGCGCGCACGGTGATGCTGCCGCTGGCGACCAATCCGCGGGCCAAGATGAGTGGGCTGCGCCGCGGCTTCGTCAAGATCTTCTGCCGCCCGGCGACCGGTGTGGTGATCGGCGGTGTGGTGGTGGCGCCGACCGCCTCGGAGCTGATCCTGCCGATCGCCCTCGCGGTGCAGAACAAGCTGACCGTCGGGGATCTCGCACAGACCCTGTCGGTCTATCCGTCGCTGTCGGGCTCGATCACCGAAGCGGCCCGGCAACTCGTGCGCCACGACGACCTGGACTAGTCCACAGGGCCGCGGTACGGACCTGCCGGAGGGGGACGCGCGGGGTAATCTCGACATGATTTCGGGCCGTGGACCAGGGGAGGGCCGGTGACGTCACCATCGTCGGGTCGCGACGGCGACTCGGGTCCGTCGCGGGAGGCGCGAGTCCGCTCGAAGGGGGACGATCAGGGTGGCGGGGACGTCACCAACTGGGAGTCGATGAGCATCGTCGAGGTGCTGCACAAGATCTCGACGATGAAGGAGACCTCGGCGTCGGGCGACGCCGCCGCAGTGCTCATCGCCCTGGGTATCGCGCGCGATGTGGCCGCCAGGATGCGTTACGCGTTCGGCACCGAAGACGAGCTCTACGGACTCGCCGCGACCGGCAGTCTTACTGCGGGACAACAACTCTCGAAGCACATCACCGACTCGGCGGACGCGGCGCAGGTGGCGGCGACCGCCATGCAGACCGCGGTGGGGATTCTCACCGCGACGCACGGTCAGACGCCGGACCTGGAGCGGTTGAGTACTCACCTCGTGTCGCACCCCGAGGACTCCGCCGACGTCCGTGCGCAGGTGAGATCGATCATGCTCGGCACCTACAGCAACCCGATGGTCGATGTGCAGTCGACGCTGCCGCAGCCGGCGCCGGAGGGGACGATGTCCACGATCAGCACCTTCGGCGGTACCGGCGGAAGCGGTGGGGGTGATGCCACCAACACGCGTTCGCAGGCGGGCAATCTGGCCGACGCCGACGGACCCGATCCGGCGGGTCCCGGGTCGTCGCCGCCGGCCGCCGCCCCGGCCGTGACGCCTGCCGGCGCCCGGCCGACCACGCCGGCCGGGGTCGACGCGCCATCGGGTCCCGGCGGTCCGACGTCGCCGTCTCGCCGGCCGGCATCCGATCCCGGCCGACTCTCGCGCGACGGGCAGGCCGATCCGGTGGTGCCGGTTGGTGGACCCCGCTCGCCGCGCGCGCAGGGAGCTCCCCGGCCCGGTGGGCCGGGGAGCTCCGATGGGGGGCCGTCGGCCGGTGGCCCCTCCGACGTCGGTGGTCCCGCCGCGACAGGTCCGGAAACACTGCCCCCGGCGGCACCGTGGGGACCGGTGCTGCCGGGCTCCGCGAACGCGCCCACCACCACGGCTCCCATCGGTGGGCCGGCCCGCGGTGCGCTGCCGGCGGCGTCCACGCCCGGCGCTCCCGGAGGGGCTGTGCGCCCCAAAGGAGACGAGAAGCACCGTCCGGCAAGGTATCTCAACACCCGCGAGAACGGCGAGGAGCTGGTTGGCGGTTTGCCGCTGGTCGGTCCGCCGGTCATCGGCGACTGGGTGCCGCAGTCGAGCCCGGCCACCGGTACGAACGCCGATGCCGGGACTGCCGTTCCGGCGGTCGCCGCCGACAAGGGTGCCGAGGGTGCCGCGACCCCCGACACGGGCACCGCGTCGGGCAAGGAGTTCGGTTCGGTCCCGTCATGACCATGCCGTCGGTCCGCCGCATCGATCGCCTGCCGGGAGGTGTCGGCGGCCTGGTGGAGCGGGTGCCCCGGGCAGCGATCGACGAGTGCCTCGGACTCATCATGGCCACCGTCATCGACCTCGCCGGCCTCGGCGGACTGCAGGCGGTGCGCGAGGCGGCCGATCAGTGGCGCTCGCACGGTACGGTGCCCGCCGAGACCCGTGCCCGCGTCGACGCCGCGCTCACCCGGTGCGAACTCGACGCGGTGTTGGCCCACCGCGTCGCCGACGTCGAGAGCCAGCGTGTGCTGTTCCGGAAAGCCCGCGGACTGGCCTGCGTGGCGATGGTGTGCACGCCGGGGATCGATGCACGCACCCGGTTCGGTGAGGCCGTCTACGAGGCGGCGAGCGCGATGGGCGGCACCGCGGGTTTGGTGGGGATCATCGCCGACTTCGTGCCGTGAGCGGCCCGCAGTGCGCCCAAGGGTGCCACCGGGCGGCGGCGCGTCTCGATGAGTTCCCGGTGGGGGCGCCGCATCTCCATTAGTGTCGGTGGGCATGGAGACCGAGTTCAATCCGGACCGGCCTGCGGACTTGGGGCCGCTGTACCGTGCCGAGGCCTGGCGGCGGATGGGTACGGAGCAATTCGACATCGTCGTGATCGGCGGAGGCGTGGTGGGTGTCGGTGCGGCGCTCGATGCCGCGACCCGCGGCCTGCGCGTGGCCCTCGTGGAGGCCCGTGACATCGCGTCGGGCACATCGAGTCGCTCGTCGAAGATGTTCCACGGCGGGCTGCGTTACCTCGAACAACTCGAATTCGGCCTGGTGCGTGAGGCATTGCACGAGCGGGAACTCTCGCTCAGTCTGCTGGCACCACACCTGGTGAAGCCGTTGCCGTTCCTGTATCCGCTCAAACACCGGGTGTGGGAGCGTCCCTACATGGCCGCCGGGTTGTTCCTCTACGACACCATGGGCGGCGCGAAATCTGTTCCGGGACAACGACATGTGACCCGTTCCGGGGCGCTTCGGGTGGCGCCTGCGCTCAAACGCGATTCCCTGATCGGTGGTATCCGCTACTACGACACCGTCGTCGACGACGCGCGCCACAGTCTGACCGTCGCGCGCACGGCCGCCAACTACGGCGCCGTGATCCGCACGTCGACGCAGGTGGTGGGATTTCTGCGGGAGGCCGACCGCATCATGGGTGTGCGCGTGCGCGACACCGAGAACGGCGAGACCGCGGAGATCCGGGCGCATTGCGTGATCAACGCGGCGGGCGTGTGGACCGACGAGGTGCAGGCACTGTCGAAGTTGCGCGGGCACTTCCGCGTGCGGGCCTCCAAGGGCGTGCACATCGTGGTCTCGCGCGACCGGATCGTCAGCGAGACCGCGATCATCCTCCGCACGCCGAGTTCGGTGCTGTTCGTGATCCCGTGGGAGACGCACTGGATCATCGGGACCACCGACACCGACTGGAATCTCGACCTCGCCCACCCGGCCGCCACGCGCGCCGACATCGACTACATCCTCGAACGCGTCAACGAGGTGCTGGTCACCCCGCTGCGCCACGAGGACATCGAAGGGGTCTACGCGGGCCTGCGACCGCTGCTGGCCGGTGAGGAGGAGTCGACGTCGACGCTCTCGCGTGAACACGCGGTGGCGACGGTGGCGCCGGGCCTGATCGCCATCGCCGGCGGCAAGTACACCACCTACCGGGTGATGGCGGCCGACGCGGTGGAGGCGTGCACCGACTTCATTCCCAGCCGGGTGGCTCCCTCGATCACCGCGCGGGTCCCGCTGATCGGGGCCGACGGATACTTCGCGCTGGTCAATCAGTGCGATCAGCTCGGTGAGCGCTACGGGCTGCACCCCTATCGCATCCGACGGCTGCTCAATCGCTACGGCTCGCTCATCGACGACGTGCTCTTCTATGCCGCCGCCGATCCGTCACTGCTGCGGCCGCTGGCAGCGGCGCCGCAGTACCTGAGGGTGGAGGTGGTGTACGCCGCCATCGACGAGGCCGCCCTGCATCTCGAGGATGTGCTGGCGCGGCGCACCCGGATCTCCATCGAGTACGGTCACCGCGGCGTCGACTGTGCACGAGAGGTGGCCGAATTGTTGGCGCCGGTGCTGGGCTGGAGCGACGAGACGGTCGAGTTCGAGATCGAGACCTACAACGCGCGTGTGGCCGCCGAGGTGGCGTCGCAGCAGCAACCCGACGATGCGTCCGCCGATGCGTTACGGGCGGCGGCCCCGGAGTCGCGGGTCGACATCCTCGAGCCGGTGCCCGTGCCGGAGTGAAGGGTTTCATCGCGCCTCTTCATCGCGCCTCTTCATCGGACCCAAACTTCATCGCGCCCAGACTTCATCGGGCCATTGTGCTCTACGCCCGGTAACGTCGATATCGGGACAATGAGCTATGGGAGAAGGACAGGTCATGGTGGACACTCCGATTCACGCACTCGCCGTCGATGAAGCCTGGGAACTGCTTGCCACTGCCGAGATGGGCAGGATCGCGGTGAGCGCGGGCGGTCAGCCCGACATCTTCCCGATCAACTTCTATGCGGGCCAGGGCCGGATTCTCTTCCGGACGGCGGAGGGCACCAAGCTCTCCGAGCTCACCGTCAATGATCACGTGGCCTTCGAAACCGACAGCTACACAGACACCGGCGGGTGGAGTGTGGTCGTGAAGGGCACCGCGCGGGTGCTCTCCACGGGAGCAGAGATCGCCGACGCGGACAAACAACCCCTTAAACCCTGGGTGCCCACGCTCAAGTACAACTACGTCGAGATCACGCCCACCGAGGTGAGTGCGCGACGTTTCGATTTCGGTCCCGAACCCGAGCGCTATCCCGTCTGACCGCAGGATCGGTGCCCGAACGACGCCGAGGTGACCGATGTCACCGCTGGCACGACGGGCAGTAATAGATCACGCGCTCCTCGGTGACACCCGACGGTGTGTGTCGGCCCATCTCGTCGCGACGGATGGGTGTGCCGCACCGTCGACATGGTGCCCCGATGCGCCCGTACACCCAGGTTCGCGCACCGTGACCGGTGCGGCCGGTGGTGGTGCGCGCGAGCCGATTCCGGTTCTCCCACAGCATTCGTCGGCACAGCTCCACCAGTGCGGGCAGGTTGTCCACCTCGCGCACCGGACGGTCCGGACGCAGTCCGGTGAGAAAGCACGCCTCGCACCGGTAGACGTTGCCCACGCCGGCCAGCAGTCGCTGATCGAGCAGGGCCAGGCCGATCGGGGTGTCGGGATGGGCCGCCAGGTTCGCGACGGCTGCCTCGGCGTCGAAATCGTCGGCGAGGAGGTCGGGCCCGAGCCAGTCCAAATCCGCGGCGGTTGCCGAGACCAGTTCCAGAATGCCCAGGTCGAACCCGACCGCCTCGTAACCGTTGGCGCGCAACACGATTCGCGCCTGAAATCCCGGTCGGCGCCATCGGGTGCCGGCCCGGTGCACGTGCCAGGCGCCCTCCATCTTCAGGTGGCTGTGAATGCTGACGCTGGTGCTGTCGGGCCGCTCGACGTCGATCAGCAGGTGTTTGCCGCGCGAGCGGACGGCGGTCACGGTGCCGCCGGTCAGGTCGGTGGTGGCCAAGGACGGGATACGAAAGTCACTGCGCTCCAGAGGGTGTCCCACCAATGCACGGCGCAGTCGATCGGCGGCCTGGTAGACGGTGTCGCCCTCAGGCATGGTTTCCGTACCGCATTCGCAGGCCTCGCGGTGTGGTGGCGAAACCGGCGTCGACGAAGACGGGGGCGAGGGGTGACCGCAAGGCGTTCACACCGTCGATCTGATCGACCATCAGTCGTGACACCCGGCCCGACGCCACGGTGGAGGCGAGTGCGGATGCCATCGCGGAGAGGCTGCCGTCATCGTCGGTGAAGCTCAGAACCGTCTTGCCGCCGCGTTCGACGAACGCGACGAGATCGCCGTCCACGAGAACCACCAGGGCACCGGGTTTGCGACCGGGCCGGTGCCCCCCGGCCTCGGGGCGGGTGGGGGGCCACGCCAGTGCCGCACCGTACGGGTTGGCAGGGTCGGTGGCGGCCAGCACCACACCCTGTTCGTGTCGTCTGTCGGCGGGTCCGGCGTCGGCGTGGGCGTGGCGGCGCAACTCGTCGACGGTGGCGGGCCCGGCGAACTGGGCGCCGCCCAGCCGGTCGACGAAATAGCCGCGTCGGACCTGTCCGTTGTCCTCGAACACAGTGAACGCCTTGTAGATTCGCGCGAATCCGCCATTGACGTCCTCGCCGGTGACGCTGCCGCGGGTCACCACCCCGTAGCGGGTGAGTAGTTGTTCGCACAGCGCCTGGGTGACCGTGGTCGGGTCCACTTCGGCACGCGCAGGCGCGAACCAGCGTCCGCTCGCCGTGGCGCGGACGGTCCCGGCCCCGGCGTTCTGGGCGAGGAGGTGACGGGTGGTGAGGCGGCTGCGCAGGCGCGGCGGCCGTGCGCGCGACCGGTGTGCCGGTGCCGACCGTGCGTTCGCGCTGCGGCGCGGCGCGAGCAGTGCACGAATCGGGCCGAACGAGTCGTTGCTGATGTGCCCGGACCACACCAGATCCCACAGCGCGTTCTCCACCTCGTCGGCCGATGCCGCATCGTCGGACCCCGCGGCGAACCGGGTGAGTTGGGGGAACCGCAGACCGCCGCCGGTGCCCAACGCGTCAAGCAGTCGGTGGTGCACGTCGGTGGTGTCGATGTCGACGGGGGCCGGTGCGAACAGCGGAGCCAGGTCGGCCGGGTAGAAGCTGATCCACCCGTCCGACGAGCCGATGCGGCCGTGTCCGGCCCAGACGATCTCCCCGGAGCTGAGCAGTTCGTCGAGCATGGCGGGCCGGTAATCCCTCACGCGGGTCGGCAGCACCAGCGATTCCCATGCCGACGCCGGAATCCGGTGCCCGGCAAGCTGATCGAGTACCACAGCCACCCCGTCGGTGCCGGTGAGCCGTTCCGGTTCGGCCACGTGCTGCCACGAGACGAGGAACCGCGTGAACGTGGCGATGTCGACGGGCTCGATCTCCGCGCGGCTCGCCGCCAGCGAACCGCGCCGAATCTGACCGAGGACGTCGCTGTGGCACCATTGCGTCTGCCATGCCGGCCCGGCGGTGCTCTGCCGGGCCGGTTCGCCGGCGGTGGTCTGCCGGGCCGGCTCGCCGGCGGTGGCCGGGGCGGGCGCGGAGTCGGAGTCGGCGTCGGCGGGCAGGAAGTCGCCCTCCACCACCTTGCGGTCGGCGGCTAGCCGTACCAGGGTGTCGCGCACCACGGCCGGACCCATACCGAGACTCTCGGCGGCCTCATCGACGGTGAAGGGGCCGTGGGTACGGGCGTACCGGTGCACCAGGTCGCCCACCGGATCGGGCACCGGGGCCACGAACACGGCCGGAACCCCCAGTGGGGCGGGCACTCCCAGTGCATCGCGCAGCCGTGCCGTGTCCTCGACGGCCGCCCACAACGGCACGCCGCGCACACTGACGGAGATGATCGCGCCACTGCGATGAAGTCGGGTGAGCAGATCCAGTGCGGGCGTGTGCTCGCCGCGGTAGCGCAGCGCCACCTCGTCGGTGGTCAGCGGCCCCAGCCAGCGCAGCAGATCGACGATGTCGTCGGCGTCGCGGGCCTTGCGGTGCTCGTCGAGTCGTTGCAGACGGGCCACCACCTGGGCGATCACCGCGGGATCGAGGAGTTCGCGCAGATCGACGCGGCCGAGCAATTGCGCCAGCAACGCGGTGTCCAGAGAGAGTGCGGCAGCACGGCGTTCGGCCACCGGAGCGTCGTCGTTGTACATGAACGCACCCACGTAACCGAACAGCAGCGACGCGGCGAACGGTGACGGCGCCGCGGTCTCGACCTCCACCATCCGGATGCGCCTGCTACCGATGCGGGTGAGCAGGTCGGTCAGCGCGGGCAGGTCGTAGACGTCCTGCAGGCATTCGCGGACCGCCTCGAGCACGATCGGGAAATCGGGGAATTGCGATGCCACCGAGAGCAATTGGGCGCTGCGCTGGCGTTGCTGCCACAGCGGGGCGCGTCTGCCCGGATCGCGTCGCGGCAGCAGCAGTGCGCGTGCGGCGCACTCCCGGAAGCGCGAGGCGAACATCGACGATTCGGCGAGTGCGTCGGTCACGAGTTGCTCGATCTCGTCCGGGTCGACGGTGAACACCGCCGAACCCGGTGGTTCGTCGTCGGTGTCGGGGAGGCGGACGATGATCCCGTCGTCCGACGCGGTGACGGCCCCGTCGAGTCCGAGCGTGGCCTGCAGGCGCGCCGAGATCGCCGACGCCCACGGCGCATGGACACGTAAACCGTAGGGGGAGTGCAGAATCAGGCGCCAGTCGCCGAGTTCGTCACGAAACCGTTCCACCACCAGGGTCCGGTCGGTGGGCAGGTGACCGGTGGCCTGGCGTTGTTCGGCGATCAGTGCGGCGAGATTGTCCCGGGCGTAGCCGCTGAGCCCGAGGTCGGCGGTGTGTCGGTCGAGTTCGGATTCGTCGGCGATGGCCCCGACGAATTTGCCGATGGCGGCGCCCAGTTCGGCGGGCCTACCCACCGTGTCGCCGATCCAGAACGGCAACCTGCCGGGCTGCCCGAACGCCGGCGACACCAGCACCCGGTCGTGGGTGATGTCCTCGATCCGCCAACTGGTTGCACCGAGGGCGAACACGTCGCCGACGCGTGATTCGTAGACCATCTCCTCGTCGAGTTCCCCGACGCGGGACTGTTTCCCGGCGCCGACCTGTCCCGCTCGCTCCGCTCCCGGCGACCCCACCATGAACACTCCGAACAGTCCGCGATCGGGGATGGTGCCGCCGGAGGTGACCGCCAGTCGCTGCGCTCCGCGTCGTCCGGTGAGCGTGTTGGTGTCGCGATCCCAGGTGACCCGGGGGCGCAGTTCGGCGAACTCATCGGACGGAAATCGTCCGGAGATGAGGTCGAGTGTCGCCTCGTACACCGACCGCCCGAGTTCGCGGTAGGGAGTGGCGCGACGCACCACGTCGAACCAGGCGTCCACATCGAGATCGTCCACCGCGGCCGCCGCGATCGTCTGCTGGGCCAGCACATCGAGGGGATTGCGCGGAATCCGGAGCTCTTCGATCGCCCCGTCGCGCATGCGTTGCACTGCCACGGTGCAGTGGATCAGATCGGTGCGGTGTTTGGGGAACAGCACGCCCTGACTGATCTCGCCGACCTGATGGCCGGCGCGTCCGATGCGCTGCAATCCGCTGGCCACCGACGGCGGGGCCTCCACCTGGATCACCAGATCCACTGCACCCATGTCGATCCCGAGTTCGAGTGAACTGGTGGCCACCACGCACCGCAGTCGCCCGCTCTTGAGGTCGTCCTCGATCTCGGCGCGCTGTTCCTTGCTCACCGAGCCGTGATGTGCCCGGGCCAGCAGTGTGTCGGCGCCCGTTGTCGATCCGGAGGCCATGACCAGCGCCGGCGCCCCGCCGCCGACACGTTCGTTGCGGGGCACCTCGCGTTCGGCGCCCGCCCTCGACTCGTGGATCTCGTTGAGCCGCGCGGTGAGTCGTTCGGCGAGTCGTCGTGAGTTGGCGAACACGATGGTGGTGCGGTTGGCCTCTATGAGGTCGACGATCGACGCCTCGACGTACGGCCACAACGAACCAGCGGTGGGGGAGAACGCGTCGTCGAGTTCCTCGGTGTCAGGTGCCGACGGCGGCGGCGGAATGTTCGCCATGTCCTCCACCGGCACGTCGACGCGCAGGTCGAAGGTCTTGGTGGCGCGGGGACGCACGATGGTGCACGGAGCTGCGCCGGAGAGGAAGTCGGCGACCAGTTCGGGTGGCCGCACCGTCGCCGACAGTCCGATCCGTTGTGCGGGCTTGTCGAGCAGCTCGTCGAGACGTTCGAGCGACAACGCGAGATGTGTGCCGCGTTTGGTGCCCGCGACCGCGTGTACCTCGTCGATGATGACGGTCTC
Source organism: Gordonia sp. NPDC003429 (assembly GCF_053588575.1). Lineage (NCBI taxonomy): Bacteria > Bacillati > Actinomycetota > Actinomycetes > Mycobacteriales > Gordoniaceae > Gordonia > Gordonia sp. NPDC003429. The sequence goes on from NZ_JBSFQF010000001.1 coordinate 643,582, forward strand.
GACGGCGGCCAGCGTCGTGCGGACCGACGAGGTGAGCATCAGGTACAGCGATTCGGGGGTGGTGATCAGGATGTCCGGCGGGGTCTTCGCCAGGATGCGCCGCTGTGCGGCCGGAGTGTCGCCGGAGCGCAATCCCACGGTGATGGACGGTTCGGGCTCCCCGAGCTCCTGCGCGGCCCGGGTGATCCCGGCCAGCGGGGCACGCAGATTGCGCTCCACGTCCACCGCGAGTGCCTTGAGCGGCGAGATGTAGACGACGCGGGTGCCGCGCGCGCGGTCGGGACGGGCCGCGAGTGTGTCGAGTGCCCACAGAAACGCCGACAGCGTCTTGCCCGACCCGGTGGGTGCGATCACCAGGGTGTGTTCACCGTCGGCGATGGCCTTCCACGCGCCGGACTGTGCCGCAGTGGGCGCCGGGAACGCACCGCTGAACCACCGCCGCGTGGGGGCGGTGAAGCGCTGCAGAACCGGCGCGGAAGTGGCCACGCAATCCATCATCCCCGACGGTCCCGACAGCCATCCCCGACGGCCCCGACAGCGCCCGGGCTGGTATAGAGTCTGATCTGCGCTGATTGCCTGGAATCCGGTGAAAGTCCGGAACGGTCGCGCCACTGTGAGCCCCGCGGGCGAGTCAGGACGGGCGGTCGGCGGACCTGAGCCACGCGCTCGCACGTGACGATTGGGGACGCGCAATCCCCGAAAGGACCACTTGAGATGACTTCTTCGCATGCACCGGCCGCCCGGCCGGCACGATCGCTCGCGGTTCCCGACCTGTCGGTCGCGAGTACCGCGGTGGTGCTGTCGGTGACCGTTCTGCTGGCCGCGCTGGCCTACTACTTCCTGGGCTACGACCAGGGCGCGGTGTCGGTCTTCGGTTCCGACACCCACGTGCACGAGTTCGTGCACGACGCCCGCCACTTCCTCGGATTCCCCTGCCACTGAGCAGTGACAGAACCAGGAGACGCCGGGACCGGGAGACAACAGCACATGGAGAAGAAGTTCATCGGCATCGGCCTGCTCGCGGGCCTGATCGCCGGAATCGTGTCGTACGTATTCGCGCGGGTGTTCATCGAGCCGGTGGTGGCCAAGGCCATCGACTACGAGGACGGCCGGTCGGAGGCAGAGGAGGCTCTCGAGGCCGCGCACGGCCACGGCGCACATGAGCACGGGGCCGAGGTGTTCACCCGGTCGGTGCAGCAGAACATCGGTGCCGGGGTGGGCACCGTCGTGTTCGCGGTGGCCATGGGTGCCCTGTTCGCGGTGGCGTTCACCGTGTTGTGGGCATATGTGGGCCGGCGTTATCCGGCGACCGATCCGCGGTGGGCCGTCGGCGCGCTGGGCGCGATCGGGTTCGTCGCGGTGTTCGGCGTGCCGTTCTTCGCCTACCCGGCCAACCCGCCCGCAGTGGGCAACGACGACACCATCGGGGCGCGGTCGGGTGCGTTCCTGACGATCACGCTGCTGTCGGTGGCGTTCGCGATCGCCGCGGTGGTGGCCGCGCTGTGGCTGCGTCCTCGACTCGGTGGACTGGTGTCGGCGATCATCGCCGCCGTCGGCTACCTGATCGCGGTGACCATCACCATCGCGCTGTTGCCGGAGTTCCACGAGGTACCCACGCCGCTCACCGATGACGGTGGCCAGATCGTGTTCCCCGGGTTCCCGGCCGACGTGGTCGGCGATTTCCGCGTGTACGTGGTGGCCAATCAGGTGATCATCTGGACGGTGCTGACCGCCGGGTTCGCGCTCGGCATCGGCCGGCTGATGCGCGGCGGATCGTCGGACGAGGTGAGTGCCGAGCGCACCGAACCGCAGTCGGTGGGCTGACGCAGTTCGTGGGTTGAACTCGCTCCCGCGGGTGATCGATCGCCCGGATGTGGGCACGCTCGACGCGGATGTGGGCACGCTCGACCCGGGTGAGCTGCGAGAACGTTTCTGTCGGTGACCTCATGTAGCGTGGTTGTCAGTTCGAACATCAGTTCGTAGACGACGGCGTGAAGGAGGTGGGTCGCGGTGGGTGAAGGACATGTCAACGATGGCGCGGCGGCCGCCGCGCCCGCGCCGGGGTCGGCGGCTGAGGTGTTGGCCCGGATTCACAAACTGCTCGACGAGTTGGGGTCGGCGAATCTGACCGCCGTGCCCGATGCCGACGTGGTGGGTGTGGCCGAGGACGCCGAGCGGGCGTCGCGCCGGTTGGCGGCGCTCACCGACCGCGTGGTGGTCGAGGCGTCCAACCGCAACATGCCGCGGCGCCTGGGGTATCGCAGCATCATCACCTTCCTGTCGCAGCGCCTGCATATCGCCGACGCGGTCCGCCGCAACCGCCAGATCACCGCCACCGCCTCCTTTCACGGGATGACCGGTGACGTGTTGCCGCCGGCGTGTCCGGGGTTGGCGGCCGAACTCGCTGCCGGGCGGGTGGCCCCCGGCCACGTCACCGCGGTGTTGGATGTGCTCGACCGGATTCCGCACACGGTGGCCCACGACGTGCGGGTGGCCGCCGAAGCGCAGATGGCCGACTACGCCACCCGGTTCACCCCCGCCGAGATCACCACTCTGGGTACCCGGTTGCTGGGGCACCTCGATCCCGACGGCACCCTGACCGACGACAAGGATCGCCGGCGGCAGCGACAGTTGTTTCTCAATCGGCAGACCCCGCAGTTGATGTCGAAACTGACCGGCCACCTCGACCCGATCACCCGCGCCCGCCTCGATGTGCTGCTGGACGCATGGGCCAAACCCGGCATGAACAACACCGAAGACCCCAAATCGCCGGTCGGTGCGATCGGCGATGCCGACCCCGACGTGGTGGCTGCGGCCGCCGAGCGTGATGGGCGCACCCCGGCGCAACGCAATCATGACGCGCTCTCCGCTCTGTTGGGACAGATGTTGGAGGACGGCACACTCGGACGCACGCATCGCGGCCTGTCCACCCAGGTCATCATCAAGGTCGATGAGAAAGACCTGCGACGCCAGGCCGGAGTGGCGACGACCGCGTCGGGGGCGCTGCTCCCGATCGGCGATGTGATCGCGTTGGCGGCGCAATCGCAGCAGTACCTGGCGGTGTTCGCCGAGCACACCAGCACCCCGCTCTACCTCGGGCGTGCCAAGCGGTTGGCGTCGCTGGGTCAACGGTTGGCGTCGTTCGCCGCCGACGGTGGCGAGATGTGTTCGGCGCCGGGCTGCACCCAACCGGCCACCCGGGTGGAAATCCACCACACCATCGAGTGGGCCGACGGCGGCCTGACCGACATCGACCTCCTCGCACCGGCATGCACCGCCCATCACCCGATGATCGGCCCCAACCCCGGCCAATACTCCACCACCGTGATCACCGAGGGGCCCGACACCGGACGCGTCGCCTGGACACTCAACCCGCAGCCCGGCATGCCACCCAATCCCGCCCGGATCAACCGCTACCCCGACGTCGGCCGCGAACTCGCCGACCGACTCGGACTGGTGCGCAACGAGATTCACCACAGCCCGCCACCAACGCCTGACGAGAGTGGCCTCGAAAGCCGAATGGCCCTCGCCGTGATTCGCAGCGCTCCATGTCACACCCGGCGGTGCTACTTCACCTGGCCACGCCGCCGCATCACTCTGGACGACAACACCGACGACGATGGTGCTGATCCGCAGGCAGGGTGACGAGGAGATTCCGTACTCAGCTCAGCAGCACGCAGTCTCCGCACGCCGCTGCGCGGTCGCCCGCGATCCGATAGATGAGACAGCAGCTGCGGCGGCGGAAACCGTCGCCGGCGCGCAGCTTGCCGTCCTCGATGTGTGGCCGTCGTAGCACCTCGTCGGCCGCCGCCTTGGCGCGCGCGGCCAGGTCGGGCCGGCTCAACGCGATCATGCGGGCCGCCGAGTTGGCTGCCGACGCGACGTTGCCGCCCACCACCCGTGCGCTCAGGCCGTACCGGTTCACACACACTGCGCCGACCTCGTCGACCACCCCGAGTGACGGGGGCGCAACCAGTGGTTCCCGGCTCGCCGATGGCACATGAGCGACCGACAGCGGGAACGGCCCGCCGAGAGTGTCCTGCCACCACAGCGCCCCGGCATCGAGCCCGATCGGGTCGATGCCGAGCGCGCCGGCTCCGACGACCGGGGCGATCAGGCGCGCCACCATGCCCAGGTGCATCACCGACGCGGCCACGCGCAGCTCGACGCCGTCGGATTCGCGCCCCGCACCCGCGGCGAGGGCGGCGCGAACCCGGTGCATCCGGGCATCGATCACGTCCGGGTCGTTTATCGCGGATGTCAGCGACACCCACGGCCAGACCGGCGCCTCGTCGGCATCGTGGAACTCGACGGCGAAAAACGGCCCCAGTTCGGCCAGGCGGGTGTCGGTCACCCCGTCAGGATGCCGCGACCGGTTCGTCGTGTGCCACCGGCATCCGCGGTGCGGTGCCGCGGGACATCCGCTCCATGAGTTCCCCGAACACCACCCCGATGGTCAGCCACACGAGGACCTGGTTGATCAGCGAATACCACCGGAACTTCCACAGCACGTCCGGATCGAATCCCGGGTAGACGATCTGTCCGGGCGCGTACACCTTGCCGTCGACGGTCAGCGGCGTGGACAGGATGTTGGTGATCGGCTGCGGCGTCTCGGTGGAGGCGCGGGCGAATCCGAACTCCCCGGCCTGATTGACGTTGTCCGACAGATTGCCCAGCGACGGCATCACCGTGAGAAGAATGCCGAAGAGCACGAGGAATCCGACAACGGTGATCAGCGCCGCCCAGCCCGTCCCCACCCGGGGGGCGAGGTGGTAGGCGGCGTACACCGCGAGCCCCAGCAGGATCAACGACGCCGCGACCATACTCAGGTACAGCATCCCGCGCGTGTGAATGGTGAAGGTGTGTCCGATGGCCGGAGGGTTGGCCGGGTACTTGACGAACGGCAGCAGGTACACGCCACCGAAGCCGAACGCGGTGATCGCCCAGGCGAGGTGTCGGGGGCGGATCGCGAATCGGCCCTGCAGCACCAGGTACGCGACGGCCACCAGCATGCCCATCGCCACCGAGAAACCGATGATGCCGGTGGCGACACCGATCGTGGACTGGATCGACCGACTGAAGATCTCCGGTCCGTCGGGTTCGATCGGCCGGCCGGCCGCCTGGTTGAGGGCGTTGAGCACATCGTCGCGCCCGGATTCGTAATCGATGGCCTTGTTGATGACGGGTTCGGCCCAGATGCGAGCGAAGACGAAGCCCAGGATGCCGGCGATCAGGCCGGCGAGGGCTCCGCGTCCGATGACACGGAGTTCTAACACTGTGAGGTCCGGTGGCTCAGTGGCAGGGGAACCCGAGGAAGTGGCGGGCGTCGTGCACCCACTCGTGCACCACCATCGTGTGGCCGAACACCGACGACATGCCCTCATCGACGCCGATGAAGTAGTACGCGAGCAGCGCGACGAGAACCGTGATGCTCAGGATCAGCGCCACGCGGCCTCGTGACAGCGCCTCGCCGGACACCTTGACGCCGGGGTGCGGTGCGGAAACGTGCGCCGCGGGAACGTGCGAACTCATTGTTGAACCTCCTCCAGGGGTGATGCGCCCCTGCCTTGGGATGACATCCATGACGCCGACGTATCTGACTTGCCGCACCCGGGGGATCCGGACGACACACAGTGGCGCAACCGTCCCGGACTCGCACCGGGTTCCGTCGGTCGTCACGCTCACCAAGCAGATCACCACGGTTCTCGCAGGTCAAGCCGATGCCCGGTTTGCCGGAACCGCAGCCATGGAACCCCACTGGACAACCTCGCCGGCCACCTGCCAGAGTTGAATTAGAACGTGTTCTCGTTCGTGTCTTCAGTGTCCAGGGATTCTGTGAGGTGTCGATGTTCGAGTGGTCGCAAGAGGATCTGATGGTGCGCGACGCGGTGCGGGCGTTCGTGGACAAGGAGATCCGGCCGCACTCCGACGAACTCGAGACCGGAGCGCTCCCGCCCTACGACATCCTGCGCACGATGCTCACCACGTTCGGTGTCGACGCGATGGCCACCGAGTCGCTGGAGAAGGAACTGGCCGCGGAATCACGAGAAGAGTCGGTGGCCGCCGGTGCACCGAAACCGTCCGGCGGCGGTTCGGGCCTGATGAACTCGATGGCGCTGATCCTCAACATGGAACTGGCCGCGGCCAGCCTCGGCATGGTGGTGTCGCTCGGAGTCAGCGTGGGCCTGACGGTCTCGACCATCCGCTCCAAGGGCACCCTGGCACAGAAGAAGCGGTGGCTGCCGGAGCTGGTGACCCTGGAGAAGGTGGGCGCCTGGGCCATCACCGAACCCGACTCGGGCTCGGATGCCCTCGGCGGCATGAAGACCACCGTGCGCCGTGACGGCGACGGCTACGTGCTCAACGGCCAGAAGACATTCATCACCAACGGCCCGTTCGCCGACACCATCGTCGTCTTCGCCAAACTCGACGACGGGTCGGGGACACCGCCTCGCGAGCGCAAGGTCCTCACCTTCGTCCTCGACAAGGGCATGGAAGGTCTCACGCAGGGCAAACCCTTCAAGAAGATGGGCATCATGAGTTCGCCGACCGGAGAGCTCTTCTTCGACAACGTCCGACTCGGCCGCGACCGGCTGCTCGGCGAGACCGAGGACACCGGATCGAACAGCCGCGGCGACGACGGTGTGAAGGCCGGCTTCACCGCCGAACGCATCGGAATCGCGGCACTCGCGCTGGGCATCATCAACGAGGCGCAACGCCTGTCGATCGACTATGCGAAGTCGCGGAAGCTGTGGGGTCAGGAGATCGGCCGCTTCCAGCTGATCCAGCTCAAACTCGCCGAGATGGAGATCGCCCGGATCAACGTGCAGAACATGATCTTCAGTGCGATCGAGCGTGCGCGCGCGGGGTCACCGCTGAGCCTGGCGGAGGCGTCGGCGATGAAGCTGTACTCGTCGCGGGCGGCCACCGACGTGGCGATGGAGGCCGTGCAACTGTTCGGCGGCAACGGATACATGGCCGAGTACAAGGTGGAACAGCTTGCGCGCGACGCGAAATCGCTGATGATCTATGCGGGCAGCAACGAGATCCAGGTGACCCACGTCGCCAAAGGACTGCTCGCCGACTGACTTCTGCGCGCAGGATGTGGCGCAGCCGCCTCCCCGGTGCTTTTCAGCATGGCTGCTTCTTCCCGCGTGACTGTTTCCTTCCCGCGTCGCTGATTCCTTGCGCGGGAAGGAAATTGCGACGCGGGAAGGCGACCGCGGCCCGGGCGGGCAGGGTGCGAACGTGCGGGTGCGAACGTGCAGGTTACGCGCGGCCAGGGTCCGCGCGCTCACGCCCCGGTGACCAGGAGCACGATCAGCGCGAGGTTGAGCACCACGATGAGCACCGACGCGATCAGTGCGCTCACACGCAGCGGCAGGCCGTCGACGAATTCACCCATGAGTTCGCGGTCGCCGGTGAGCCGGCCCAGCGGAATGATCGCGAAGGGGATGCCGAAGCTCAGCACCACCTGGCTGAGCACCAGTGCCCAGGTGGGATCCACACCGATGGCCAGCACCACCAGCGCCGGGATCAGGGTGATCAGGCGGCGCGCGATCAGGGGCACCCGCACATACAACAGGCCGCTCATGATGGCCGAGCCCGCCGACGACCCGACCGACGTGGCGGCCAGCCCGCTGGCGAGCAACCCGATCGCGAAGATGGTGGCCACCGCAGGCCCCATCGCGTCCCGCACCGCGTCGTAGGCGCCCTCGATGGTGTCGGTGCCCTCCTTGCCCCGCAGGTTCTGGGCGGCCAGCAACAGCAGCGCGATGTTCACCGCGCCGGCCACCAGGAGTGCCACCGCGACATCCCACCGGGTGATCCGGATCAGGCGCCGTTTGCGCCAGGGTCGGTGATCGGAACCATGCCGGTCCACCACCAGCGACGAGTGCACGTAGATCGCGTGCGGCATCACCGTGGCGCCGAGCATCGACGCGGCCAGCAACACGGTCTCGGGTCCCTGTAGGCGTGGCACCAGACCTCCGAGTACCTCGCTCGGAGGCGGTGGATTCACGAACAGTCCCGCCACGAACCCGATCACGATGATCGCCAGGAGACCGAGGATGACCCGCTCGAAGACCCGCTGTTGCCGGGGATTCTGCAGCACCAGCATCGCCAGCGACACCGCACCGACGATCACGCCGCCGACCACCAGCGGCAGCCCGAACAGCAGTTGCAGGGCGATGGCCCCGCCGAGTACCTCGGCCAGGTCGGTGGCGATCGCCACCACCTCGGCCTGCGCCCAGTAGGCCAGACGGCCCCCGCGGCCGAGGCGTTCGCCGAGCAGGGCGGGCAGGCCGCGTCCGGTGACGATGCCGAGTTTGGCCGACTGATACTGGATCAGCATGGCGATCACATTGGCCACCACCAGCACCCAGGTGAGCAGGAAACCGTACCGCGACCCCGCGGTGATGTTGGCCGCCACGTTTCCCGGGTCGACGTAGGCGATCGCCGCCACGAACGCGGGTCCCAGCAGCAGCACGTTGCGGGCGAGGGCGCGGGGGCGTCGCACGGTCACGGTCGGCGGATCACCGCGCCGCTCCCGCTCACCGACCATGCCCACCTCTCCCAATCTCGCACACCGTCGAGCCGTATTCAAACCGAGCAAACAAAAAACTTAGGCTAACCGAAAACTGCCCGGGGCGTGCCGGTCGCCGCGCAAGATCACTGCATGAGCCGCCAGATCCGGTCGCGTGACATCGGCTGCTCGTAGGGCCGCACGCCGATCGCGCGGCGGATCGCGTTGGCCAGCGCCGGCGCCACCGGGTTGTAGGGCGATTCGCTCATCGACTTCGCGCCGTAGGGCCCCAGATCGTCGGCGGTCTCGGCGAAATACACCTCGGTGTCGGGGATGTCGGCCATCTGCGGCACCCGGTAGGTGCGGAACACGGGCGTGACGGGCACCCCCTTGCCGTCGAGCATGATCTCCTCGTACAACGACGACCCGATGGCCTGGGCGACGCCGCCCTCCACCTGCCCGCGGCACTGCGCCGGATTCATCACCGTGCCCGCGTCGGCGGCCTGCACCGACTGCAGGATCTGCACCGCGCCGGTCCCGGTGTTCACCGCCACCCGGAACGCCTGCACGTTGAACGCGATGGAGCGCAGCGCACCGCTCTCCGCACCGGTGGCCACCGCACGATCACCGTCACGGTGATCGGCGTCGACGGCGTCGACGAGTTCGGCGAAGTCCACCAACCGGTCACCGGCGAGCGCCCCGTCGGGGGTCAGGCGGATCTCGTCGGGTGCCAGCGCGGTGATCGACGACGCCGCGTCGAGCAACACGGTGCGCAGCGTGCTCGCGGCCCCGAACACCGCCTTGCCCGCCACCGTGGTGCCCGCCGATGCGAAAGCTCCTGTGTCATAAGCAGCTTCGTCGGTGTCGCCGTGATGCAGGCGAACCCGTGACGGGTCGGTGCCCATCGCGGTGGCCACGATCTGGGTGTGCACCGTGGTGGTGCCGTTGCCGAACTCGCTGGTCCCGACGCCGACGTGATAGGTGCCGTCGGGGGCGACCGCCACGGTGACGGTGGAGAAGTGACCGCGCGGCGCCATGGTGGCGATCGCCGCCAGGGCCATGCCCTCACCCACACGCCACTCGGATCCTGCGGGCGCATCGACACCGTTACCGCGGGCGAGCGCCTGCTGGGCGAGATCGAGGCACTGGTCGAGTCCGTAACTGCCGTAGACGAGATCGTCCTCGGGTTCGGGGTGGGCGATCAGCAGCGGATCGCCGTCGGCGACGGCGTTGCGGCGCCGCAGGTCGAACGGGTCCATCCCCAGTGCGAGCGCCAACTCGTCCATCGCGCACTCCACCGCGAGGATCACCTGCCCGAGGCCGTAACCGCGGAACGCACCCGACGGCGGGTTGTTGGTGTAGACCACCTCGGCGTCCACCCGTTTGACCGGGCTGTTGTACACCGACACCGATTCCGCGCAGGCATGGAACATCACACCCATCGAGTGGTTGCCGTAGGCGCCGGTGTCCGACAGCACGTCGACCTTCATCGCGGTCAGCGTGCCCTGTGCGTCGGCGCCGAGGTCGACGGACACCCGGAAGGGGTGGCGGTAGGTGGTGCGGGTCATCTCGTCGGTGCGGGTCATCTCGTAGCCCACGGGACGGCCCGTCCGCACGACCGCCAATGCCACCAGATCCTCGGTGAGCAGTTCCTGTTTGCCCCCGAAGCCGCCACCCACCCGCGCGCTGAACACGCGGATGCGGTCTGTGGGCATCTCCAGGAGCAGCGCGAGTTCGTCGCGCACCAGGAACGGCACCTGGGTGCTGGTGCGGATCACCAGCCGGCCGTCGTCGTCGAGCCACCCGATGGCGCCGTGGGTTTCCAACTGCGCGTGGGCCACCCGGCCGGTCTGCCAGGTGCCGCCGACGGTGATCGCCGACGCCGCCAGCGCCTCGTCGGCGTCACCGCCGAAGCCCTCGTGGAACGACGTGATCACGTTGCGGTCGGCTTCGAAGACCCGGTCCTCGGCGGTGCGGTCGGGGTGTATCAGCGGGGCGCCGGGCCGCCGCGCCTCCTCGGGGTCGAAGACGCCGGGCAGCAGTTCGTACTCCACGTCGATGAGGCGGCATGCCTCCTCGGCGGCGGCGGCGGTGTCGGCGACCACCGCGGCCACCCGCTGTCCGACGAACCGGACCACCGGATCGAGGACCAGGGTGTCGTCGGGATCGTCCGAGCGCATCTCGTGTCGCGCGGTGGAAAACCTTCTGGTGCTGACATTCTCATGCGTGAGCACCAGCGTGACCCCGGGCAGGGCCATTGCCGCGGTGGTGTCGATGGCGACGATGCGGGCGTGCGGATGCGGTGACGGCAACACCCGCAGGTACTGCATGCCGGGCACGGCCACGTCGAAGGTGTAGGGCTCGGTGCCCGTCACCACCCGACGGGCGGCGGGCGGATTGAGCGAGGTGCCCACCGTGCCGGCGGGTGCCGTATCGGTGGGCGCGGTGACGGCGCGGGCGGCGTCACCACAGGGGGCGCCGCCGCATGCGCCGGGGTCCGCACCCTGCCGGATCGCGTCGCGGATGGCGCGATACCCGGTGCAGCGGCACAGATTTCCCTTCATCCGCCGCGCCAGCTCGGCCGGGTCGGCCGCCGTGTCGGCATCGAGGGTGGAGGCGGTCACGATCATTCCCGCGGTGCAGAAGCCGCACTGGAATCCGAAGTTGTCGACGAAGGCCTGCTGCATGGGATGCAGGTCGTCGGCGGTACCGAGCCCCGACACCGTGGTCACCGACCGGCCGTCGATCCGCTGGGCGGGAAAGATGCACGAGTGCACCGGTGTACCGTCCACCAGCACCGAGCAGGCGCCGCAATCGCCTGCGTCGCAGCCCTTCTTGACCTCGAAGTGCGCCTCATCACGCAGGAACGTACGCAGACACTGTCCGGGTGCCGGATCGGCCTCGGTGGGTTCGCCGTTGATCTCGAATCTCATCGCGATTCCCCCTGGACTGCGTCCTCGTCGGGGTTCGGGTCCGCGTCGGCCGCCAGCTCGTCGCGAATCTGTTCGGCCAGGACCATCGACACCCCGCGACGCCAGTCGGCCGATCCGAGGGGATCGGTGTAATAGCCGTCGGCCGAACCGATGTCGGTGCGCAGCCGCCCCGCATCGGGGACGCCGTGGTACCGCAGCATGGTCGGCCATCCGGTCGCGGCAGTGATGCCGAACACGACGGTGTCGTCGGACTCGCGGCGCCCGGTGACCACCGCCCCGGAGCGGCCGAGCTCGGCCAGGGCGATCTTGCGGAAACCCGTGCGCGCACCCATCGCGTGAGCGGGAAAGTCGATGGCGCGCAGCACCTCTCCTGCCGCGAGCGTGTTGGTGCCGTTGCCGGTCACCAGGTCGGCGACGGGCACGGTGTAGTCGGTGCCGTCGGGCCGCCACACCAGCGCCACCGCGTCGAGTCCGGCGGCCAGCGAGACCATCGACGCCGCGGCGAACGACCGGCAGATGTTGCCGCCGACGGTGGCGACGTTCCAGATCTTGAACGACGCGAGTAGCGCGGTGGCGCACTGGAAGAACAGTGGCTGTGCGCGCCATCCGGGACGCGGCGGCAGGGCCGCGAGGGTGGCGATCGGGCAGGTCGCGGCGACGCGCAGCCCACCGTCGGGCAGGTCTTCGAGATCGGGCCAGCCCATGGTGGTGATGTCGACGACACCGGTCGACTCCACCTGCGGTTCGCTGAAAAACCATGTGCCCCCGGCCACCACGCGTTCGCCGGGGGCCAACGCGAGGTCGTCGCGGGTGGCGGCGTACCGGTAGGAGGCGATCGTGTGCAGATCCATCAGCGCGTCCCGTTCATCGTGTCGCCGGGCCTCATCGGGCTGCCCTGTCTCCTCGTGCTGCCCGGCCTCATCGTGCTGCCCTGTCTCATCGTGCTGCCCTGTCGAGCAGGCGCCGGTGTTCGGTGGCGACATCGGCGGCGATCGCCGTGGTGTCGACGGTGAGCATCTCGCCGTCGGCGACGATCTGTGTGCCGTTGACCCAGCTGGCCCTGATCGGGGGGATCGATCCGAGCACCAGCGCGGCGACGGGATCGTCGATGCCGGAGTGATCCACCGTGGTGAGATCCCACAACACCAGATCGGCGAGCTTGCCCACCTCGACCGACCCCGTCTCGGCGGCGCGACCGAGCACCCGCGCGCCCCCGATCGTGGCCAGTTCGATCGCGGTGCGGGTGGTGAGCGCGGTGGGGCCGCCCCGGGCGCGCGCCATCAACACCGCCTGATGTGCCTCCTCGAGCAGGCGGCACGATTCGTTCGACGCCGCGCCGTCCACACCCAGACCCACCGGCACACCGGCATCCACCAGGTCGCGGGTGCGGCAGATCCGGTTGCCCAGCCGCGCGTTGGAGGTGGGGCAGTGCGCCACGCCGGTCTGGGTGGCGGCCAGCCGCCCGATCTCGTCGTCGTCGAACTCGATGCCGTGGGCGAACCACACGTCGTCGCCGACCCATCCCACCGACTCCATGTACTGCAACGGCGTGGCGCCGAAATGCTCTGCGCAGTATGTGTTCTCGTCGAGCGACTCGGCGAGGTGGGTGTGCATCCGGACACCGAGTTCGCGGGCCAGCGCCGCCGACTGCGTGAGGAGGTCGGTGGTCACCGAGAACGGCGAGCAGGGTGCCAGCGCGATCCGCAGCATCGAATCCGGCGCGGGGTCGTGCCATCGGCTCACCGCGTCGTCACTCGCGGTGAGGATCTCGTCGATGGTCTGCACCACACTGTCCGGCGGCAGGCCGCCGTCCTTCTCCGAGAGGTCCATCGATCCGCGGGTGGGATGAAAGCGCATCCCGATGGTGGCGGCGGCATCGATCTCGGCGCCGAGCAGGTCGCCGCCCTCGGCGGGAAAGACGTAGTGGTGGTCGGTGGTCAGCGTGCACCCGGACAGCGCGAGTTGGGTGAGTCCGCCGAGCGCAGCGGTACGCACCGCCTGTTCGTCGATGCCGGCCCAGATCGGGTACAGCGTGGTGAGCCACTGGAACAGCGTGTGATCGGCGGCCAGTCCGCGGGTAACCCACTGGTACAAGTGATGATGTGTGTTGACCAGCCCTGGAGTGAGCACGCAGCCGCTGCCGTCCACGCGGGTGACGTTGTCGGGGACGTCGAGTTCCGCGGTGCGTCCGATGCCGGCGATCGTCGTGCCGTCGAGCAGAATCGAAGTGGCCGGCAATTCGCGTCGCTCGGAGTCGACGGTGATGACCTGGGCGTTCTCGATCAGGGTTGAGGGTGGCACGTCGTCACGCTACGACGAGCGGGTTACAGCGATATTGCGCACGCCACGGGCGGCGCGTCTGGCTGAGCTGTGACGGCGTGGTTCACTGGTCGATGACTGTCGTTACGATCGCTTTACCTGAGTTAACCCATTCGTAATGGACGGCCGGGTTTACTTAACCCCGCAAGCAAGATTGCACGTATCGCGATCAGGTCACTGGTCGGGCGCGTCGCGGGAGTGGTCTCCCCGTTCGAAAAGCGCGTGCGGTCTCACGGAGTTTCTTCGCCGTGACGATCGGGTACAGCGCAGTCCTCGCTCATCTCGCGGTTTCTGATCTCCGTGTCATCCCCTCCCGGCGGTGCCCGCCGCCGGTACACACAGGACACAACCATGAGCGTTCCCAACCTTGCTGAGCTACGTCAACGATTCTCCCGCAACGGATTCGACCCCGCCGAGACCACCGACATCGTGGCGGCGGAGCCGACTCCGACTCCGACGCCACCCGGCACCTCCGCCCCGACCGGAGAACCCACACCAGCCGGCCAACCCGATCCGGTGAATGCCGTGCTGCCGCCGCTGAAGCTGGTGCTCTACGCGGTGCAGCACCTGCTGGTGATGTACGCCAGCACCGTCACGGTGCCGGTGGTGGTGGCCGCGGCTCTGGACCTCTCGACCACCGACCTGGTGTACCTCGTCACCGCCGACCTGCTGTTGTGCGGCTTCGGCACCCTGCTGCAATCGCTCGGCATCTGGAAAGTGGGTGTGCGGCTGCCGATGGTGATCGGCGCCTCCTACACGGGTATCGCGCCGATGCTGATCATCGGTCAGGGCAGTGGCCTGCAGACCATGTACGGCGCGGTGCTGGTGGTGGGTCTGCTCACCATCGCGATCGCACCCCTGGTCAGCAAACTGATGCGGTTCTTCCCGCCGGTCGTCATCGGCACCACCATCCTGCTGATCGGCATCCAGCTCATCCCCGCCGGCGGCAAGATGATCGTCGGCGCCGACCCCGACGCCCCGAACTTCGGATCCCCCGCGGCCATCGGTCTCGCCGCGGCCACCGCACTGGCCATCCTGCTGTGCTACCGCTTTCTGCCCCGCTCGATCCGTCCCGTGTCGGTGCTCATCGGCATGATCATCGGTGTGGTGGTGGCCGCGCTCACCGGTTCGCTGTCGTTCTCCGGAGTCGGTGACTCACAGGCGTTCTCGTTCCCCGATCTGCTGCATTTCGGTGCGCCGCGCTTCGATCTGCTGGCCATCGCGTCGCTGGCGATGATCCAGATCGTGCTCGTCATCGAACTCGCCGGGCAGGTCAACGCGGTGGGCGAGACCGTCGGACAGAAGATCTCCGACAAGCGGCTGGCCGCCGCGGTGCGTGCCGACGGTGTGGTCACCGCGCTCGGCGGCGGTGTGTTCCAGTCGTTCATGTACGTCACCTTCGCCCAGAACGTCGGCATCCTGACCATCACCCGGGTGTTCAGCCGCTACGTCACGGCGGTCACCGGGGTCATGCTGATGTGCCTGGCCTTCTTCCCGGTGGTCGGCGAGGTGGTGGCGTCGATTCCGCGTCCGGTCCTCGGCGCTGCGGCGGTGGTCATGTTCGGCACCATCGCGGTGGTCGGTATCCGCATCCTGGGCCGGGTGGACTTCACGCAGAACTCCAACATCATCATCACCGCGGCTTCGCTCGGGGTGGCGCTGCTGCCCGGGATGATCCCCGGCTTCTACTCGGCGTTTCCGACGGCGGCCAAGCAGTTGCTGTCGAGTGGGGTGGCCGTCGGCATCTTCGTCGCGGTGCTGCTGAACCTGCTGTTCATGCTGGGTGAGCGCACGTCGGAGCACGCTGCGGAGTCCGTCGCGAAGTAGGTGGACAGGAGCCACGGGGGTGTGACGGACTCGTCACACCCCCGTGGTCTGTGTCAGGCGGTGATGTCGATGGGGGTGCCGTCGTCGGCCCACGCGTAGAGCCGTTTCATGGCGTCCGGCGGTACGTGGATGCAGCCCTGCGAACCCTGTGTCCGGTACCTGGCGAGATCGCCGTAGGGGAACTTCTGCCACGGAGAGTCGTGCAGCCCGATGTCGCCGACGATGTGCAGCCAGTAGTGCACGAACACGGTGTAACCCGGTCCGTTCAGTGTGCGGTCGGTGTCGTGGCTCTCGATCTTCCAGCGTCCCAGCGGGGTGCCCGCCCCGCGGTCGACGCTGCCGGTGGTGACCTTGATGTCGGAGACCGGCGCGCCGTTGAGGCACAACACCATCTGCTGCGCGGCCAGACCCACCACGATCTGCTTCCCGGACATGCCCGGCGTGCAACGCGGTGCGGCGGGCGCGGCGACGGCGTGCGATGCCGTGGTGTCCGGCGACGCCGCAGGTATGGGCGTGGAACCGGCGGATTCCCCTGGCCGACTGGTGATCCCGATCAGCATCGCGACGGTGACACCCAGCACGGCGACGGCCAGCACGGCGGGCCACGCGTATCCGAGGACCAGGGACCGGAGGCCGGACCCGGAATACGTCTTCTTGGTAACCGCTGTCATTTCGGACTCAACGGTACACCCCGGGATCGGCGCGGTAGGGAATGGAGTCGCTCACCGTGACGTCCACCCGGACGGGCCGGCCGATCCGGGGAAACGCGCGCTGCCGGCATGCGGGCCGGTCGCAGACCTTGCACCCCGCACCGATCGGCACCATCGTCCGCGCGTCGGTGAGGTCGACACCGGTGGAGTAGATGAGACGGTCGGCGTGGGCGAGGTCACAGCCCAGGCCGATCGCGAATGACTTGCGCTGGGTGAGGAATCCGTGTGCCTCGTCGACGGTGCGGGCCAGCCAGAAGTAGGAGCGCCCGTCGGGCATCTGCGACACCTGGGTGACGATCCTGCCCGGTGCGGCGAAGGCGTCGTGCACCACCCACAGTGGACAGCTGCCGCCGACGCGGGAGAAGTGAAACGCCGTCGCGGACTGCCGTTTCGAGATGTTTCCCGCCCGGTCGGTGCGCACGAAGATGAACGGGATGCCACGATCGCCGGGCCGCTGCAGCGTGGACAACCGGTGACACACCGTCTCGAATCCGACGTCGAAGCCGAGGCACAGCAGTTCGATGTCGTATCGCGCATTCTCGGCGGCGGTCCGAAAACGCTTGTACGGCAACAGCAAAGCACCGGCGAAGTAGTTGGCCAGGCCGACCCGGGCGACGGGCCGGGCCTCATCGCTCAGGTCGTCGGCGTCGGCGAGCACGGTGTCGATGAGGTCGGCCGCGGTGAGCAGCGCGAGCTGGGTGGCGAGCTGAAACGCGCGTTGGCCCGACGTGAGCCGGCCGGCGAGCTGCACGACGCGTCGCACCGGGTCGTAGGAACGTTTGGGCCGGTTCGCGGCGACGGCGGGGTCGGCGTCGTGCGCGATGGACACACCGATCCCGTAGTCGCGGTCGAGCACCGCGGCCAACTGCAGGTCGAGCCCGCCGATACGCAGTGCGTGACGATCGAACATCTCCTCGGCGGCGCGGTCGAGCACGTCGATGTGGTTCTTGCGGTCGTAGAAGAAGTCGCGCACCTCCTCGAAGGGCATCGGGGCCGCGGTCCGTGAGCCCGTCTCGGCCGATACCTGCGCACGGTATGTCTCGAGTTCGGCTTCGGCGGCACCGAGCCGCCGGTGCAGCGAGGCCAGGGTGGCGCCCACCGAGGGCATGCGCCCGACGAGCTCGGTGATCTCGGCGCGGGTCACCTCCCGTGCCTCCGGGTGTGCGGTGAGTGCCTCGACGAGATCGGCCACCAGCCGGGCGTCGGTGTCGGCCGCGAAGTAGTCGGCGTCGAGGTCGAACTCGCGGGTCAGGGCGAGCAACACCGGCACGGTGATCGGGCGCTGATCGTTCTCCAGCTGATTGACGTAGCTGGTGGATTTCTCGATCCGGCGCGCCAACGCGGCCTGCGAGAGTCCGTGCTCGTCACGCAGCCGCCGCAGTCTCGGTCCGACGAAAATGCGTTCCCGTGAGCTCTTCGCCGCATCCGACATGACGCAAGGGTAGCGAGCCGCGTGTTCGCAACGTTCGCAAAGCGGGCCGCAAAGATCCGCAAGAATACGCATCTGCCAGCACTTTCGTCGAGCTACTCGCTCTGCGTACGGTGCGAACATGATCATCAACACCGTGCGGACCCGGCGCAGCGCCGACGATTTCCCGAAGTCCGAGCATCTCGCGCAGAAGATCGCCGCCGTGGCCACCGATCCGGTGGCGGTGCCCGCCGACACCACCGAGATGGTGATCAACCGGATCATCGACAACGCCGCGGTGAGCGCTGCCTCGGTGATCCGACGGCCGGTCACCACCGCACGCGCCCAGGCGCTGGCGCATCCGCCGACCTCCGCCGGGAGCGGTTCGGGAGTGTTCGGTGTGGCAGGCGCCTACGCACCCGAGTGGGCGGCCTGGGCCAACGGTGTCGCCGTGCGTGAACTCGACTTCCACGACACCTTCCTGGCCGCGGAATACTCCCATCCCGGCGACAACATCCCGCCGCTGGTGGCCGTGGCCCAGCACGTGGGCGCCTCGGGTACCGATCTGATCCGCGGATTGGCCACCGCCTACGAGATCCAGATCGACCTGACGCGCGGAATGTGCCTGCACGAACACAAGATCGACCACGTCGCCCACCTCGGACCGTCGGTGGCGGCGGGCCTGGGCACCATGCTCGGCCTCGACGAGGACGTGATCTACCAGGCCGTCGGACAGGCGCTGCACCTGACCACCGCGACCCGACAGTCCCGCAAGGGCGCGATTTCCAGTTGGAAGGCGTACGCGCCGGCACACGCCGGGAAGATCGCCATCGAGGCGGTCGACCGGGCGATGCGCGGCGAGGGGTCGCCCGCTCCGATCTGGGAGGGCGAGGACGGCGTGATCGCCTGGCTGCTCGGCGGTCCCGAGGCGGTGTACGAGGTGCCGCTACCCGGGCCCGGAGAACCCAAGCGGGCGATCCTCGACAGTTACACCAAGGAGCATTCGGCCGAGTACCAGAGCCAGGCGCCCATCGACCTCGCCCGCCGGATGCGCACACAGATCACCGATGTCGACGACATCGAATCGATCGTCTTGCACACGAGCCACCACACGCACGTGGTGATCGGCACCGGCTCGAACGATCCGCAGAAGTTCGATCCGTCGGCGAGCCGGGAAACCCTCGACCATTCGGTGCCCTACATCTTCGCGGTGGCCCTCCAGGACGGAACCTGGCACCACGAATCGTCCTATGCCCCCGAACGGGCCAACCGTCCCGACACCGTCGACCTGTGGCGCAAGATCTCGACCGTCGAGAACCCCGAGTGGACGCGGCGCTACCACTCCGACGACCCCGCCGAGAAGGCGTTCGGCGCCAGGGCGGTGATCACCCTGCGCGACGGGCGGGTGATCACCGACGAACTCGCCGTCGCCGACGCGCACCCGCTCGGCGCGCGTCCCTTCGCCCGTCCCCAGTACGAGGCCAAGTTCACCACGATGGCCGACGGGGTGATCGACCCCGACGAACAGCAGCGGTTCCTGTCGGCGGTGGCAACGTTGACCGATGTGGCGGCGGGTGACTTGGGTGCGCTCGACATCGCCGTGCTGCCACAGGTTCTCGACAAGGCGCCGACCCTCGGGGCGGGGATCTTCTGATGCCGGACGCCACACCCGATGCGGCGGGCCTGTTCTCGTCGGTCACCTCAGCCACCGACAAGCGTCGCGCGTTACGTGCCGGACTGGCGTCGGGACGGTTGCAGCGCTGGCCGGGCGCCTTCTCACCGCTGGTGGCCACACTGATCGCCGACATCGGTTTCGACGCCGTCTACGTCTCAGGCGCGGTGCTCGCAGCCGATCTCGGACTGCCCGACATCGGGCTGACCACTCTGACCGAGGTCGCCGGACGCGGCGGGCAGATCGCGCGCGCCACCGAGTTGCCGTCGCTGATCGACGCCGACACCGGGTTCGGCGAACCCATGAGCGCCGCACGGACCGTGGCGATGCTCGAGGACGCCGGACTCGCCGGATGTCACCTCGAAGACCAGGTGAATCCGAAACGCTGCGGCCACCTCGACGGCAAGGACGTGGTGCCCACCGGTGACATGCTCGGGCGCCTCGCCGCGGCGGTGTCGGCGCGACGCGATCCCGACTTCGTCATCTGTGCCCGCACCGACGCCCGCGCGGTCGAGGGACTCGACGCCGCGATCGACCGGGCCAAGGCGTACGCCGACGCGGGCGTTGACCTCATCTTCACCGAGGCACTACGCGACCTGTCGGAGTTCGAGAGGTTCCGCGCGGCAGTGGATGTGCCGCTGCTGGCCAACATGACCGAGTTCGGAAAATCCGAGCTGTTCACCACGAGGCAACTCGGCGACATCGGCTACAACGCGGTGATCTACCCGGTCACCACGCTGCGCATCGCGATGGGTGCCGTCGAGGCCGGCCTGCGTGAGATCCGCACCGCGGGAACCCAATCGGGCCTTGTCGATGGCATGCAGCACCGCAGCAGGCTCTATGAGCTGCTGCGCTACGCCGACTACAACGACTTCGACCAGGATCTGTTCGGCGCCCACCGTGAAGCCCAGCGTGAAACCGACCGTGAAGGAGCCCTGTCATGAGCACACCGGTCACCGCCCCGACCATCTACAAGGGGCTCGCGGGTGTCGTCGTCGACTCCACCTCGATCTCGAAGGTGGTCCCCGAAACCAACTCGCTGACCTACCGCGGCTACGCGGTGCAAGATCTCGCGGCGCACTGCGGCGTCGAACAGGTGGCCTACCTGCTCTGGCACGGTGAGCTGCCCGGCGACGCCGAACTCGCCGCGTTCACCCAGCGTGAGCGGGCGAGTCGGCGCCTGGACCGGTCGACGCAGGCGGTGCTCGCACGCATCCCGGAGAACTGCCATCCGATGGACGTGGTGCGCACCGCGATCAGCTACCTCGGCACCGAGGACCCCGACGAGGACAACGCCGACCCGTCGGCCAACCACGACAAGGCGCTGCGCATGTTCGCGGTGCTGCCGACGATCGTCGCCGCCGACATGCGTCGCCGCCGCGGACTCGATCCGATCAGACCTCATCACGGTCTCGGCTACGCCGAGAACTTCCTCAACATGTGCTTCGGTGAGGTGCCCGACGCGGTGATCGTGCGGGCATTCGAGCAGTCGATGGTGCTCTACGCCGAACACAGTTTCAACGCCTCCACGTTCACCGCCCGCGTGGTGACCTCCACCCGGTCCGACATCTACAGCGCGGTCACCGCGGCGATCGGCGCGCTGAAGGGATCGCTGCACGGCGGGGCCAATGAAGCGGTGATGTACGACATGATCGAGATCGACCGCCCCGAACGCGCGCGTGATTGGCTCGACGGCAAGCTGTCTCGAAAAGAGAAGGTGATGGGTTTCGGCCATCGCGTGTACAAGAATGGCGATTCGCGGGTGCCGACGATGCGAGCGGCGCTCGGCGAGGTGTCGGCGCATATGGGGGAGGACCGGTGGCTGCGGATCTATACCGAGTTGGAGTCGGCGATGGCCGCGCGCACCGGGATCGCACCGAACCTCGATTTCCCGACGGGACCGGCATATCACCTGATGGGCTTCGACATCGGCTCGTTCACACCGATCTTCGTGATGAGCCGGATCACCGGTTGGACCGCCCACATCATGGAGCAGGCGGCCTCGAACGCACTCATCCGCCCGTTGAGCGACTACACCGGGCCCCCTCAGCGCACCCTCGTCGTCTGAGACGTTCGTCCGGGATCACGACCGTTTGAGGGTTATGGTCAAGCGCAACACCGCTCGGGGGCGACGAGGAGATGAGTGACATGTTCGACAAGGTGCTGGTGGCCAATCGCGGTGAGATCGCGATCCGGGCGTTTCGCGCGGCCTACGAACTCGGCGCCCGCACGGTGGCGGTGTTTCCCTACGAGGACCGCAACTCCCTGCACCGGTCGAAGGCCGACGAGTCCTATCAGATCGGCGTGCCCGGCCACCCGGTGCGCGCCTACCTGTCGGTGGACGAGATCATCGGCGCCGCACTGCATTCGGGTGCCGATGCGATCTATCCGGGCTACGGATTCCTCGCCGAGAACGCCGGGCTGGCCGCGGCCTGCGCCGCGCACGGCATCACCTTCGTGGGGCCGTCGGCCCAGATACTCGACCTGACCGGCAACAAGGCCGAGGCGGTGGCCGCGGCCCGCGCGGCCGGGCTCCCGGTGCTCGCCTCCTCGGAACCGTCGGCGGATGTCGACGAACTCGTGGCGGCCGCGGAGACGATGCGCTTTCCGGTGTTCGTCAAAGCGGTGGCCGGCGGCGGCGGCCGCGGTATGCGTCGCGTCGCGCATCGTGAGGATCTCACCGACGCGATCGGCGCCGCCTCCCGCGAGGCCGACACCGCGTTCGGCGATCCGACGGTGTTCCTCGAGCAGGCGGTGATCGACCCGCGCCACATCGAGGTGCAGATCCTCGCCGACACCCACGGCGACGTGATCCACCTGTTCGAGCGTGACTGCAGTGTGCAACGCCGACACCAGAAGGTGGTCGAGTTGGCACCCGCCCCCAACCTCGACCCCGCACTGCGGTCACGGATCTGCGCCGACGCAGTGGCCTTCGCCCGGCAGATCGGCTACTCGTGTGCGGGCACCGTCGAATTCCTCGTCGATGCACACGGCAACCACGTCTTCATCGAGATGAACCCGCGGATTCAGGTGGAGCACACGGTGACCGAGGAGATCACCGACGTCGACCTGGTGGGTGCTCAGCTGCGGGTGGCCGCGGGAGAGCGGCTGAGCGATCTGGGACTCACGCAGGACTCGATCACGATCCGCGGTGCGGCGATGCAATGCCGGATCACCACCGAGGACCCGGCCGACGGATTCCGGCCCGACGTCGGCCGCATCACCGCCTACCGCAGCCCCGGCGGTGCCGGGGTGCGGCTGGACGGCGGCGCCAACCTGGGCGGTGACGTGTCAGGGCATTTCGATTCGATGCTCGTCAAGTTGACTTGTCGTGGAAGGGATTTCGACACCGCCGTGCGCCGCGCGCGACGCGCGTTGGCGGAGTTCCGCATTCGCGGGGTGGCCACCAACATCCCGTTTCTGCAAGCCGTGCTCGACGACCCGGATTTCGCGGCGGGACGCGTCACCACGTCGTTCATCGGCGACCGCCCGTGGCTGCTCACCTCGCGCGGGTCGGCCGACCGCGGCACCCGCATCCTCTCGTACCTCGCCGACGTCACGGTCAACAAACCGCACGGTGAACGCCCCACCACCGTCTATCCGCGCGACAAACTGCCCGGCGTCGACCTCGGGGTACTCGACTCGCCGCCGGACGGGTCGCGGCAACGACTTCTCTCGCTGGGGCCCGATGGCTTCGCGCGGGATCTGCGGGAGCGGCCGGCGGTCGGGGTCACCGACACCACGTTCCGCGACGCCCACCAGTCGTTGCTGGCCACCCGGGTGCGCACCAGCGGCATGATCGCCGTGGCCCCCTATGTGGCCGCGCTGACCCCGCAGTTGCTCAGCGTCGAGTGCTGGGGTGGGGCCACCTACGACGTCGCCTTGCGGTTCCTCAAGGAGGATCCGTGGGACCGGCTCGCGCAGTTGCGTGAGGCGATGCCCAACATCTGCCTGCAGATGCTGCTGCGCGGCGCGAACACCGTCGGGTACACGCCGTACCCCACCAAGGTGACCACCGCCTTCGTCGCCGAGGCCACCGAGGTCGGCATCGACATCTTCCGGATCTTCGACGCACTCAACAACATCGACCAGATGCGACCGGCCGTCGACGCCGTCCGCGAGACGGGCCGCGCCGTCGCCGAGGTCGCGATGAGTTACACCGGCGATCTGGCCGATCCCGCCGAGGATCTCTACACCCTCGACTACTACCTGCGGCTGGCCGAGCAGATCGTCGAGGCCGGTGCGCACATCCTGGCCATCAAGGACATGGCCGGGCTGTTGCGGGCGCCGGCGGCCACCCGCCTGGTGTCGGCGCTGCGCCGCGAGTTCGATCTGCCGATCCACGTGCACACCCACGACACACCGGGCGGGCAGCTGGCCACCTACCTCGCGGCGGTGGCGGCCGGCGCCGACGCCGTCGACGGGGCCGGCGGTCCGCTGGCCGGCACCACGAGCCAGCCGCCGCTGTCGGCGATCGTCGCGGCCTTCGCGCACACCGACCACGACACGGGCCTGGACCTGGGGGCGGTGTGCGATCTGGAACCGTATTGGGAGGCGGTGCGAAAGGTGTACGCGCCCTTCGAATCCGGCGTACCCGCACCCACCGGACGGGTGTACTCGCACGAGATTCCCGGCGGTCAGCTCTCGAATCTGCGGCAGCAGGCCATCGCGCTGGGCCTGGGTAACCGCTTCGAGGCGGTGGAGGAGGCCTACGCGGCCGCCGACACCATGCTCGGCCGGCTGATCAAGGTGACGCCGTCGTCGAAGGTGGTCGGCGACCTCGCCCTGGCGCTCGTCGGGCAGGGCATCGCACCCGAGGAATTCGCCGCCGATCCGGGCGCCTACGACATTCCCGATTCGGTGATCGGTTTCCTGCGCGGTGAACTCGGTGAACCCGCCGGCGGCTGGCCCGAGCCGCTGCGTACGCGAGCGCTGGCCGGGCGTTCGGCGCCCCGACCGACCGCCGAGGTGTCGGCCGCCGACTCCGCCGCGCTCGACGAGTCCGGGCGCGGGCGGCAGGAGACGCTCAACCGGCTGCTGTTCCCCGGCCCGACCCGCGAGTACACCGAGCACCGCGACGCCTACGGCGACACATCGCGGCTCTCGGCGAACCAGTTCTTCTACGGACTGCGCTACGGCGAGGAACACCGGGTGGAACTCGAGCCCGGGGTGGAACTGCTCATCGGTCTCGAGGCGATCAGCGAACCCGACGAGCGCGGCATGCGCACCGTGATGTGTGTGCTCAACGGACAGTTGCGGCCGATCGCGGTGCGTGACCGTTCGGTGGACTCCAAGGTGGCCACCGCCGAGCGCGCCGACCGGTCCAACCCGGGCCACGTCGGTGCGCCGTTCGCGGGCGTGGTGTCGCTGTCGGTGGATGTGGGTGACGAGGTGGCCGCGGGCGCCGCGATCGGCACCATCGAGGCCATGAAGATGGAGGCCACCATCACCGCGCCCGTCGCCGGCAAGGTGTCGCGGGTGGCGATCGGGTCGGTGCAGCAGGTGTCGCCGGGCGATCTGCTCATCGAGATCGGCTGAGCGCGACGCGACCTTCCCGCGCGAGTGGTCGGCGCTCAGTTGATCACGTTGCGGACGAATCGCGTGGTGCCGTCGGCGATGTTGACGTAGGAGTAGGTCTGCGAGCTCGGGTAGGTGGTGTGCTCGCCGGGGTCGAGGTCGATGTCGGGGGACTGCGGGTCGGCGAAGGCGATGCGTAACCGGCCGAAGGCGACGAGCACCGTTTCGAACCAGCCGTCCGGGTCGGGCTCGGCGTCGTAGCGTTCGCCCGGGCCCAGCGTCCAGGTCCACAGCTGCACCTCGTGGCGTGCGGGGACGCTGGTCCGCAGCACTCCGACGCTGTGTTCGTCCTCGCCACGCCAGGCCACCACGTCGAGATCGCGGGAGTGGCTGTCCGGGTCGCGCACCATGTCGACGAAGCGGACGCCGAGCGCTTCGGCGAGCCGGTCGAGGCTGGCGAGACTGATGTTGGTGTCGCCGCCCTCGAGGTTGACGATCATGCGCCTGCTGATGCCGGACGAGTCGGCGAGGGCCGCCTGGCTCAGACCGCTCTGCCGGCGCAGATCGCGCAGGTTGCGGCCCACGTGAGCCAGCACGTCGGATCGTCGACTTGGCATGCGCACTATATTACCCCTAAG
This sequence comes from Gordonia sp. NPDC003429, assembly GCF_053588575.1. Classification (NCBI taxonomy): domain Bacteria; kingdom Bacillati; phylum Actinomycetota; class Actinomycetes; order Mycobacteriales; family Gordoniaceae; genus Gordonia; species Gordonia sp. NPDC003429. Next base: position 669,130 of record NZ_JBSFQF010000001.1, read on the forward strand.
CTTGTGCACTATGTTGCGCAAAGATCCGGCCCGCGACCGAGGGGGTATCCAGCTCGGCCGTCACGAACTGGCCCTCATCGCGGTGACCGCGATCTGGGGCGGCACCTTCCTGGTGGTACACACCGCGATGGCCCACAGCGGACCGCTGTTCTTCGTCGGACTGCGTTTCACCGTTGCCGGTCTGTTCGGACTTCTCGTCTTCGGCAGGTCGCTGCGGGGCATCACGCGTCTCGACGTCGTGGCGGGGGTCTCGATCGGACTCATGCTGGCATTCGCCTACAGCCTGCAAACCTTTGGGCTGCAGTCGATCAGCTCGAGCAAGTCGGCGTTCATCACGGCCATGTACGTGCCGCTGGTGCCGGTGGCGCAGTGGGCGATCTTCCGCAAGCGGCCCGGTGTGATGAGCTGGATCGGCGTCACCCTCGCCTTCGTCGGCCTGCTGCTGCTCTCCGGACGCGACGCCGGCGGCCTTGGCTTCGGCGCTGGTGAGTTCGCGACGCTGCTCGGTGCGATCGGCTGCGCGGGCGAGATCCTGCTCATCGGCTTCTTCGCCGGACGCGTCAACATCCAGCGCGTCACCATCATCCAACTGCTCGTCGGCGGGGGACTCTCGTTCCTGGTGATGCCGGTGGCCGGCGAGTCGGTGCCGTCGTTCTCGTGGGTGTGGCTGCTCGCCGCCGTGGGCATGGGTGCGGCGAGCATCGTGATCCAGCTGACGATGAACTGGGCTCAGAAGTTCGTCTCGCCCACCCGGGCCACCGTGATCTACACCGGGGAACCGGTGTGGGCGGGCCTCTTCGGCAGGCTGGCCGGTGAGAGACTGCCCGCGCCCGCGCTTGCGGGAGCGGCGCTGATCGTGGTGGGTGTGCTGGTGAGCGAGATGCGTCCGCCGCGGTGGCGGACACGGGGAGCGAAGAGGCGCGAGCTTGCGGCCGAGCAAGCGCCAGAAAGGTCACCGCTGTAGCCGGGCACATGTACCGGTACCACTCGGCATGCCGAGCGGTGACCCTTCTGGACACATGCGAACTCAGCCGACTTCGGAACGCACCACGGTGGCAGCCGACACCAGGTTGGTCAGTGCCGCGGTGACCTCCTCGGTGGTGCGGGTTTTCAGGCCGCAGTCGGGATTCACCCACAGCCGTTGCGGCCCCACCGCGGCCAGTGCCGCCCGCAGCGACACCTCGATCTCCGCGGGGGACGGGACGCGCGGCGAGTGGATGTCGTACACGCCAGGACCCACAGCGTTGGCAAAGCCCACCTCGTTGAGGTCGTCGAGCACCTCCATCGCCGAGCGGGCCGCCTCGATCGAGGTGACGTCGGCATCGAGATCGGCGATCGCGCCGATCACCTCACCGAACTCGGAGTAGCACAGGTGGGTGTGGATCTGCACGGCGTCGGTGATGCCCGACGTCGCCAGCCGGAACGCCCGCACCGCCCAGTCCAGATACGCGGGTTTGTCGGCGTCGCGCAGTGGCAGTAGTTCGCGCAGGGCCGGTTCGTCCACCTGGATGATGCTGACACCGGCCCGTTCCAGGTCGATGGTCTCGTCCCGGATGGCGAGCGCGATCTCGTTGGCCGACACCGACAGCGGTTGGTCGTCGCGGACGAACGACCACGCCAGGATGGTGACCGGACCGGTGAGCATGCCCTTGACCGGTTTGTCGGTCAGCGACTGCGCGTAGGTGATCCAGTCTTCGGTCATCGGTCGTGGACGCACGACGTCGCCGAAGAGGATCGGCGGACGGACGCAGCGGGTGCCGTAGGACTGCACCCAGCCGTTCGTGGTGGCGAAGAAGCCGTCGAGCTGTTCGGCGAAGTACTGCACCATGTCGTTGCGCTCGGGCTCGCCGTGCACCAGCACGTCGAGGCCGAGCGTCTCCTGCAGCGCAACCACATCGGCGATTTCCGCTTTCATTCGGCGCTCGTATCCGGCGTGGTCGATCTCGCCGGAACGCAGGGCGGCGCGCGCCAGCCGGATCGACGACGTCTGCGGATAGGAGCCGATCGTGGTGGTCGGCAGCACCGGCAGCTGCAGCCGTGTGTTCTGCGCTTCTATCCGTTCGGCGGCCCGACCGCGGGTCACGTCGCCGGCCGAGATCGCGTCCAGCCGCTCGCGCACCGACGCCACGTGCACACGCGGATCGGTGGCCCGGGTGGACAGGGCGGCGGCCGACGCTGCGAACGCCTCTGCCTGCGACTCGCGCCCGTCGCGCAGCGCCCGCGACAAGGTGGCCACCTCGTGGTACTTCTCGGCGGCGAAGGCCAGCCAGCCACGCAGATTCGCGTCGAGTTCGTTCTCACCGTCGAGCGTGTAGGGCACGTGCAGGGTGGAGCACGACGTCGACACCGCCAGTGCCCGTACCGAGCCCAGCACAGTTCCGAGTGTGGCGAGCGCCTTGTCGAGGTCGGTGCGCCACACATTGCGGCCATCGACCACTCCGGCGACGAGCAGTTTGCCGGCCAGTTCGGGTACGGCGACCACGGAGTCCACCGAGCCCTCGACCAGGTCGACGCCGATCGCCTCCACCGGTGTGCGGGCCAGTGCGGCCAGCGACTCGCCGGGATCGCCGAAGTAGGTGCTGACCAGGATCGCCGGGCGCCCGGCCGGAGCGGCCAGCGCCGAGTACACCGCGTGTGCCAGCGCCGGAAGGCCCTCGGCGATGTCGGTGACCAGTACGGGCTCGTCGATCTGCACCCAGCCGACACCGGTCGCCGCCAACAGAGTGAGCAGTTCGGTGTACCGCGGCAGCAGGTCGTCGAGGCGACGCAGCGGGTCGACGCCGCCGTCAACGGCCTTGGCCAGCGCCAGATAGGTGATCGGTCCGATGATCACCGGGCGGGCCGGGACACCCGCGGCGTGGGCCTCGGACACCTCGCCGAGAAGCTTGGCGGGGTTGAGTCCGAATGTGGTGTCGGGGGAGATCTCAGGAACGAGATAGTGGTAGTTGGTGTCGAACCACTTCGTCATCTCCATCGGCGTGAGGTCGCCGGTGCCGCGGGCCGCGGCGAAGTAGCGGTCGAGATCGTTGTCGACTGCCGTGAAACGCTCCGGTAGCGCATCGAAGAGCACGGTGGCGTCGAGCATCTGGTCGTAGTAGGAGAACGTGTTGATCGGGATCGAGTCGAATCCGGCCGCGACCAACTGATCGATGGTGTCGCGGCGCAACCCGGCGGCGGTCTGTTCGAGGTCGGCGGCGCCGACCGTGCCGCGCCAGTAGCCCTCGACGGCGCGTTTGAGTTCGCGGCGCGGACCGATACGTCCGGTGCCGGGAACGGTGGTGGTGAACGGCGCGGCGACCGGCCCCGAGGTGGGACCCGCGGAGGCGCCGGCATGGGAACTGATGGACATGAGTCGTGTACTCCTGCACTGGATGTCAACGGTTCACCGCCCTGCAGGGAGCATCGACAAGCCACGGGTGCCGCACCGAGCGGGCACCACGGATGGCATGATCGACCTGCGCCCAGTCCTCGAGGCGGCGAGCCACCGGCCGCGGCGCGGCCGGTACAGCAGGCAGGTCTTCGGACTCGCCGGCTCGCACACCCGGACGGGCGTTACACCTACTGGCCGTCGCTTCCCGGGCGCAGTGCGCCCAGTGCTGATGACGGCGGTCGTTCCGACATACCGCTGCGGGACAGTTCCGGATTCACACCGGATTCCCTCTCACCCGGGGAGCCGGACGGAATCCGGGACCGGGCTCGACGCCGCGCGCTGCGATCACGGTGCGCGCGGACGAACCAACTGCGCGAACCAGCGTAATGGACGTTGCGGTGAGGGTGTCCTGCACCCTCTGTGCCGCGGCATCAGCACCTTTGCCTACGACCTCACCGACCGTGGGTCGGTGATCGACGCCGTCGCCGCCGCACCGGGGTTTGCCGAGATCGTGAACCGTCAGCTACCGCGATAGGTGGAGTACGAGTACGGACTCAGCAGGATCGGGACGTGATAGTGCCGGGACGGGTCGTCGACGGTGAAGCAGATGTCGACCTGCGGGAAGAAGCCGACGATCCCGTTGCCGTCGAACCATTCACCGGTGGCGAAGACCAGGTGATATGTGCCGGGCGCCAACGGATCCCGGTTCACCTGGGAGATGCGGCCGTCGTCGTCGGTGACCCCGGTGGCGAGTTCCTCGCCGTCGACGGCGCGCAGGCTCACCGACATCCCCACCGCGGGGGCGCCGGAGACGGCGTTGAGGACGTGCGTGGACAGACCTGTCATGGTGTCACCCTAGTCATCGACGAACTGCACCGCGGGGGTCAGCATGCGCTGCAGGCGGCTGCGGTTGATCTTGGCCAGTTCCATCCGCATCACCCGGCGTTCGGTCTCGGCGTCGTTGCGCAGGCGTTCCTTGAGGATCGCCAGCAGTTCGTCGGCGGGCCGGCCATTGGCGAACACCAGATACACATGCCCGAACTTCTCGTCGTAGGCCTTGTTGAGTTCCTTGAGTTCGGCCAGCACCGCCGGATCGGCCCCGGTGACACCCGACTGCTCCCGCGACGACGACGGGTTGTCGGGACGGTCACCGATCCGTGGATGCCCGGCCAGGGCTTCGTCGAGGTCGGCCTCGGTGAGTTCGGCGAGGATCAGGTCGGCGTATTCGAGCAGCGCCTCGTCGTCGGAGAACGGGCGGGCCCGCGCCACCCGCAGCGCCCAGATCGACGAACTGCAGCACTCGTAGAGCGATCCGATGGCCTGACGTTCGGTCAGGTCGTTGAAACTGGACAATCCTCGCCAATCCACGCGTCGCACGCGGACAGCCTACGAGAGCTCGGGCTGGCGGCTGAACCGGGCCGAGGTGATCGGGTTTGCGTCGGCCACGAGATCGTCGAATCGGTAGTTGACGATCTTGGCGATCTCGATCAGCGCGAACGACTTCTCGGAGATCTCCGAGTTGTCCATCCGCGCCCAGCCGTTGCGCAGCACCCTGTCGTAGCGTTCGGTCTCCCGAGCGCAGATGACCAGCGGGAAGCCGAAGTGATCGCGGTAGGCCGACGCCAGGTTCACCACGTTCTCGTGCTCGGTCTCCTCGAGGTGGGAGAGACCCTTGTGGTCGACCGCCCTCAACGTCCCCGTCTCGTCTTCGGCGCCCAGGTCGGGGAACGCCTTGATGAGCTGGAGTTGTTGCTCGTCGCTGCCGGTGAGCATGGCCTCCTGGAAGGCGATGCGCAGGTCGTGGACGTCCTCGAAAGGCCGCTGCGCCCAGGCGCGGTCGAGCACCCAGTCGACACTCTGCACCACCTCGCCGAAGACGTCGCGGAACATCTCCCGGGTCATCTTGTTGACCTCGTCGAGTGTGATGGCGCCGCCGCCGGCCACCGCCGGTCCCCGCGATCCGATGTGGAAGAACAAGAGATTCAACAGGATCGCGGTGATGGCACCCATCGTGATGCCGGTGGAGAAGGGGATCTGAAGGAAGATGTTGGGCATCGCCTCGTCCACGCCGGGCAGGGCGGGCACCTTGACCACCTCGCCGCCCTTCTCGATGACCGACGTCGGCGTCGACGACTGCGAGAACTGCACGTAGAGCGCCACGGCCAGTGAGGTGGCGGCGATGATGAGGTTGCGGTGGTCGGTGAAGTCGACCGCGGTGAGCGTCTGGATGCCGACGATGGCGACGGTGGCGAACATGATCAGCGCCGCGCCGCCGAGTACCGGCGACGGAATCGACTGCACCACACCGGCGAGCTTGGGGATCAGGCCGAGGATGATCATGATGCAGCCGGCGCAGGCGACCACCCAGCGGCTCTTGACGCCGGTCAGCCGCACCAGGCCGACGTTCTCGGAGAACGCCGTGTAGGGGAACGAGTTGAACGAGCCGCCGATCACGGTGGCCAGTCCGTCGGCGCGCACGGTGGCCGCGATGTCTTCCTTGCGGATGCGCTTACCGACGATCTCACCGGTGGCGAACACCGAGCCGGTGGATTCGACGGCCACCACGAGCAGCACCACGATCAGCGAGACGATGGCGACGATGTCCCAGCGCGGCCATCCGAAATAGAACGGCGGGGTGAAGCCCAGCCAACTCGACTTGCCGACGTCGGTGAAGGAGGCGTCGCCGCACAGCCAGGCGACCAGCGTGCCCACCACCAGTCCGAGCAGCACCGCGATGGTCGCCATGAAGCCCTTGAAGAAGCGCTGCATCAACACGATCAGCAGGATGGTGCCGAGGGTGTAGCAGACCCATTTCCAGTTGGCGGAGTCGTGCAGGCCGGCGTTCTCGCCGACGGGGTTGGTGACCGCGTCGCCGGCACCGACCGGGATCAGGCAGACGCCGATGATGGTGATCAGCGTTCCGGTCACCACGGGGGGCAGAAATCTGATCAGCCTGGCGAAGTACGGGGCGATGAGGAAGGTGAAGGCACCGGCGGCGATCACCGCGCCGTAGACCGTCTGCAGGCCGACGGTGCCGCCGCCGTTCTGGTTGGCGATGTGGATCACCGGTGCCAGCGTGGCGAAGGTGATGCCCTGCAGCAGCGGCAGCCGCACGCCGATCTTCCAGATGCCCACCGACTGCAACAGCGAGGCGATGCCGCACGTGAACAGGTCGGCGGTGATGAGTTTGGTGAGGTCGGCGCTGTCGAGGCCGATCGCGTTGGCGATCAGGATCGGCACCAGCACGGCTCCGGCGTAGAAGGCGACGACGTGCTGGGCGCCGAGCGCGACGAGTTTGCCGGGTGGTGGCACCTGATCGACGGGATGAACCCTCTTGTTCTTTTTGGCCGGTGCGGCCGGTGCCGAATCGGTTGCCATGACGAGATCCCCTTCACACGACTGTGCCCAAGCGCGACTGTGCCCACTGCGTCGGTGTGCTTTCGTGCGCCATGGACGTGGCGCGGCTCACCGGCAGATAAATAGTGGACCGCGGGCCGCATTCGCGCGAGGCGCGGATCGTATATTTCGCCTGGGTAAAGGGGACAGAACGGACGGGTGCGCCTACCATCGGCGCACATCATGACTCTGCGATCACCCGACGGGAACCCCGGTCGCGCGCGCACGGGGACGTCGGTGGCCGGCGTGGTACTCGCGGCGGGTGCCGGAACGCGCTTCGGGCAGCCGAAAATCCTTGCTGCACAAGGAGTATGGCTACGCAATGCGGTGGCGGCACTACGTGGTGGGGGATGCGACGAGGTGGCCGTGGCGATGGGTGCGGCGGTGATCGAACCACCCGACGACACCGTCGGGCTGGTGGTGGACGATTGGTCGGACGGATTGTCGGCGACGGTGCGCGCGGCGTTGCGGTGGGCGCGGAGCCGCAACCGGTTCGCCGGTGTGGTTTTACATGTTGTTGACATGCCCGACGTCGGCGGTGAGGTGGTCGGCCGGCTCCTCGACGCCGCCGCCCGTGCACCGGACCGTTTGGTGCGCGTCACCTATCGCGGGCGCCCCGGCCACCCGGTGTATCTGGGAGCCGAGCACCTCGACGGGGTGATCGACTCCCTCGACGGCGATGTGGGCGCGGCGCGCTATCTGCGCGCACACGCCCACAGCGTCGTCGAGGTGGAGTGTTCGGATCTGGCCTCGGGACTCGACCGGGATCACCGGTGAGCCGACCGAATCGGGGTGTGAGCCCACCGACTCGGCGGACCCGACCTCAGGAGGCGGAAGACTTGGCAGGGTAGGTGTAGAAGCCTTCGCCGCTGGCCATGCCCAGCTTGCCCTCGTCGATGTAGTTGGCCTTGAGCCAGGCACCGAGGTGCCGGTTGCCCTGGTCGCCGTTCATCAGGATGTTGTACGGCGTCTCCAGCCCGATCACGTCGTAGATCTGCATCGGGCCCAGCGGTGATCCGGTGGCGATCCGCCACGTCTCGTCGACATCCTCGGGGTCGGCGTAGCCGCCGGCGACGAGTTCGAGTCCGGCGTTGAGGAACGGGATCAGCAGGGTGTTGAGGACGTAGCCGGCCTTCTCCTTGTGCAGCTGGATCGGCACCATCCCGATCTGCTTGGCGAACTCGACCACCTCGTCGTAGACCTTGGGGTCGGTGTCGCTGGTCCCCATCACCTCGGCGGTGTTGAACTGCCACACGCGATTGGCGAAGTGCAGTGCGAGGAATCGGTCGGGGCGGCCGGTGCATGCCTTGAGGTCGCTGGGCAGCAGCGACGACGAGTTGGTGGCGAATACCGTCTTCGCCGGCGCGAGGTCGGCGAGCTTGCGGTAGATCTCCTGCTTGAGTTCGAGAACCTCGGGCACCGCTTCGATGACGAGGTCGGCGTCGGCGACGGCCTTGGCCAGGTCGCTGGTCAGTGTGATGCGGGCGCGGCCGGCCTCCGCGGCGCCGTTCCCGGCGTCGGGAACCTCGGCCTTGTACGTCTCGACGAGGCCGTCGAAGCGCTTCTCCGCAGCCGCGAGTGCCTTGTCGCTGACGTCATAGGAGATGACGTCGAAACCCTTGAACGCGGACTGGAAGGCGATCTGGGAGCCCAGTACGCCTGCACCGAGCACCGTGATGTTGTGAAAATCTGCCATGGTGTGAAACCTCCGTGATTGTGGTGGATTTCCCTCCCTCCCAGAGTTCAACGCAACCGCACCGCAAGGTGAGTCCGGGATCGAGCTGTCCACTCCGTCACACAATCACCGGCGGTATGGCATCGATCAATGCGCCGGTCACCGACAGGCCGAGGGCACCGGCAGCGAATCGGGACACCGGGGCCACCGCGGCAGTCATCGCGTCGGCTCCGCCGGCGCGGCAGCAGCCGGAGAGCACCGCTGCACCGGACTCCTCTGTGCCGGACGGGGCTGCGTCGGACTGGGCTGCACCGGATTTCGTCGCGTCGGCGGCCGGGGTCAGCCCGATCAGTGCGATCAACTCACCGGTGGTCGGCACACACACCGCCCAGGTGAACGTGGTTTCGTCTCGCCAGCCGGCGTCGCTGCTCGCCACGTATCGCGCCGGGTCATCGACACCCAGTTCTGCGAGGGCGGCCGCATCCGAGAGCCGATCATCGGCACGTAGGCCGCGCAGATACCACGAACCGGCATTGATCTCGACCGGCTCCACCTGCTGAGCTCTATTTGAGTTCGAGCAGAACGGTGCCCTGGGTGACCGCCGCGCCGGCCTCGACGGCCAGGCCGGTGACCACACCGTCCTTGTGCGCGGTCACCGGGTTCTCCATCTTCATGGCCTCCAGGACCACCACCAGATCGCCCGCGGCCACCTGCTTGCCCTCTTCGACAGCGATCTTCACCACGGTGCCCTGCATCGGTGCGGTCACCGCGTCGCCGGAGGCGGCAGCACCGCCACCCTTCTTGCGGGCACGCGGCTTGGGCTTCTTGTGCACGACGCCATGCGCCGCCGACCCGCCGCCACCGAGCGCCAGGTCACCGGGCAGCGACACCTCGACGCGACGTCCACCGACCTCGACGACGACGCTCTGCCGCGGCAGCTCCTCGTCCTCGATGGGCTCGCCACCGGTGTACGGCTCGATCGGGTTGTCCCACTCGGTTTCGATCCACTTGGTGTACACGTCGAACGTCTCGGTGCCGTCGTCGGTGGTCCGCCCGACGAAGGCGGGGTTGGACACGATGTGACGATGGAACGGCAACACCGTGGCCAGGCCCTCGATGCGGTACTCCGACAGCGCGCGGCGGGCGCGTTCGAGCGCCTGCTCGCGGGTCTCGCCGGTGACGATCAGCTTGGCCAGCATCGAATCGAACTGTCCGCCGATCACGCTGCCCTGCTCCACACCGGAATCCACGCGCACACCGGGACCCGCAGGCTCGTGGTAGACGGTCACCGGGCCGGGGGCCGGCAGGAAGTTGCGTCCCGCGTCCTCGCCGTTGATGCGGAACTCGAAGGCGTGCCCGCGGGGTTCGGGGTCGGCGGAGAGCTCCAGCTTCTCGCCGTTGGCGATGCGGAACTGCTGGCGCACCAGGTCGATGCCCGCGGTCTCCTCGGTCACCGGATGCTCCACCTGCAGTCGGGTGTTGACCTCCAGGAACGAGATGAGGCCGTCGGCGCTCACCATGAATTCGACGGTGCCCGCACCGTAGTAGCCGGCCTCGCGGCAGATCGCCTTGGCCGACGAGTGAATGCGCTCACGCTGCTCGGTGGTGAGGAACGGCGCCGGGGCCTCCTCGACGAGCTTCTGGAACCGGCGCTGCAGCGAGCAGTCGCGGGTGCCGGCAACGATCACGTTGCCGTGCTGGTCGGCGATCACCTGTGCCTCGACGTGGCGGGCCTTGTCGAGATAACGCTCGACGAAACACTCACCGCGGCCGAACGCGGCGGTGGCCTCACGGTGCGCCGACTCGTACAGTTCGGGGATCTCCTCGATGGAGTAGGCCACCTTCATGCCGCGACCACCGCCACCGAACGCCGCCTTGATGGCCACCGGGACACCGAACTCCTCGGCGAAGGCCACCACCTCGTCGGCGTCCTTGACCGGGTCCTTGGTGCCCGGGGCCATCGGCGCGTCCGCGCGCAGCGCGATGTGGCGTGCGGTCACCTTGTCGCCGAGGTCGCGGATCGACTGCGGCGACGGACCGATCCAGATCAGCCCGGCGTCGATGACCGCTTGCGCGAAGTCGGCGTTCTCCGACAGGAAGCCGTACCCGGGGTGAACGGCGTTGGCGCCGGACTTGGCGGCCGCGTCGAGAAGCTTGTCGATGGCCAGATACGACTCCGCCGAAGTCTGCCCGCCCAGCGCGAAGGCCTCGTCTGCCAGCCGCACGAACGGCGCGTTCGCGTCGGGTTCCGCATACACCGCGACGCTGGGGATACCTGCGTCACGAGCGGCCCGGATGACGCGGACGGCGATCTCTCCCCGGTTGGCGATGAGGATCTTGCTGATCGTGGGACTGGGCACTTGTTCTCCTGGGGCCTGACTACTGAGCGTGGGTTGTCGGTGGTCCGGGGTTCACCCTAACCCACCGATCAAACGATCGGTGACGGCGAGGGTCACCTCTGAATGCTGAACGTGCTCTCGTCTCCGACCGTGCGCACCAGGTCGACGAAATCCTTCAGATAGCGGCGCACGGGCTGCGTGTCCGGGTCGCTGTCGTCGGCGGGAAAACGCGCGGACAACCGCATCCCCGACGGCGTCCGGTTGATCCAGATGAACACCTCGTCGGGGGAGTAGCTGTGGCTGCGGATGACCCGGGCGCGGCCGGCGTCGGCCGCCGCGGCGCCGGGTGCGTACCGGGTGTCGATAAACGAGATCACAAAGCGCGGTTCGCCCCGGTAGCCCATCAGGCCGGCCACCCGCAGGAACGGCAACGACGCCCCCTGGCGAGCCCGTTTGAGTTCGGTGGTGGCGCGCGCGACCGCCTGATCGAAGGTGGGGGAGTCGGACATGTCCAGACAGAAGGGGGCCACCGCGACGAACCAGCCCAGCGCGGTGAGCCACCGGGATTCGTCACGGGTGTGACGCGGCAGCACACAGCGGAATTCCGAGTCGCCGGTCTGGCCGTGATGGGCCAGCGCGAACGCGGCCAGAACACCGGCGGCCAGCGTGCCGCCCGCCTGCGAGCACACCGCGGTGAACCGGTTGGCCGCGTCGTCGTCGACCACCACCCCCGACACCGATTGCTGCGGCGGGTCGGTGGCCGGGTCGGGTTCGGTACCGGGAACGCGTTCACCGCCGAGGCCGTCATTGAACGGTGGCATGTCGCCTCGGCCCGCCCGCAGAAACGTCGACCACGTGGGCACCGCGGGATGGTCGGCGCCGGTCTGATCGGCCAGTCGGCGTTCCTGCGCGCTGAAGTCGACGTAACTGCCCACCTCGGGTAACTCGACGTCGCGATGGTCGCGCTGCGACTGGTAGAGCGTGACGAGTTCGTGTTGCGCCGTGATCAGCGAGTACCCGTCGACCAGCGAGTGGTCGGCGGCGAACAGCAGGGTGAAGGAATCCTCCCGGCCCACCGTGGCAAACAGGTAGGCCGGCCATTGCAGGGGAGCGGTTGCCCGGTCGAAGGCCCCGGCGACCTGCTCGGTCAGCGGACCGGACTCGTTGTACCAGCCGATCCGGCCCATCTTGAGTCCGACGGTGCCCGGTGCGGTGGTGAGCCGGGTCAGCCCGTCGCCGGTCAGTACGACGTGGCTGCGCAGCACCTCGTGGCGGTCGATCCACGTGAGCAGGGTGGCGCGGATCGCGGGGATCGACAGGGGTTCGTCGAACTCGATCACCAGGCCGAGCCACGACTCGCGGCCGCCCTCGCGCCGGGTACGGGCCCGGTACTCGAACGCCGAGCGCAGATGCTGCTCGTGGTTGTGTGAGGTGAGCCGGGAGTCGCTGTCCCACGCGGCCAGCCCGCCCCGGACCGACGGCACCCATTCGACGAGCCCGCCGGGGGCGATCGGCTCTTCCAGGATCTGCACGAACTTCATCGGCGTGCCGTTCCGGCGGTGCTCACCGGCGCCCGGTCTGTGTGCGCACCTGATTCTTGATGCGGCCGAGCATTCCGGCCATGCCGCGCAGGCGCAGCGGACTGACCGCCGCGTCGAGTCCGAGGTCGTGGTAGAAGTCGCCCGGCACGTCGAGGATGACCTCGGCCGGTTCGCTGTCGAGTCCCTGCGCCAGTATCGACGCGAATCCGCGGGTGGTGGGCGCCTCCCGCGGTGCGCTGAAGAACAGGCGCACCGCCGCGGGGTCGGCGGCGTCGACGGAGAGGAACACCGGCGACTGGCACTCCGGTACCGGTTCCATGGCCTCCTCGTGGAGATACTCGGGCAGCGGGGGTAACTCGCCCGCGAACTCGAGCAGCAGCGTCACCTTGTCCGAATCGCCAAGCGCAGCAAAGTCGTCGACGATCTCGGCGAGGGCCGGTGGAAGGGCGGCCATGGCCGGTTCACCCGGGGGTTTCGCCGGGCGCATCGCCGACGGCGATGGGTACACGGACCGCGTTGCCCCACTCGGTCCACGAGCCGTCGTAGTTGCGGACGTTGGTGAAACCGAGCAGATGCGTCAGGACGAACCAGGTGTGACTCGACCGCTCACCGATACGGCAGTAGGCGATGGTGGCGGTGGCGGGATCGAGGCCGTCGTAGATCTCGTCGAGTTCGGCCCGCGGGCGGAAACGCCCGTCGGATCGGACCGTCTTGGCCCAGGGGATGGAGACCGCGGTGGGGATGTGTCCGCCGCGCAGCGCGCCCTCCTCGGGATAGTCGGGCATGTGGGTGCGTTCGCCGGTGTACTCCTGCGGCGAACGGACGTCGACGAGCGGTTCGGAACCCAGCGCGGCGCGAACCTCGTCGGCGAAGATCCGGATCCGTGAATCGTCACGTTCGACGACCGGGTAATCGCTGCGCGGATATTCGGGGACGTCGAAGGAGGTGTCGCGGTCCTCCGACATCCACGCGTCGCGCCCGCCGTCGAGCAGCCGCACGTCCTCGTGCCCGAACAGGGTGAACACCCACAGCGCGTACGCGGCCCACCAGTTGCTCTTGTCGCCGTAGATCACCACGGTGTCGTCGCGCTCGATTCCCTTGCTGCGCATCAGTTCTGCGAACTGCTCACCGTTGATGTAGTCCCGCGTGACCGGATCGTTGAGGTGCAGGTGCCAGTCGATCTTCTGTGCCGTCGGGATGTGACCGATGTCGTAGAGCAGCACATCCTCGTCGGACTCGACGATCTTGAGACCCTTGGCGCCCAGGTGCGCCGACAACCACTGGGTGGTCACCAGACGCTCGGGATGCGCGTACTCGGCGAATGCCGGATTCGGGTCGGTTTCAACACTCACGGTCAGTTCTCCAGCTCCCATTGGGCTCGATGCGGCGCGGTGGACCGGCGTTGGTCCTTCAACAGCGTAGTCGAGATCGCGTCATTCATTCGTCGGCCGTCGATTCGGTCGGGCCGCGGCCGTTGGTAGATTTCCCCGCATGATCCGACCCGCGCCCGACAGGTGCCCGTCGCAGTGCCTCCGTGCGGCCGTCGTGGTCGTGGCCCTCGCCGCGGTACTCGCCGTGGCTGCGTGCTCGTCGTCGTCCCCGCGCAACGGCGAGCCCACCGAGACCACCACGGCCACGGCGACCCGGACCGGTTCGGCACCGACCACCACCGAGACCAGCTCACCCACGGCCACCACCCCCGGTGGATCGCCGGAACCGGGCACGGCCGCGGTGCCGGGCGCCTGCACGCCGTCGGTGTGCCCGATGCTCTCGGCGCCGTCGGAGAGCCTGATGACCGGAAGGGTCACGGCGGCGAACGCGCCGCAGACCGTTCCGGGCTACATCGGTTCGGTGCTCGACGACCTCGACGACACCTGGGGGGCGTGGTTCACGGGTCTGCGGTGGGGTCAGCCGCAGCCGGGTCGGGTACTGGTGAAGCAGGGCCGGGAGTTCTTGTCGCAGTGCACGAATGCCGATGGCGCCCGCGAACTGGTACAGGCCGACACCCCCAACGCCTTCTTCTGCCCGCTCGACACCGCGACCACCGGCGCCGGGCAACGCCGGCAGGGCGCGGTGGTGTTGCCGGTGTCGACGTTCGTCGACATCTGGAACGGTCGGCTGCTGGGCAGTTCGGGGGCGTTCCTCGGTGAGTTCACCGCGGCCACCGTCATCGCACACGAGTACGGCCACAACGTGGTGTACCGCATCGCCAAATCCGGCGGGGTGCCCGCCGCCGACCTACCGCACGGGGACAACGACGAGCTGATCGCCGATTGTCTCGCCGGCAACTGGGCGGCCACGGTACTCAAACGTAACCAGCTCTCGATTCCCGACATCGTGCAGGCGGTGGCGCTGCTCGGCCAGATCGGCGACGCGAGGTCGGGTGAGGGTCACGGCACCAGCCCGCAGCGCATCGCGGCGATCAGCCTCGGGTTCGCCGGACCGAGCTACAACCGGCAGGGACAGCCGATCGACTGTCTGCACCGCTACTGGCCCGAAGTGTTCGCCTGAGCTCTGCCGCGCGCGGTGGCGTCAGGGGCGCCAGAGGTCGGCGACGGCGATGCCCAGCCGAGCGAGCAGATGCCGCACGGTGGGCAGGCCGATGCCGATGACCGACGACGGGTCGCCCTCGATCCCGTCGATGAACCAGCCGCCGAGCCCGTCGAGGGTGAAGGCGCCGGCCACCTCGAGTGGTTCGCCGGTGGCCACGTAGGCCTCGATCTCCGCGTCGGACACGTGGCCGAAACGGATGATCGTCGACGCTGTGTCGTGGGTGCGCCCGACGACGTCGAGACCCGACACCCGCATCGCACAGTGACCGGTGAGCAGTTCGCCGTCGGTCCCGCGCACCCGTTTCCACTGGGCGATCGCGGCGTCGGCGGTGTGTGGTTTGCCCGAGAGCGTGCCCCGATGCAGCAGCATCGAGTCGCAGGTCAGGATCACCACGTCGGGCAGTCCGGATACGTCGGGGGCCGCGGCCCGTTCGGCGAGGACCGTCGCGACCACCGCGTCGGCCTTGGCGTCGGCGAGGCGGGCCACCGCGTCACCGGGGTCGGCGCCGACGAGTTCGGTGAGCAGCGCGTCCTCGTCGACGTCGGAGACCAGGACGCGCGGGGCGAGACCGGCGTGTCGCAGCACCGACAGACGGGCTGGTGACGCCGACCCGAGGATGACCTCGATGTGTGAGGTCACCAGCGTCCGCGGAGGAATCCGGTCGAGGCCGGCCAGGCCGAACGCAGATTGTCCTCGATGCGTCCCCAGTCGTCGCGGGGACCGGCGTCGTGATGCGGGGCCGGGCCACCGCCGGCGGCGGTCAGCACCGCGACCAGCGCGGCGATGTCCTCGTCGGTGGGGTTGCCCGAGACGATCCGCAGCATCGGACGGGAATCGTCGCTGCCGTTCGTGGTGGGGTCTGCGTCACCCGTGTTCCCCGTGCTCACAGCGGGATGTTCCCGTGCTTCTTGGGCGGCACGCTGACCACCTTGCGTTCGAGCAGCCGCAGCGCGGTGGCGATCTGGCCGCGGGTGTGGCTCGGCGGGATCACGGCGTCGACGTAACCGCGTTCGGCGGCGACGTACGGGTTCACCAGGGTGTCCTCGTACTCCTCCTGCAGTTGCAGGCGCAGCGCGTCGACGTCTTCTCCGGTGGTCGCGGCTTCCAGCAGCCGATGCCGGTAGACGAATCCGACGGCGCCGGACGCGCCCATCACGGCGATCTGCGCGGTGGGCCAGGCCAGGTTGACGTCGGCACCCATGTGCTTGGAACCCATCACGTCGTAGGCGCCGCCGTAGGCCTTGCGAGTGATCACGGTGATCTTGCCGACCGTGGCCTCTCCGTAGGCGTAGAGCAGTTTGGCGCCGCGCCGGATGATGCCGTTGTATTCCTGGTCGGTGCCGGGGAGGAAGCCGGGCACGTCGACGAGGGTGACGATCGGGACGTTGAACGCGTCGCACGTGCGCACGAAGCGTGCGGCCTTCTCCGATGCGTTGATGTCGAGGCAACCGGCGAACTGGGTTGGCTGGTTGGCCACGATGCCGACGCTGCGGCCGTCGACCCTGCCGAAACCGATGATGATGTTGGTGGCCCGTTCGGCCTGGACCTCGAGGAATTCGCCGTCGTCGACGATGTGCTCGATCACCTCGTGCATGTCGTAGGGCTGATTGGCCGAGTCGGGGATCAACGTGTCGAGTTCGAGGTCCTCCTCGGTGAGGGTGTCCTCGATCGACCCGGCGGCGGGCTGATCCACCGGCAGGCGCGGCGGGTCGGCGCGGTTGTTGCTGGGCAGATAGCCGAGGAGGTCCTTCACGTAGTCGAGGGCGTCCTCCTCGTCGGAGCCGACATAGTGCGCCACACCCGATTTCGTCATGTGGGTGGTGGCGCCGCCGAGGTCTTCCATCGTGACGTCCTCGCCGGTGACCGTCTTGATCACGTCGGGCCCGGTGACGAACATCTGGCTGGTCTGGTCGACCATCACGGTGAAGTCGGTGAGCGCGGGGGAGTAGACGTGCCCGCCCGCGGCGGGACCCATGATGAGGGAGATCTGCGGGATGACGCCCGACGCGCGGACGTTGCGGTAGAAGATCTCGCCGTAGAGACCGAGGGAGACCACGCCCTCCTGGATACGGGCGCCCGCGCCTTCGTTGATGCCGATCAGCGGGCGTCCGGTTTTGATCGCGAGGTCCATGACCTTGACGATCTTCTCGCCGTACACCTCGCCGAGGCTGCCGCCGAACACGGTGACGTCCTGGGAGAAGATGCACACCTCGCGGCCGTCGATGGTGCCGTAGCCGGTGACCACGCCGTCGCCGAGCGGACGACGGTCGGCCAGACCGAAATTGGTGCTGCGATGCCGGGCCAGCGCGTCGAGTTCGACGAACGACCCCTCGTCGAGCAGGTAGGTGATGCGCTCATGCGCGGTGAGCTTGCCCTTGGCGTGGATCTTGTCCACCGCTGCCTCGCCGACCGGATACCGCGCTTCGGCCAGTCGTTGCCGCAGGTCGTCGAGCTTTCCGGCGGTGGTGTGGATGTCGGGCGCGGCCCCGGAATCTGACGAAGCAGTGGTCATGGGAGTCGATGCTATCGAGAGTGCTGTGATGCACGTCAACCGGCCGCGTGCAGGCGGTGACGTTCTAGGCTCGCACCATGACCGCCGAGGCACCGGATACGCACGACGTCGAACGCAGGATCGGCTCGCTCCTCGATGAGGCCGGGGTGCGCCGCTGGGGGCCGATCGAGGTGGTGGCGTCCACCGGGTCGACCAACGCCGACCTCGCCGCGCGGGCACTCGAGCCCGGGATCGTGGGCACCGTCCGGATCACCACCGATCAGGTGGCCGGGCGGGGGCGGCACGCACGGGTGTGGAGCGCTCCCGCGGGCGGGCAACTGGCGATTTCCGTCGTGCTCGATTCCGGTGCGGACACCGCGAAGCTCGGCTGGTTGTCGCTGGCCACCGGCGTCGCCGCGGCCACGGCCATCGACCGTGCCACCGGGGTGCGTCCGGTGCTGAAGTGGCCCAACGACGTGCTCGTCGGAGAGAAGAAGGTCGCCGGCATCCTCGCCGAGTTCACACCTGCCGCCGACGGTGGCGTGGTGGTGGTGGGGATCGGGATCAACACGAACATGTCGGCCGCGGAGCTGCCGGTGCCCACCGCGACGAGTCTGCTCGAGGAGACAGGTGCACCGGTGGACCCCGCAGCGCTGGCCGCGGCATACCTGACGGCGTTGGCGGCGCAGCCGTGGCCCGACGACATCGCCGGGGTCGCTGCGCGTTACCGGGAACGCTGCGACACCCTCGGCAGGCAGATCACGCTGCAACTCCCGGGCGGCGAGGTTCTCGAGGGCACTGCCGCCGATGTCGACGAGCAGGGACGCATCGTGGTGCAGCGGCCCGACGGCGCTCGGGTCACCGCCGCCGCCGGGGACGTGCTGCACCTGCGCCGGGCCCGGTAGCCGGGTGGCCCGGTGGCGCCGGCGGTTGGCCCGGTGGCCGGTCGCGCTGCCGAGGCCCGAACACTCAGCGGCGCTTGCTCTTCTCGCCCATGGCCGGGATCAGCGAGATCAGTGGCAGGCCGATGATCAGATGCATCACCGCCGTCCCGATGCCGGTGGAGATCTGCGCGGAGAGCACCAGCGGGATGACCACCGCTGCCGCGATCAACAGGCCCACGATCCAGACGTAGAACTGGTTGGGTGACGGCGTGATCAGCTGCAGCACGTACCAGAGTGCGCCGGCGGCCAGCGCGCACACGAAGCCGGTGACCGCGAACCAGATCTCGTCCTGTGCCACCGGATTCCACACACCCAGGTTCCCGGCTTCGTTGACGCGCTGGGCGATGGCCCGGATCACCCACGCGGCGAGCCAGGCCGCCAGGCCCGTCACCACGCCGGTCATCACCACGCCGCCGGTGAACATGCCCGGATTGATGTCGGGGCCGATGCGCTTGCGCGCGGGCTGCTGGGTTCCGGGCTGCTGATACTCGGGCTGCTGGTACTGGGGCTGCTGGTATGCCCGCTCGGTGTACGACGATCCTTCCGGGGGCTGGCTGTAGGCACGCGATTCCGGGGCGTAGCCGGGCTCGTACCTGGCGGTGCGGGGATCCCTCGGGTCGCGGGGGTCGCGGTAGCTCATGCAGTCTCCTGACCTTTGACGCGGCTATGCGGGCGAGTGTACTCAGCGTGTCCACCGCCACGGTCGCGTCGGCGGCGTGCGACGTTTCACCCGGTCGGGGGCGGATATGCTGACATCCATGCCCTACCCACGGGAGAACCTCGCGCCGGGTGAGCGCGTGGTGCTGCATCGACATCCGCATTGGAAGCGGTTGATCGGGCCGTTTCTGCTGTTCATCGTGGCGACCGCCGTGGCCGGGGCGCTGTGCGGGGTCATCGGTTCGGCGGGCTTCGACCCGACCGTCGCCATGGTGGCCTACATCGCGGTCGCGGTGCTCTGGGGGGCCTGCCTGGTGTGGTTCTTCGTGCGTCCGCTCATGTCGTGGACGTCGACGCATTTCGTGCTCACCGACCGGCGGGTGATCTACCGCAACGGCATCGTCACCCGATCGGGCATCGACATCCCGATCCGCCGGATCAACACCGTCGAGTTCCGTCACGGGCTGGTTGACCGCCTGTTCCGCACCGGCACGCTGATCATCGAGTCGGCGTCGGACGAACCGCTGTCCTTCGACGACATCCCGCGGGTGCAGCGGGTACACGCCATGCTCTACCACGAGGTCCTCGACGATCGCGACGACGACGAGTATGGCAACAGGGAGAATCCGATGCCCTCCGACACGAGACTGGAAGCCGACCGATGACAGATGTACTGCTCGCCGAGGATGACGCGGCGATCGCCGAACCGCTCGCCCGCGCATTGGCGCGTGAGGGCTACGGCTGCGACGTGGTGGGAACCGGCGGCGAGGCGCTGGGGCAGGCACTCGATCACCGCTACGAACTGCTGATCCTCGACCTCGGGCTACCGGAGATGGACGGGCTCGAGGTATGTCGCCGGATACGCGTGGAGCGCCCCGAGCTGGCGGTGCTGATGCTCACCGCACGCACCGACGAGGTGGACTTCGTGGTGGGACTCGACGCCGGCGCCGACGACTACGTGGGAAAACCGTTCCGGCTGGCCGAGTTGCTGGCGCGGGTGCGTGCCCTGCTGCGCCGCCGCCAGGGGGTGGACGTGGTGCTCGACGGGGGCGACATCCAGCTCGACGCGCGCGGTCGGCGGGTGCTGATCAACGGCCAGGACATCGTGCTGGCCAACCGCGAGTTCGATCTGCTGCGGTTCCTGATGGAGCGTGCCGGGCAGGTGGTGTCGCGCGACGAGATCCTGACCGAGGTGTGGGGGTCGGCGGACCTGCGCTCGTCGAAGACCCTCGACATGCACATCTCGTGGCTGCGGCGAAAGATCGGCGACGACCGCCGTGATCGCCCGCGCCACATCGTGACCGTGCGCGGCGTCGGATTCCGGTTCGACTCGTAGCCGCCCGAGTCCCACCGATACGCTCCCATGCGCCGCCGAGTCCTCTACACGATGATCGCCATGCTCCTGGCGGTCGGAGCGTTGCTGGGTGTACCGCTGAGCGTCGTCGCATGGTGGTGGGTGGCCGACAGTGCTCATCAGACTCTCGATTCGCGTCTGAAGGTGATTTCCGATCAGGTGATCCGGCAGTCGCAGGCCGACGATCGGATCGACCCCGCGGTGATCGACAGCGAATCGCTGCGCCTGCTGCTTCCCGAGGACGGCCGGCTCACACTGCGTTACGCCACCGACGGCGGTGTGCGCTCCCGATCGATCGGCGCACAGATCGATGGACCCGCGATGACCGACTCCATCGGACTCGGTAACGCGGGCACCCTGATCCTGGAGATCCCGCTCAATTCGGTTCGCAGCGATCAGCTGGCCGCGATCGGCATCGTGTCGATCGTGGTGGCCGGATCGGTGGCGGCGGGCACGGTGGTGGCGGCGGTGACGGCCGGACGGATCGCCGACCCGGTCACCGACCTGGCCGACCGGGCCGCGGCGATGGCGCGCGGTGACTTCCGGACACAGTGGAAGTCCTACGGCATCAACGAACTCGACCGGTTGTCGCGGGCTCTCGGCGACGCCAACACCGAGATCGCCCTGAGACTCGAGCGTGAGGGGCAGATCGTCGGCGACGTGTCGCATCAGATCCGGAGCAGGCTCACGGCCATCCAGCTGCGGCTCGACGAGCTTTCGTTGCACGACGATCCGGCCGTGGTTGCCGAGGCTGAGGCCGCGCTCGGACAGGTGGAGCGGCTCGCGAAGGAGCTCGACGATCTGGTGTCGGCCTCCCGGGACGAGCCGTCCGAACCCGAGCGCGTCGACGTGGCCGGGCTGGTGGAGACGCTTGCAGGCGATTTCTCCCAGTCGTTCGAGAATGCCGGGCGCGTGTTGACCACGTCCTTCTCGGGAGGTGGGGTGGCGCGCAGTGCCGGACCGGGCAGGCTACGGGAGGCGGTGAGCGTCCTCGTCGACAACGCACTGCAGCACGGGACCGGGCAATGCCGGATCGCGGTGAGCGACCTCAAGGGAGACATGCTCCGGATCACGGTGTCCGACGAGGGGCCGGGCGTCTCCGACGACGAGGCGTCTGTCATCTTTCGCCGCGGCTTCTCGGGTGGTCTCGGCAGCGGGGTGGGACTGTCGTTGGCGCGCGCTCTGATCGAGGCCGACGGTGGTCGACTCGAACTCACCTCGCGACGACCGCCGGTGTTCGCCATCGTGGTGCCGACCGCACGTGAGGGTGTCGTCGACGGCAGCAGCGGTGACACCGGCGAAGCGTCGGGCGGTCCACGGGCGGTCGACGCCCCGCCGAACGTCAGGCGTGACCGAGTTCCTCATCGTTGAGTTCGTCCTCGGTGGGATGCAGGTCGGTGGAACCGGCCTCACCCCCGCTGAGCTGTTCGACCGGGAAGGCGAACTTCCGCAGGGCCCAGAACCGGAACGCCATCTGCAGGATGTTGCCGATGAGGAAGCCCAGGATGAAGTCGACGACCGCCAGTTGCAGGGGATCGAGGTTGGAACGTAGGTCGAACACGTTGTTGGCCAGCCACAGCGGTGCGGCGGCCAGTAGGACGCCGATGCCGCTGATGAAGAAGAACAGGAACGCTTCGTGGTGACGTTCGCGCCCGCCGCGGTTCTTGAACGCCCACTCGCGATTGAGGATGTAACTCAGGATCACCGCGAGCGTTCCGGAGATGATGCGCGCGACGACCGGTTTGTTGCCGAGCACCGAGAAGGTGAGGGCGTAGAAGATCACCAGGTCGAACACGAACGTCGTGCCGCCGACGAGGGCGAATTTGATGAGTTCATGGTGCTTCATCAATCGGAGGCGGATCGGCTCCGGAAGGCGAGCTACCGCGTCATCGATGAAAGGCACAAGATCTGAGTGTACAAACCCGATCTGATCGCCCGGCGGCGGTCGGATATGCGACTGACGAGTCGGACATGCCACGATGGACCGCGTGACTTCGCGAGATGCACCGACCTGGTCGGAGACCGGCGTGCCCACAGTGACGATGATCGGTGGCGGGCAGCTCGCGCGGATGACACATCAGGCCGCCATCGCGCTCGGCCAGTGTCTGCGGGTTCTCGCGGCCTCTGCGGACGATCCGGCCGCGCAGGTCAGTGCGGACGTGGTGGTGGGATCTCACGACGACATCGGTGACCTGCGTGCGGCCGCCGCGGGAGCGACGGCATTCACCTTCGACCATGAGGGCGTTCCGCTGCAACATCTGCAGACCCTCGAGTCCGAGGGCGTGGCGGTACGGCCACCGTCGGCGGCCCTGCACTTCGCCCAGGACAAGCTCGCGATGCGGGTTCGGCTCGCCGAGTTGGGGTTGCCGGTGCCCGATTTCGCCGATCTCGCCGCCGATCTTGGTGTGGCGCGGGCCCGTTTGATCGAATTCGGTGAACGCCACGACTGGGCGGTGGTGCTCAAGGCGATCCGCGGTGGTTACGACGGTCGGGGCGTGTGGATCGTCGACAACCGGGATGCGGCGATGGCGGTCTTCGACGCACAGTTCGACGCCGGCGCCGATCTCATCGTCGAGCAGAAGGTCGAGATGCGGCGCGAATTGTCGGCGATGATCGCGCGGTCGCCGTTCGGTCAGGGAGCCGCGTGGCCGGTGGTGGAGACGGTGCAGCGCAAAGGCCAGTGTGCGGTGGTGATCGCGCCTGCGCCGGGACTCGACGGCGAGGTGGCCGAACGTGCCGAACAGATGGCCTTGCGGCTCGCGGCGGAACTCGGGGTGGTCGGCGTCATGGCGATGGAGTTGTTCGAGACCACCGATGGGGATCTCCTGGTCAACGAGCTCGCGATGCGGCCGCACAACAGTGGTCACTGGACGATGGACGGTGCGGTGACCTCGCAGTTCGAGCAGCATTTGCGTGCTGTTCTCGACTATCCGCTGGGGGCCACGGCGGCGCGTGCGCCGGTGACGGTGATGGCGAACATTCTCGGGGCCGAGCAGGCGCCGGAGATGTCGATGGACGAGCGCTTGCATCACCTGATGGCGCGCATGCCCGACGCGAAGGTTCACCTCTACGGCAAGGGGGAGCGGGCCGACCGCAAGATCGGACATGTCAACATCGTCGGAGGCTTGGGCGACTCGGTGGAATCGACCCGGGAACGCGCGGAACGCGCCGCGCATTGGATGTCACACGCGCACTGGACCGATGGATGGGACCCACACTCATGAGCGACGCTGAGCGTTTCGATTCGGGGGAGCACGCAGATTCGGGCGAGCACGCCGACGGTGGTGTAGACCACGATGCCGGGCCTACCGAGGTCGTCTCGGACGAGGTGAGCGCGGCCGAGAAGAATGCAAGCGAGACGAATGCGGCCGAGACCAGCCCTGCTGGGACGATGCCGGTCCGGAACAGGGCGCGGGTCGGCCTGATCATGGGCAGCGACTCCGACTGGCCGACGATGGAAGCCGCCGCCGAGGCGCTCGCCGAGTTCGATGTGCCGTTCGAGGTGGGCGTGGTGTCGGCCCATCGCACCCCGCAGCGCATGCTCGACTACGCGAAGAGTGCCGCCGGAGAGGGAATCGAGGTGATCATCGCCGGCGCGGGCGGTGCGGCGCACCTTCCGGGCATGGTGGCGTCGGCAACCCCGTTGCCGGTGATCGGGGTGCCGGTGCCGTTGCGGTACCTGGACGGAATGGACTCGCTGCTGTCGATTGTGCAGATGCCCGCCGGTGTTCCCGTGGCCACCGTCTCGATCGGTGGTGCCCGCAACGCGGGACTGCTCGCCGTTCGTATCCTCGCATCGGCCGATCCGAGGCTCCGCGCTCGAATGGAGGAGTTCCAACAGAGCCTCGAGAGGCTGGTGCTGGACAAGGACGCGGTGTTGCGCGAACGGTTGCTCGGCGGTAGCTGAGAGATCCTGGCGTCGACCGGTCCGTCGAGTCCGGTCTCAGGGTACCGATTCGGCCGGGACGAGGGTGGCGATCAACGCCCAATCGGCCAGCATCGCCGACACACGTGCTCCCTTGGCGAGGTCGGGGGAATCAGCAGGAATGATGCTGGGGCGAATGAGTTTGTAGTGCTTGCCTTTTCGGATCACTCCCGCTGATGCCGCAGCGAGCGTGTTACGTACCCAGTCGGTATCGGCCCCGTAGTTCAGCACGATCGAGATCTTCTGGTCGGGAACGCTCCCGCTCACCCACGCGAGGACCGGCGTGGAGTAGGCCTTGCCCGACGTGCGTCCGGTGTGTTCGATCATCGCCCAGGGCGCCAGTCGCGGAGCCCACTGGCGTTGGATCGGGTTGGCGACGACCTTGTTGAAGCGGGCGAGCGTGCGCGGCAACTGCATGCAGCCACTGTGCCTCACCGCCCACTTCATCGTCGAGCGTGCCCACTTCATCGTCGAGCGTGCCCACTTCATCGTCGAGCGTGCCCAGATCCGAGTTGAGCGTGCCTGCGGGTGGTTTCGACAAGCTCAACCAGCGGTCAGGGACTCAACCAGCGGTCAGGGCTCAACCAGCGGTCAGGGACTTAAGCAGCGGTCAGGACTCAACCAGCGGTCAGGTACTCGAGCAGCGGTCACGGCTCGACCAGTGCGGTCGCCCGACCAAGGAGGCGACACACATTCGACGAGTATCTGGGCACGCTCGACCCCGATGTGGGCACGCTCGACCCCGATGCGGGCACGCTCGACCCCGATGTGGGCACGCTCGACGGACGGGTGGGCACGCTCGACCCCGATGTGGGCACGCTCGACCCCGATGTGGGCACGTTCGACGCCGATGTGGGCACGCTCGACGGGCGGGTGGGCACGCTCGACTCGGTTGTGGGCACGCTCGACTCGGTTGTGGGCACGCTCGACTCGGTTGTGGGCACGCTCGACCTGTGCTCGGAGCCCCGCGGGCATCAGCCCAGAACGACGTCCGCCTTCTCCGCGGCGGCCCGCGCGGCGAGGTCGGTGGTGTCGGCGGGTGCCACCCAGACCAGGCTGGCGCCCACACTGAGCGGGGCCAGCAGGTTCGCGACGACGCCGTCGTGGGTGTGCCACTCGCGGGTGGAGAACACACGACTTCCCGGCGCGATACCCGAATCCGCGGCGGCGGCACGGGCATCGGCCACAATCTCACGCCCGGTCCGGCCATCGAATGCGGCTCCGGCGTACCGCAGTCCGGGGTACTGATCGCCGTGCACCCGGACCGCCGACGCATAGTCGCCGACGCCCACCGGCAGATCACGGACGCCCAGCGCGAACGGATCGAGCGAAGCCACCAGCACCTCGTCGGCGTCGGGGTACCGATCGAGTCGTTCACGGCTGGTCAGCACCACCACGGCCTCGTCGGCATCGTCACCGTCGAGCTGCACCTGAGCCCCCGACCACCACGCACCCAGCAGGATTCCAGCGGTCTGCCAGTGTTCAGGAAGATCGACGACGACGAGATCGCCTGGGAGCACACCGATCTCGGCCACCAGGAAGTTCGCGGTCTTGGCTGCCCAGTTGCCGAGCGTCGCCGCCGACAACTCGGTACGTTCACCGGTCCGATCGTCGTAGAAGGTGAGAAGCGGCCGCGTCCAGTCGGTGACCGTGGCGAACAAGTCATCGGTCAGGGTGTCGCCGGCCATCAGTTCACGCAGACCGGTCCGTCGGTGCCTGCCGTGATCGGCGGCGCATTGTTCCCCACGCGCTCGCTGGCGGGCGTGTTGTCGGCCTGCGTTCCGGTGTCCGAGATCGATCCGGGGCCGTCGAAGGTGTTGGTCAGCAACAGTTTCAGCTGATGTTCGGGCAGTGAGGGGTCGGCCACCACACGCATCCCGCCGAGATCGCGGGACAGCAGCAGCGCACCGGCGTCGTCGGCGGAGCGTGCGTAGATCGCCGAATCCTGGATGTTGGCGGGTGTGCTGCTGGTCTTACCGGCCTGGAAACCCTTGTTGGTCAATATGTTCGACACGTTGCCGGCAAGTCCGTCGATGGTGCCGGCGTTGTTCACATCCACCTTGTAATCGCTGCGCTGGGTGGGAGCGTCCGGACGCTGCCCATCGAGCAGTTTGGTGGTGAATGCCTGTACCGCATTGGGGTCCACGGTCACCACGCTCTGCTGACCATCCTCGCTCCAGCCCTGCTCGTCGACCACCGGGATCGTGGCGAACTTGACCCGGCCGCCCGAGAGGTCTTTGAGCTGCTCGGCGAATTGGACGATGTCCCAGTCGTTGTCGATCACCACAGATCGCGACACCGCGTTCTCGAGGTCGCCGAGTTTGGAGGGATCGGTGAGCGTGTGCGCGGAGAGGATCTTCTGCGTCAACGACGCCATGTACACCTGTTGGCGCGTGATGCGGTCGAGGTCACCGCGCGGCAGATCATGGCGCTGCCGAACGAAACTCAGAGCCTGCGGCCCGTTGAGGGTTTGACGCCCGGCCCGGAACTTGGCACCCGAGAGCGGTTCGTCCACCGGCTCCTTCAGGCACACATCCACCCCGCCGACGGCCTTTGTCAGGAGGGCGAAGCCGAGCAATCCCACCTCGGCGTAGTGGTCGACGTGCACCCCGGTCAGATCCCCAACGGTGTCGATCAGGGCCTTGCGGCCGGCGAGGGTGCCTTCGCGCTCGGCCTCCGGCTCGCTCTTGCCCGCTTCCACCGCGCGGCGGCGAACGCCCTCCCGAGTGGTTCCGTAGGCCGCATTGATCTTGGACTTGCCGATTCCGGGCACCTCGACATATGAGTCGCGCGGGATCGAGATCGCCGTCGCCGACGATCCGTCGTTGGGGATGCGGATCAGCAGGATGGTGTCTGTGCTGGTGGATACGTCGTCGCCGGCACGCAGCCAGCGCAACTCCTGCTCCGACAGCGGATTGCCCTTCGCGTCGGTGCGTGAATCCATTCCCACCAAGAGAATGTCGACGGCCCCGTCGTCGGCGCCACCGAGGCCCAGTCCGGCGAGCTGGGTGATGCTGTTGGAGAGCCCGTTCATGCTCTTCCACGCGTAACCCGTGCACAGCAGCACGGCGACGGAGACCAGCGCCACCAGGCCGCGTCCCCAGGTCTTACGCGAGTCGAACCCGCCGAGGGACAGCCGACCGCGACGCCCCGGGGGTGCCGGCGGCGCAGTGGCGCCCGCCGTGTCGGCATCGGGCGACGCCGGTGGCGCCTCCCGCCGAGCAGCCGTCGGCTGAGCAGGCGTCGGCTGAGCAGTTGTGGACCGAGCAGGCTTGGTCCGGGGTTTCCCGGCCTTCTGCCGCCCGTCGCGGGTGTGGATCTCACCCGACGTGCGCTGTTTCGACGCCCGCCCGGGCCGCGCGGCCGGTCGCGTGGCGTCGGCGTCGACGGGCCGTGGCCGCTGCCCGGACTCGCGCTGCGACTGCGCCGGCCCACGCTGCTGCTGCGCAGACCCACGCTGTGCCGACCCACGCTGCGCAGACCCACGCTGTTCTGTCCCGCGCGCCGATTCCCCCCGTGCGCTCGTCTCGACACGGGGCTGCTGTTTGCGGGCCCGCGGAGTGGTCTCGTCCGGTCGCGGCTGTGCGCGCCGCGCACGCGGGGATGATCCCTGGTCACGACCGTCGGCCGCCGGTGGACGCCGACGTCGCGCGGCGTGGGGCTCGTCGCCGCGCGGAACGCCGGGTCGGCGTCGCGCGCCTTCGGGTCGAGACTCCACGGGTGGGTGATCCTTTGCGTTCGTCGAAGCCTGGCAGCACCGGCGGTGAAAGCCGGGCACCCACCGGCGTCGCGTTGCCGACGGGACACATGAGCATGCCGTTGTTCGAGTGGTGGCCGTTACTGATGTTGTTGTTCTGACGCCAGGCTACTGAAGTGAACAAAGAATCCACCGACGCAACGCCGACACCCGACCAGACGGCCCGACCAGACGACGCGGCATCGGTCACATCACAGCGCTCGGCGAGCGATCGCAGGTGCGGTACGGCACGATGTGCACATGCACGAGTCGGCCACCGGGGGGTCAGCGTTTCCCGTGGGCAGGCTCTGGGTGGTGGGAGCGGCAGGTCAGGTGGGATCCGCCCTGCTCAACGACCCACGCCCCGGATGGGAGATCGTCCCTCTCACCTCCGCGGACATCGACATCACCGACGCCGCGTCGGTACGTACCGCACTCGCTGACCTGGCGCGCGGCGACGTGCTGATCAACTGTGCCGCCTACACCAACGTCGACGGCGCCGAATCCGACCCCGAGGGCGCCGCTCTGGTCAACGCAATCGGACCGGGGCACCTTGCCACCCGCACCGCGGGAGTGGGGGCGTGGCTGATCCACATCTCCACCGACTACGTCTTCGGTGGTGCCGCCGCGGGCGGGCGCAGCGAAGATGCGCCGGAAATGCAGGTCAGGACCACCCCGTACGAGCCGGATGACGTGGACCTCACGGTCACCCCCGACACCGTCTACGGGGCCACCAAACTCGACGGCGAACTCGCCGCCCGTGCCGCCGACCCCCACACCACCGTGGTACGCACCGCGTGGGTCTACACCGGTGGTCCCGGCAGCCGCGACTTCGTCGGCACCATGCGCCGCCTCGAATCCGAGCGGGACGTCATCAGCGTCGTCGACGACCAAACCGGGTCGCCCACCTATGCACGTGACCTTGCCGCCGGTCTGTGGGAGCTCGCCGCACGCGCAGGCGACGAAACCGTCACCGGACGCGTCCTGCACGCCACCAACACGGGCGCGGCGACCTGGTTCGAGGTGGCGCGTGCGGTGTTCGCCGAACTGGGCGCCGACCCCGCCCGTGTCCATCCGGTGACCACCGACGAGTTCCCGCGGCCGGCACCGCGGCCGGCCTATTCGGTGCTCTCGCCCGCGGCGTGGACGTCGGCCGGATTGACGCCGCTGCGCGACTGGCGCGAGGCGTTGGCCGCCGCGGTGGCCCACGACGCCGTCGAGACCGGATGACGCGGCCCGGAGCGGTGCACGGCGACGTGCAGACGGTTGGTTACCCTGACCGAATGACGTCCCAGCTGGCCGTGGTCACGGTCACCTACTGGTCCGGCGGATACCTCGAGACCTTCCTGAAGAGCCTCGAGCACGCCAGCTGCGCGCTTCCGCCCGTGGTGATCGCCGACAACGGCTCCGGCGACGGCGCCCCGGAGGCCGCCGCCCGCGACCATGCGAACGTCCGGGTGATCGACACCGGCGGCAACCTCGGATACGGGGGCGGCATCAACCGCGCCGTCGCCGAACTCGACCCGGACATCGACCTCGTGGTGATCGCCAACCCCGACGTGGAATGGCAGCCGGGCGCGATCGACGAACTCGTCGCCGCGGCCGCGAGATGGCCGCGGGCAGGATCGCTGGGACCGCTGATCCGGGAACCCGACGGTTCGGTCTACCCGTCGGCGCGTCGTGTCCCCGACCTGGTGTCGGGCACCGGCCACGCCGTGCTCGGCTCGATCTGGAAATCCAACCCGTGGACGGCCACCTATCGGGCCGACGACGTGGCGCCCAGCGAGCGGCCGGTCGGCTGGCTGTCGGGTTCGTGCCTGCTGGTCCGCCGGGAGGCGTTCGACGCGATCGGTGGCTTCGACGAGCGGTATTTCATGTACATGGAAGACGTCGACCTCGGCGACCGGCTCGGCAAGGCCGGATGGCTCAACGTCTATGTGCCCGGAGCAGAGGTGGTGCACACCAAGGGGCACAGCGCCGGACGTGAACCCGAGTCGATGCTGCCCGCGCACCACCGCAGTGCCTACCGGTTCCAGGCCGACCGCAATCCCGGATTGCTGCGCGCCCCGCTGCGATTGGCGTTGCGTGCGGGACTCGCGGCGCGCTCGTGGCTCGCCGTGCGCGCTGCCCGCCGATCGACCGACCGCACCGTCCACTGACCACCGAAGAGGAGCCCTACGTGACCGGATTCAACGTCCCGGCGACGCACACACCTGCCGCGCAACCTTCCGTCGACGTCGACATGTCGCAGGTGCAGGCGGTGGTCCTCGTCGGCGGTAAGGGCACCCGACTGCGGCCACTGACCCTGTCGGCGCCCAAACCGATGCTGCCCGTCGCCGGTCTGCCGTTCCTCACCCACCTGCTGTCGCGGATTCGCGCGTCGGGCATCCGCGACGTGATCCTGGGGACCTCGTTCAAGGCCAACGTGTTCTCCGAGTACTACGGCGACGGCTCCAAACTCGATATGCGACTGCGCTACGTCACCGAGGACGAACCACTCGGCACCGGCGGCGGAATCCGCAACGTGCTCGACGAGCTCACCGCACCCGACATCGTGGTGTTCAACGGAGATGTGCTGTCGGGCACCGACATCCAGCAGGTCGTCGCCACCCACAAGAACACCGAGGCAGACGTCACGCTGCACCTGGTGCGCGTCGGCGACCCGCGCGCCTTCGGTTCGGTGCCCACCGACGACGAGGGCCGCGTCACCGCGTTCCTGGAGAAGACCCAGGATCCGCCCACCGACCAGATCAACGCGGGTACCTATGTGTTCAAACGGGAGATCATCGAGATGATCCCCGCGGGTCGTGAGGTGTCGGTGGAACGCGAGGTGTTCCCCAAACTCCTCGCGGAGGGCAGACGCGTTCAGGCCTACGTCGACAACACGTACTGGCGCGACATGGGCACCCCCGAGGATTTCGTTCGCGGGTCGGCCGACCTCGTGCGCGGGATCGCGCCGTCGCCCGCGCTCGGTGACCGCCACGGGGAATCGCTGGTCCATGAGGGAGCGGGCGTGGGACCCGGTGCGGTCCTCATCGGCGGCACCGTCGTCGGCCGCGGCGGCGAGATCGGTCCGCGGGCACGGCTCGACGGGGCGGTGATCTTCGACGGCGCAGTCATCGAGGCCGGCGCGGTGGTGGAACGCAGCATCGTCGGCTTCGGTGCGCGCATCGGCCCCCGGGCGCTCATCCGCGACACCGTGATCGGCGACGGAGCCGAGGTGGGCGCGCGCTGCGAACTGTTGCGTGGTGCCCGGGTGTGGCCCGGCGTGCAGCTTCCCGACGGTGGGGTGCGGTTCTCCACCGACGTCTGATTCTGCCGGCCAGGCGGTTGACCGGGACCGCGCGGGGATCAGGTGCGGGCGTCAGCGCGCCTTCGCGGCCGCCAGCACGCCCTCACCGAGCGGGATCACCACCGGCAGCAAACGGTCGTCGTCGGCGATGGCCAGCGCCGCCTCACGGGCCGCGGTGGTCAGCGGATCGGTACGGTCCGGATCGCCCACCGCACCCGACGCGGTCGCATTGTGGACCACCACCACACCACCGGGGCGCAGCATGCGGACGGCCTCGCGGACGAAGGCGGGGAGATCGATCAGCGGTCCGTCGATGAACACCAGGTCGTAGGACGCATCCGACAGTCGCGGCAACACCTCGCGGGGAGCGCCGTTGATCAGCCGCGTGCGACCGGGCGCGATGTCGGCGCCGGCGAACGATGCGCGCGCTGCCCGATGATGTTCGAGTTCGGGATCGATGGTCGTCAGCACCCCGTCGGAAGCCATCCCGCTCAACAGCCAGAGTCCGCTCACCCCGGTGCCGGTGCCGATCTCGGCGACCGCGCGTGCGTTGCCGCTGCGTGCCAGCAACGCGAGCAGCGCGCCGACCGCGGGGCTCACCGGGGATGCCCCCAACTCGGTGGCACGAGCGCGTGCGGCCACCAGCGCGTCGTCCTCCACGATCGCCGATTCCGCGTAGTCGATCATCGCGGCGGCCGGTGCGCCGGCGCCGTCCGGGCCTGAGTCGGTCATGCCAGTGACCTTAGGCCGCTCCGGCGGACAACCGGGAGCGGCGCGCCCTACCAGCGCGATCACGGGAAGCACCCATCCGCTTCGACGGCGGCTCCGACTTACTCAGTGAAACCTCAGGCACCTCACACGGCGACCACGGAACGGTGGGAGAAGGTGAGTCCACACCCCCGGAACGGGCACGGAATACCGCGTCGCTATCCGGGGTTCACCACAGTAAACATGCATCGGAGGGGATGGACGTGATTTCGGCACCCGACGATCATCGCGAGAAAGGAACCGGCCATCACCGTGTCTGATTCCGTGTCGCAGTCTGATGCCACGTCGCAGTCTGATGCCACGTCGCTCCCCGGCGAGATCGTCGATCCGCCGACCGGTACCGCCGGATTCGACGCGACCGGCGACAGTTACCTGATGCCGTCCTGGGACGAACTGGTCCGGGAGCACGCCGACCGGGTGTACCGCCTCGCCTACCGACTGTCGGGCAATCAGCACGATGCCGAGGATCTCACCCAGGAGACCTTCATCCGGGTGTTCCGCTCGCTGTCGAACTACCGTCCCGGCACCTTCGAGGGCTGGCTGCACCGCATCACGACCAATCTCTTCCTGGACATGGTGCGGCGCCGCAACAAGATTCGCATGGAAGCGCTGCCCGAGGAGTACGACCGGGTTCCGGCCGACACCCCTGATCCCGAACAGGTCTACGCCGATGCCAATCTGGACCCGGACCTGCAGGACGCGCTCGATTCGCTCACGCCGGATTTCCGCGCCGCCGTTGTGTTGTGCGACATCGAAGGTCTGTCGTACGAGGAGATCGCCGCGACCCTCGGTGTGAAGCTGGGCACCGTGCGCAGTCGCATCCACCGCGGCCGGCAGACCATTCGCGATCATCTCGCCGCCCGCGGCCACGACAATCGTCGTTCGGTCGCCGTCGGCTCCTGACACGACCCGGGGAACCCCTCACGACGCTGATCCGTTGGCAGCTTCGGATAGGCTGTGGTGCCGACACACCGCGCATGAATCCGTGCGACGAATGCCAGCCCGTGGAGAGGGGTGAGGGGACAGATGATGGACGGCCGACGGGGTCGACAGGATTCCGGAACGCTCGGCGACGACGTGACGCCGGAGAACCTGCGCCGACGTCGTCGCTCCGCATGGAATCCCTCGAGCTGGACACCGGCCACCACATCCTTCTCCGCAAACCCGACGCATCAGCAGCCCCGCACGCGCGGTGGCCAGCGGTTCGCCTCCACCGAGCACCTGGCACCCGAGGCCGTCGCCGCGTTCGTCGACGGTGAGCTCGGCATGACCGCCCACGTGCGCGCCACCCACCACCTCACCCTGTGCCCGGAGTGCATGTCCGCGGTCGACGCCCAGCTCGCCGCGCGCACCCGGCTGCGCGAGTCCGGCGCGGTGTCGGTTCCCGATTCGTTGCTCGGCCAGCTGGCCGAGATCCCGACCCGCGAGATCGATCTGTCGGAGATCCGCGCCGACCATCGTGCCGGCCGCGGCCGCCCGGCCCAGCAGCCCCCGATGTCCTTCCCCGCCGGCCTTCCCCCGGTCGATGTGCCGGGCACGCGAGGCCGCATGAACCGCTGGCGAGGCCGCTGACACGTGGCCGACGACGACACGACCTCCCCCGACAACACGACCACCCCCGACAACACGACCACCCCCGACAACTCACCGTTCAGCCGCGAAAACGCGGCGCGTACCGGCGGTACGGTGTCGCAGGTCGATTCCCACGACGCGGCACCCCGGCACGCTCCGGTGTCACCGTCGACGGCCCAGGTCTTCGGCCGGCCCGCCGGAGTGGACGGCTCCTTCGCGAACGCTCCCGGGGAGACCCGCGGGCCGCAGCCGCAGATCGCGCCGCCGGATCCGGTGCTGGCCGAGGCCTTCGGGCGTCCCGAGGGCACCACCGACACGCTGCAGCGCGACCCGCTCGCCACCTTCGGCGTCGACGAGCAGCCTGCGTCGTCGCCCGACCCGTGGCGCGACCCGGAGAGCCCCGCCTCCCTCGACACCCCTGCTCTCGCCCCTCCGACGCGGGAGGCACCTACCGTCGCAGGACCCAAGTTGTCGGTGAAGGATGTGCTGTTCGGTAACAAGATCGCGTGGCATGCCTTGGCGTCGCTCGCGGTGATCGCCTTGTTGATCGGGGTGGTCGGCGGCCTGGTGGGCCGGTACACCGCCGAGGTGGCCGCGCCGCTGAACAGCGACACGGTGACCCTCTCCACGGGTGGTTCCGATTCCGGTGACCAGCCGAGATCCGCGGTGGCGAAGGTTGCGCAGGCGGTGGAGAAATCGGTGGTCTCCGTCGACGTGCGCACCGCGAGCGCCTACGGCACCGGATCGGGTTTCGTCATCGACAAGGCCGGCTACATCCTGACCAACAATCACGTCATCTCCATGGCCGCCAACGACACCAGCGCCAAGCTCGAGGTGGTGTTCTTCGACCGTCAGCGCGTGCCCGCCCGCATCGTGGGACGCGACATCCGCACCGACTTGGCGGTTCTCAAGGTCGACAACGTCGACAACCTGACGGTGGCGAAGATCGGCAACTCCGACGATTTGCAGATCGGTGAGGAAGTGGTGGCCTTCGGCTCGCCCCTGGGCCTCGACCGCACCGTCACCAGCGGCATCATCAGCGCCACTCACCGCGCGGTGCCCTTGGCGCCCGACGCCGACTCCGACACCGACGCGGTGATCGACGCGATCCAGACCGACGCGTCGATCAACCCGGGCAATTCCGGTGGGCCGCTGGTGAACGAGTCGGCGGCCGTCATCGGCATCAACACCGCGATCGCCTCCGGCGCCGGGGGATCGGTGGGCCTTGGCTTCGCGATCCCGATCAATCAGGCCATCCCGATCGCGCAGACGCTCATCCGTGACGGCAAGGTGAATCATCCGCAGATCGGGGTGAGTGCGAGTTCGGTGCGTAACGACCGTGTTCTCGGGGCTCAGATCCGCAACGTGGTCGACGGGGGTCCGGCGGCGGCCGCCGGGGTCCGTGAAGGCGACGTGATCACCTCGTTCAACGGCCGTACCATCGAGAGCGCCGACGAATTGACGGTGGCCGTGCGCACGACGAAGATCGGTCAGCAGGTGCCGTTCACCTACTGGCGCGATGGCCGCACCTTCAACGGCACCATGACGACCGCCAGCGACTAGGGTGGGCGACGTTCGTATCCGGATCGCCGGGTGCGGTTCGCGACGAGCAGGGAAGTGCCATGTTCAGCAGTGTCGGTTGGGGCGAGATCCTCGTGCTGCTGATGGCCGGGTTGATCATCCTGGGACCCGAGCGACTCCCCGGTGCGGTGAGCTGGACCATGCAGTCGCTGCGCAAGGCGCGCGAGTACGCGACCGGCGCCACCGATCAACTCAAGAACGAGCTCGGTCCCGAGTTCGACGATCTGCGCAAACCGCTGTCCGATCTCAATGACCTGCGCGGCATGACGCCGCAGGCCCTGATCACCAAGCATCTCTTCGACGGGGACACCTCGGTGTTCACCAGCGGTGAGAGTGCCACCACCGTCGACCGTGATCGCGTGGCCACACCGCCCATCAAGCCGGTGTCGGCGCCGTTGCCCACCACCGAACCCACCGACACGTCCGGAGGCGGCGAACGGCGACGCCACGACGTCACCGACTGGGACGCCACCTGACCGCTGTCGGAGCCCTGGTGCCGTAGATCGGAGTCACCAGGTGACACCGAAATACGGCACAAGCCAGCCGGTCAGCCCCGTCGGGTGGTGTCGATGCCCAGGCTCATCCCGGCCAGGCCGCGCCGCCGCACCGCCAGCCGGTCGGCGACCGCGCGCAGGGCACGTCCCGACGCCGATTCCGGCGCCGACAACACGACGGGCACCCCGCTGTCGCCGCCCTCGCGCAGGGTGGTTTCCAACGGGATCTGTCCGAGCAGTTCCACCGTCGCGCCCACCGCACGGCTGAGCCGTTCGGCCACCTTCTCGCCGCCGCCGGACCCGAAGGGTTCCATCCGGGTGCCGTCGGGGAGTTCGAGCCACGACATGTTCTCCACCACGCCGAGAATCTTCTGCCGGGTCTGCAGGGCGATCGCCCCGGCGCGTTCGGCCACCTCGGCGGCCGCCTGCTGAGGTGTGGTGACCACCAGGATCTCCGCTCCGGGGATGAGCTGCGCGATCGAGATGGCGACGTCGCCGGTGCCGGGCGGCAGGTCGAGCAGCAACACGTCGAGGTCGCCCCAGTACACGTCGGCCAGGAACTGTTGCAGCGCACGGTGCAGCATCGGGCCACGCCAGGTGACCGGGGTGTTGCCGTCGGTGAACTGGCCGATCGAGATGAACCTCACGCCGTGACTGTTCGGCGGCATGATCATTTTCTCGACCTGCGTGGGTTTGGCGTCGCTGCCGAGCATGCGGGGCACCGAATGCCCGTAGATGTCGGCGTCGAGCACGCCGACCGACAGCCCCTTCTCGGCCAGAGCGCAGGCCAGATTGACGGTCACCGACGATTTGCCGACACCGCCCTTGCCCGACGCCACCGCGTAGACGCGAGTCAGCGAACCCGGCTGGGCGAAGGGGATCACCGGTTCGGCCTTGTCGCCGCGCAGCTTCTTGCGCAGTTCGGTGCGCTGTTCGTCGTCCATCACGTCGAGATCCACCCGGACCGCGCCGACCGCGGGTACGTCGGCGACCGCGGCCTGCACGCGGCCGGAGATCTCGGTGCGCATCGGACATCCCGAGGTGGTCAGATACACGGTCACGTCGACGCTGGCGTCGTCGTTGACCGCGATGGACTTGACCATGCCCAGGTCGGTGATCGGTTTGCCGATCTCGGGATCGTTGACCTTGCTCAGTGCGGCACGGATCGCCGATTCGGTGGGAAGCACTCCGGTAGTCATCTCCGCCAGCTTAGCGCCGGCGCCGGGGCACCGATCGCGGGCGCTCCCGCGTCCCTACCGCGTCGGTGTGGGCGTGGGTGAGGGGCCCGGAGCCTGCTTGGCCTTGGGCGAGGGTGCCGGAGCAGGTGCCGGCTGACCGGGCAGGGTGATACCCGGCGGCAGGCAGATCGGTCCGAGGCACTGCTGGGTGGGGGTGGTGGTCGACGGTGTGGTCGACGAGGTGTCCGAGCTGGTGCCCGGAGTGGATGACGGTGCCGACGGCTTGGACGTCGACGCCTTCGAGGAGGGGGGCCGCTTGGGCTCGGGAATCGGGTTGGTCGGCATCACTCCGGTGGCGTAGGCGCCCGCCCAGGCGAGGACGTTGGCCACGTAATCCATCGAGTGGTTGTACCGGTACACCGCGGCGACCTTGTTCTTGTCGGTCATGATGTCGGCGAACCCGGCGCACAGATACCTGCCGGCGGAGTAGGTGGCGTCGAAAACGTTGTTGGGGTCGGCCTTGCCGTCGCCGTTCGCGTCGGCCCCCCACGAGGCCCAGGTGCTCGGAATGAACTGCATCGGCCCCATGGCCCGCGCGTATCCGCCGCCGTGGCGGATCACCTCGTTGCCGGCCAGCGAGCCGTCGAGCACCGGACCCTCGATGGGGTTGATGGTGGTGCCGTACTGGTCCACCGAGCCGTTCGACGCGTGATTGGATTCGATCCGTCCGATACCCGCGAGGAGGAACCAGGGCAGCTTGCACTGCGGCTGCTCGGTGGCCATCCGGTTGGCGGCGAGCTTGTAGGCCTGCAGGACGATGCCGGGAATGCCCAGGGGGCCGGTCGGCAGGTCGGCGGCCACACGGTACTGCGGCGCGACGTCGGCGACCGACTGCGCCGGACGCTGCGGTGGAGGGGCGAAACCGAGGAGCGCGACCGGCTCGGCGAGAGCGACCTCGGCCAGCACGACCGGTTTCGGCGGTGCCGCCGACGGCGTGGGAACGCCGCCCTGCGCGCTCGACGTCGCGGCGGCCAGCACCATCGCGGCGAGCAGCGTGCCGCCGGTGCCCGCGGTCAGCACTCGACGGGGGATACCGGGACGACGCGGCCCCGTGGCGCGGCGCAGGATGCGCGGTGCTCTCATGCCCGCACACCTGTCTGACCGGTACCTCCCGGTCGCGTCGCCAACCCCGTCACCGTCACTCCGTCACCTCGTGATCGCCTTGTCGCCCACATCGGCCGTCGACACACGAAAGCGGACGACCCCGCGCGGACCCCCGTACTCGCGTAACGAGCGGTCCGGAGGCGATCAGCACTGCAACCTGTTGACACCGCGATCACCCCGGCACACTGTGACCCACCATACATATGGGTCGGGTGTCCCAAATGCGGAACCCGACAAGAGTTCACCATACGCATCTGATCGTTCAACAGAGCGTGGGAGTTACGCAGGTCACCGCGTCCGGGGCCGACGATCCTCCGGGTGTCCGTGACGCTGAACGGATCGGTCGGTGGCCGGTGCGTCCAGCCCGTTGGCGCGGGCCTCGAGTCGCTCGGTCAGCTCATCGAGGAGGTCGTCGAGTTCCCTGCGTAGATAGTCCCGCGAGACGGTGTCGCCGACGGCGAGGCGCACGGCGGCGAGCTCACGGGCCAAGAATTCGGTGTCGGCCTTTGTCTGCGCGGCGCGCGAACGGTCCTCGTCGAGCGCGACGCGGTCGCGGTTCTCCTGACGGTTCTGGGCGAGCAGGATGAGCGGTGCGGCGTATGCGGCCTGCGTGGAGAACGCGAGATTGAGCAGGATGAACGGGTAGGGGTCGAAACGCAGCGCCACCCAGCTGAGGTTGATGGCGATCCAGACGATCACGATCACGGTCTGGATCGCCAGGTAGCGCCCGGTTCCCAGGAACCGGGCGATGCGCTCGGCGTACACGCCGATGAGATCGGTGTCGACGTGGATCGAGGGCCGACGACGGTCCCGGGGGGTGTCGAGGCGGCGCCCACTCTGATCGCTCATGTGCGCACCTCCGGGGTTCCGCTTGAGCCCGCGGCGGACTCGGCGTCGTCCACGTCGTCGGGTTCGGTCTCACGCCAGTCGCGCGGCAGCAACTCGTCGAGTAGGTCGTCCACGCTGACCGCACCCAGCAGATGGTTCCCGTCATCGACCACGGGACCGCACACCAGGTTGTAGGTGGCGAAGTACCGTGTCACGGTTTCCAGTGAGTCCTCCGGGTTGAGCATCGCGAGGTCGGTGTCCAGGATGCCGCCGACAATGTTGGCCGGCGGCTCGCGCAGCAGCGCCTGCAGGTGGACGCACCCCAGATACTTGCCCGTCGGCGTGGCCGTCGGTGGCCGCACCACGAAGATCATGCTGGCCGCGGCGGGTGTGACGTCGGGGTCACGCACCCGTGCCAGCGCCTCGGCGATCGTGGTGGCTGCGGTGACGATCAACGGTTCTGGGGTCATCAGGCCGCCCGCGGTGTCGGGGGAGTGGATCAGCAATCGGCGGACGGGTTCGGACTCCTGCGGATCCATCCGGGCCAGCAGCGACTCGGCCTCGCTCGTCGACAACTCCCCGAGCACGTCGGCGGCGTCGTCGGGGTCCATCGCCTCGAGCACGTCGGCGGCACGGTCCACGCCCAGATGATTCAACAGTTCGGTCTGGTCGTCGGGCGGCAACTCCTGCAGCACGTCGGCCAGCCGCTCGTCGTGGAATGCCGCCGCGATCTCGTCGCGGCGCTTGGGCGGCAACTCGCGCAGCGCGTTGGCCACATCTGCTGCCCGCATTCCCTCGAACTGCGACAAAGCCTGTGCGACACCCTGTCCCGGTAGTTCCAGAGCGCTCTGGGTGAGGCCGTGGACGTGATTCCAGTCCACCACATGGGTCTCGCCGCGACGCAGTCCGCGGCGCACCGGACGTACGGCGACGCGCGAGATCACCCAGTCGCGGGTACGGGTGCGCTCGAGTCCCAGATCCACCACGGTGACGTCGATCCCGGCGAGGTCGGCGAGATCGGGGTCGTCGACGCGCACGCGCGTCTCGAGGATCTGCCCGATCGCCAGCGCCTCGCCCGGGCGAAGATTCAGCCGCCGCAGACTCACGTTTCCGGTGTTCAGTGTCACCGCCGTCGGATCGATCGCCGTGACCCGCAACATCGGCACGAAAATGCGTCGCCGGGTGGCCAGTTCGACCGCCAGACCGAGGACTCGGGGCTGCTGGCCGGGTAGACGCACCGCGACAACGGCGTCCCGAACACGGCCGATGGATTCGCCGTCGGGGCCGAGAACCACCAATCCGACTAATCTGGCCACGAACACCTTGCTCACCGACGCCATGGGGGTAAGGGTAGTTGCGAGCGGAGGACACGACATGACCAACCCGATGCGTCCCGGACGGCAGACCCCGGGCCTGCCCACACCACCGAAAGGGTGGCCGATCGGTTCGTACGCGACGTACGCCGAGGCGCAACGCGCCGTTGACTACCTCTCCGACGAGAACTTCACCGTGGAGGACGTCACCATCGTCGGTGTCGACCTCATGCAGGTGGAGCGGGTTCTCGGGCGGCTCACGTGGGGCAAGGTGATCGGCGGCGGCATCGTGTCGGGCGCGTGGCTCGGTCTGTTCTTCGGTCTGCTGGTGTCCATCGTGTTCACCGGTAATCCGCTGGCACCCATCATCTTCGGTCTCGTCGGCGGCGTCATCTTCGGCGTGATCTCCACGACCATCCCGTACGCGGCCACCCGCGGCCAGCGTGACTTCGCGTCGACGATGCAGTTGGTGGCAGGACGCTACGACGTGCTCTGTGACCCCAAGAGCGCGGAGAAGGCCCGCGACATGTTGGCCCGTCTGAATCCCTGATTCAGCCGAACGCATCACCGGCGGTTTCGGCCACGGTCCGGTCTCGATTCGAGAGATGTGGCACGGGTATGCCGATTGTGTTGCGGGTCACGTCTACTCGCGGCTAGCGTATCCTCCGAGCGGCACACGATGACGTGTGCTGAACTGCGTGCGACTTCGAGGAGGATGCGTGCGGAGCGATATCGGCAGGGTCGACGCAACACGTCGCGAGAAGCGGAAGGGCTCCGGACGGTTCCGGGCCAGAACGATCGTGGCGCTCGCCGCCATGGCCACGGGCATCCCGCTCGTCAGCGCCTGCGGCGCCGGGTACACCGCCGGCGTGCTCAATCTGTATCCACCCGCCGACGGTGCCACGTCGATCGCCTCGATGGCCGACAAGTGCTCACAGGAATCCGGCGGAAAATACCGCATCGTCACCACGCCGTTGCCCAAGTCCGCCGACGACCAGCGCCTGCAGCTCGCGCGGCGACTCGCGGGCAACGACAAGAGCCTCGACCTCATGGGCATGGACGTCGTGTGGACGGCCGAGTTCGCCGATGCGGGCTGGGTGGAGCCGGTGCCGGAGAAGTACGCCACCGAGGTCACCGCCCGCACGCTGGGCGGCCCACTCGAGACCGCCATCTGGAAGACCCCGTCGGACGACGAACGTCATCTGTACGCCATCCCGATCTGGACCAACACCCAGTTGCTCTGGTACCGCAAGGACGTCCTGCAGGACACACTCGGCAAATCAACCCCCGCCGACACCTGGGAGGGCATGGTGGCCGACGCCACCCGGAGCCTGGCCAAGGGTGGTCCGAGCTGGATCATGGTGCAGGGCAGGCAGTATGAGGGCCTGATGGTCTGGTTCAACTCCGTGCTCGCCAGTGCGGGCGGTTCCGTGGTGAGCCCCGACGACCCGAACAAGCAGACCCTCAACGACACCCCGGAGCACCGCGCGGCAACGGTCAAGGCGCTGCAGATCCTGAAGCTGATCGCGACCGCACCGGGTGCCGATCCCTCGCTCACCAACTCCGACGAGGGGGCCTCCCGTCTCGGCATGGAGTCCGGTCGCGCCATCTACCAGGTGAACTGGCCGTTCGTCCTCGCGTCGATGCGGGAGAACTCGGCGGCGGGCAGCGTCCCGTTCCTACCCGAGATGACCAGGTACAACAGCCTGATCTCCAACAGCGACAATCCGCCCACCGACGCCCAGTTGGCACCGGTGAACGATCTGGTGCGCACCAAGTTCAACTTCGCTCCGTATC
This sequence comes from Gordonia sp. NPDC003429, assembly GCF_053588575.1. Taxonomy (NCBI): domain Bacteria; kingdom Bacillati; phylum Actinomycetota; class Actinomycetes; order Mycobacteriales; family Gordoniaceae; genus Gordonia; species Gordonia sp. NPDC003429. The sequence goes on from NZ_JBSFQF010000001.1 coordinate 711,098, forward strand.
CGGGTGTCGGCGGCGGGCTGCCCGCCAAGACCACCCTGGGCGGTCTTAACGTCGCGGTGGCCACCACCTCGCAGCAGAAGGATCTCGCGTTCCAGGCGGCGATGTGCATCACCAACGAGCGGGCGCAGAAGTTCTACTCGATCGACGCGGGCACACCGCCGGTCATCGCGTCGCTCTACAACGACCCGGACTTCCGCGCCGCCTATCCGATGGCCGATGAGATCAAGCGGCAGCTCGAGCCCGAGCATGCGGCACTGCGTCCCAAATCTCCCGACTACCAGGCGATCTCCACGTTGCTGCAGGCGAAGCTGTCGCCGGTGGGTTCGTGGGATCCCGAAACCCAGGTGGATGTGCTCGCCAAGGCGGTACAAAACGCCATCGACGGAAAGGGACTGATTCCATGACGACCGGTGAAGGCCAGTCTCCTGGTGACGATCCGCAGGAGCGCCCGCACGGCAGGCACGCGCTGCCCTCCGATGACGGCGCCGTCGACAACGACGCCCCGACGCAGGGTGGTCCGGGTTCCTATGGCGAGACCGTGCATTCGGATGCGTGGACACCGCCCGAACGGGTGAGCACCGCGGGATCGGCCGCGTCTGCCGCGACGCCCGCGGTGTCCGCACCCGCCGCGACTGCCACCGCCACCGCCGATCGGAAGCAGCCCGCGCTGCGTGAACCGAAGACCAAGGCGATCAGCGAGGGCAAGAAGGAGGAACGGCGACTGGCCTTCTGGCTGATCGCGCCGGCCGTGCTCCTGATGCTCGTCGTCACCGGATACCCCATCGTCTACGCCTTCTGGCTGTCGCTGAACAAGTCGAGCCTCTCGGCGCCGGGCGAACGCGAGTTCGTCTGGTTCAGCAACTATGTGACGGTGCTCGGCGACAGCTTCTGGTGGCAGGCGTTCTTCGTCACGGTCGGCATCACGGTGGTGTCGGTGGCGATCGAGTTCGTGCTGGGCTTCGCCCTCGCGATGGTCATGCACCGCACCATCTTCGGGCGCGGCACCATCCGCACCCTGGTGCTGATCCCGTACGGCATCGTGACGGTCGCGGCCGCGTTCTCGTGGTACTACGCGTGGACGCCGGGCACCGGCTACCTCGCGAACCTCTTACCCGACGGGTCTGCGCCGCTCACCCAGCACTGGCCGTCGCTGGGCATCATCGTCCTCGCCGAGGTGTGGAAGACAACGCCGTTCGTGGCGCTGCTGCTTCTGGCCGGACTCGCGCTGGTGCCCGACGACATGCTCAAGGCCGCCGAGGTCGACGGTGCGGGAGCGTGGACGAGATTGTGGCGCATCATCATTCCGCTGATGAAGCCGGCGATCCTGGTGGCGTTGCTGTTCCGTACGCTCGACGCGTTCCGCATCTTCGACAACATCTACGTGCTCACCGCGGGTAACAACAACACCGGCTCGGTGTCGATGCTCGGCTACAACAACCTGTTCCGTGCGTTCAACCTCGGTGTGGGGTCGGCGATCTCGATCCTGATCTTCTTCTGTGTGGCGATCATCGCCTTCGTGTTCATCAAGGGCTTCGGCACCGCGGCGCCCGGCTCCGAGAATGTCGAGAGGTAGGTCGTCGTGCGCACCACCGCCAAATCCAAGTTCTGGTGGACGATCGCGAACGTCGTCGTCGTCCTCTACGCGCTCATTCCGCTGTTGTGGATCATCAGCTTGTCGTTCAAGCCGCCGTCGAGCGTCACCGACGGGAATTTCATCCCGAAGGAGTGGACGCTCTCGAACTACTCGGGCATCTTCGACACCAGCGCCTTCACCAGCGCCTTGCGCAACTCCATCGGCATCGGGCTGATCACCACGCTCATCGCGGTCACGCTGGGCACGATGGCCGCCTACGCGGTGGCGCGCCTGGACTTTCCGGGCAAGAAGGCACTCATCGGTGCTGCACTCCTGATCGCGATGTTCCCCCAGATCTCGCTGGTGACACCGCTGTTCAACATCGAGCGGCGCCTGGGCATCTTCGACACCTGGATCGGCCTGATCCTGCCGTACATCACTTTCGCGCTGCCGTTGGCGATCTACACGCTCTCGGCCTTCTTCCGGGAGATCCCGTGGGAGCTGGAGAAGGCGGCGAAGATGGACGGCGCCACACCGTCGCAGGCGTTCCGCAAGGTGATCGTGCCGCTGGCCGCACCCGGCGTGGTGACCGCGGCCATCCTGGTGTTCATCTTCGCCTGGAACGACCTGTTGCTCGCGTTGTCGCTGACGTCCACCGAGCGAGCGATCACCGCACCCGTGGCGATCGCGAACTTCACCGGCAGTTCCCAGTTCGAGGAACCCACCGGATCGATCGCCGCCGCCGCGGTGGTGATCACCATCCCGATCATCATCTTTGTCTTGTTCTTCCAACGTCGAATCGTGGCCGGGCTGACCTCCGGCGCGGTGAAGGGATAGTCCCATGGCAGACATCGTGCTCGACCACGTCACCAAACAGTTCCCGGACGGCACCACCGCGGTGCACGACTTCAACCTGGAGATCGCCGACGGCGAGTTCATCATCCTCGTCGGTCCGTCGGGTTGCGGAAAGTCCACGGCGCTCAACATGATCGCGGGCCTCGAGGACATCAGTTCCGGCGAACTCCGCATCGGCGGCGAGCGGGTCAACGAACGCGCGCCCAAAGACCGCGACATCGCGATGGTGTTCCAGAGTTATGCGCTCTACCCGCACATGAGTGTGCGTGAGAACATCGCGTTCCCGCTGACGCTGGCGAAGCTGTCGAAGGCGGAGATCGCGGAGAAGGTCGATGAGGCGGCCAAGATCCTCGACCTGGGACCGTACCTGGATCGCAAGCCCTCCAACCTCTCCGGCGGCCAGCGTCAGCGTGTGGCGATGGGGCGTGCGATCGTGCGTCACCCCAAGGCGTTCCTGATGGACGAGCCGTTGTCGAACCTCGATGCCAAGCTGCGCGTGCAGATGCGCGCGGAGATCTCACGCCTGCAGAGCAGACTGAACACCACCACCGTGTACGTGACGCACGATCAGACCGAGGCGATGACGCTCGGCGATCGTGTGGTGGTGATGCGCAGCGGCTACATCCAGCAGGTGGGTAGCCCGCAGGAGCTCTACTCCGATCCGGTCAACGTGTTCGTCGCCGGGTTCATCGGTAGCCCGGCGATGAATTTCTTGCCCGGCAAGCTCACCGCGGACTCGATCGACACCCCGATCGGCACCCTGACGCTGACCGATCACAGCGAGATCGCCGCCGCCGCAAAGGAAGCGGGCTCCACCGGAGAGGTGCTCATCGGCATTCGGCCCGAGCAGCTCGAGGATGCCGCCTTGGTGGAGTCGTCGGTGCGTTCGGGTGGCGCCACGTTCAGCACCACCGTCGACGTTCTCGAATCGATGGGCTCGGACAAGTTCGCGTACTTCACGCTCGATTCCGGCGGTGCGTCCAACGACGCACTGGCCGAGTTGTCGGCCGATGCGGGAACCGATTTCGGCACCGGCGAGATGGTTGCGCGGCTGTCCCCGGAATCGACGGCGTCGCGCGGTTCGCAGCTCGAACTGTTCTACGAGCCCTCGCGCGTGCTCGTGTTCGATCAGCAGTCGGGAGCGTCGCTGCGCCGTCGCCACTGACCAACCGCGGGGCGGCGGGCACGCGGGTGTGCGCTACCGCCGGCGGCGACGAGGGGTGTCGCGCAGTTCGTGGATGATGTTGTCGTCCCAGATGTGTTTGCGGACCAGGCGATACCGTTCGCCGGCCAGCCACATGTAGAGTTCGGCGTCACTCTCGATCTCGGGGCGCACCTCGGCCCGCCGTGCCATCCGGACCACCGGCAGGAACTCCTCACCGAACCAGCGGCGCGCCACCTCCGAGCGACCGAGGTAGTCACCGACCTCCTGGGTGAGCCGGAATCCCCACGCCTCCACCGCTTCGGCGAGTTCGGCGTAGTCGAAGGGATCGCTGAGCCGGATCGCATCGGCCTGCGAACCCACCAGCGGCACGCGAGCCAGGAACAGCCGGCGATGATCCTTGAGAACCAGGTCGGAGGGCGCATTGATGTCGTCGGGCGAAATGCGCGTGTGGATCTCGGTCACATAGGCGTCGATCGTGTGCAGATGGCGTGCGATCGCGATGGAGACCCGATGGTGTCCGTCGACGACGAAGTGCATCGAGCCGATTCGGTACAACTGCACGGGGGGTAGTGATGCGCCCCGGCGCTGTGCGGCAGCGAGTCGTTGCCAACGCTCGCGGATACGGGATGACGTCGGCCGGAAGTACTTGTCGAAATCCTTGGTGCGGTCGACGCTTCCGACGATGGAGGCGACCTCCACCTGCTGCAACCCGAGCGCGGTTTCACCGGTGCGGCCGAGCGCGGCCACCACCTCGTCGAACGGGAGGATGGTGTTGACGTCGTTGGGCGCTCGGGTGAACCAGTGTGTCAGGCGGGCGAGTTCGGCCTGGCGTCGCATACGCGCGAAGTCGTTTTGTGCGTCCGCGTCCGGGAATCCGGTGTCACGCGCCATATCGTCGTCTCACGATGGTGAAATCCTGGCTGCCGGGCTCGATGTCGAACTGACAATAGCCCACCACGTTCATCGAGATGGTGTGGTCGCCGATCATTCGGTCCGGTGGTCGGGTGCCGTGCGGGTGGATGTGTCCGTGTACCAGCAGCGCCGGGTCGAGGGCGTCGACGAGACCGTGATAGCAGGCGAAGCCGCGGTGTGGGCCGTCGGTGTCGTCGCCGATGCCGCGTGCGGGGCTGTGCGTGAGCAGGATGTCGGGCCGGATGTGTCGTAAACCGGTGGCCACGCGCAGTTTCGTGCTCCGGCAACGTTGAGCCACCTCGGTGTACTGGTTGGGGCCACCGTTGTAGCGGACGCTGCCGCCCAGTCCGGCGATGCGCAGTCCGGCGACGGTCACCGTGCGGGCGTCGGCATTGATCGCTCCCCGCGGGCCCGGGTCGCCCGCGGGCAGACCGGCCATGGTCCAGCCGGTACGGCCGCGTCGGTATCCGCGGAGATCCCGGTCGTGGTTGCCGGGCACATAGACGCACGGGGCGTCGTAGAGTTCGGCGAGGGTTTCCAGGTAATCGAACGGGAGATCGCCCGCACCCAGGATGAGCTCGGGCCGTCCCTCGATTCCGATGCCGAAGGCGAGCGTGTCGACCACCTCGTCGGCCACCGCGAGTACCAGGACCATTTCTCCAGGCTATCGCGGTTCGGTGCGGGCATTCGTGTCCGGTTTCGTGGGCATGCTGACGTCGGAGGCGGTGGAAACGGACGCGCGCCATCGGGTTTACCATCTCTTTAACGTGAGGTCCGATATTCGTTCTGGCGCAACGATTTCGAAAAACTGGATCGGTGTGTAAACGCGTTGTGTCGCACCCGTAACGTTCCATTTGGAGTAGTGCCATATGGAAGTAACCGTGTTAGCTTTCCCCTGACTCGGGCAAATCCGGTCACAGCCCCCGTCTGCACAGGTCGTCGGTGCCCTGGTGACGGCCAGATTCGCACAGAACGGAAAGAGTTCCCATGACCTCATCCGAACAGCCAGTCGGCGAGATCCAGGTCCACCCGACGCCATCGCCGCCGGGCACCAGCCCCTACCAGCGGTTTGTCAATTGGGCCTCGCAGGACACCATCGAGGACTACTCACTGCGATACGCGCCCAAATCGTTCCGCAAATGGTCGCCCATGGCGTGTTCGGTCGCGGCACTCGGCGGCATCGCGTACCTCGCGGACTATTCGATCGGGGCGTCGATCGCGGTGGCGCACGGATCGGCCAGTGCGATCGTGGCCATCCTGGTTGCGGCCGTGACGATCTTCCTGACCGGCATCCCGATCGCCTACTACGCAGCCAAGTACAACATCGACATGGATCTGCTGACCCGGGGCGCAGGCTTCGGCTATTTCGGATCGACCCTCACCAGCCTCATCTACGCCAGCTTCTGCTTCATCTTCTTCGCCCTCGAGGGATCGATCATGGCGCAGGCGATGTTGCGTGCGTTCCACATCCCGCTCCCGGTGGGATACATCATCGGATCACTCATCATCATCCCGCTGGTGCTGTACGGGATGACGGCCCTGGCGAAGTTCCAGGTGTGGACGCAACCGTTGTGGCTGATCCTGTTCATCCTGCCCATCGTCTTCATCGCCGTCGCCGACCCAGAGGGATTCAACGGATTCCTGACATGGGCGGGCGACGGTGGCAGTTCCCGGGTCACGGCCATCGGGGTGGGTGCCGGTGCGGGCGTGGCGCTCTCGCTGATCGCGCAGATCGGCGAACAGGTCGATTACCTGCGATTCATGCCCGAGAAGTCCGAGACGAGCCCGGTGCGTTGGTGGACCGCGGTGCTCGCGGCAGGCCCGGGATGGGTGATCCTCGGTGCGGCCAAACAGATCTGCGGTGTGTTCCTGTGCTTCTACGTCGCCGGCAAGGTCGGCTTCACCGCGGCCACCGAGCCGATCGAGCAGTTCCTCGGGGGGTTCGGCTCGGTGATCCACAACAACGCCGTCGCACTGGCGCTCGCCACCTTGATGGTTCTGTTGTCGCAGGTCAAGATCAACGTGACCAACGCCTACTCCGGGTCGCTGTCGTGGTCGAACTTCTTCAGCCGTGTGCTGCATGTGCACCCGGGTCGCGTGGTCTATCTCGGCCTGCACATCGCGATCGCGCTGGCGTTGATGCTGAGCAACATGTTCGCCGTTCTCAACACCATCCTCGGCTTCTACTCGAACGTGGCGATCGCCTGGATCGGCGCGATCGTCGCCGACCTCGTGATCAACAAGCCGCTGCTGAAGCTGAGTCCGTCCTACGTGGAGTTCAAGCGCGCCTACCTGTACTCGATCAATCCGGTCGGATTCTTCTCGATGCTGGCCGGTTCGGTGCTCTCGATCATGGCGTTCTACAACATGTTCGGCGATTTCATGGCGGCCTGGTCGCCGTACCTTGCACTGGCCGTCTCGTTCATCCTGTCACCGCTGATCTGTATCGGCACCAAGGGTAAGTACTATCTCGCCCGACCCAACCCGATCCGTGAGGAGATCGAGGAGGAACCGGCCTACGCGGCCCAGACCCTGCTCGACGTGGTGGACCAGAAGCGTTACGAACTGCCGGACATGGTGCACGACTGCCCGTTCCATCACGGTCCCGTGTCGTCACTGACGTGCACTCTCACCAAGGATTGCCACGACATGTGCAAGAAGCCGGGGTACACCGAAACCGTGAGTCCCGAGGAACTGAAGTCGCAGATCTCGCCCGCGATGACCTGATCAACCGAAGGCGGCCGATACCGCCGCGTCGGGAAGCCCCGATGCGGCGGTATCGCTGTGGCGGGTGGGTCTGATCGTGCCGCGACGACGTTTTCGGCCCTCGCCGGGGTGGTCGACTTCTACGCACCGAGTTCGGTGATCACCTGGAACTCCATGTCGTGGGCGTCGGCCAGGAAGACCGGCTGGTGGGTGTGGCTGCCGCGCATCTCCACTGCGCCCCGCGGACCGGAGTAGGTGACGCCGGGAGCAGCGCGACGAATCGCCTCGGTGTCGAGATCGCGCGCGGCACGCGCCAGGGACGACAGCAACATCAGGCCCTCGTAGCAGGACTCTCCGATGTTGTTGAGGGCCGGCGCCGCCGAGCCGAAACGCGCAGTGTAACGACCGCCGAAGTCGAGGCTCGCCGCGGTGGGGATGCTCTCGAAATAGCCGCAGGCGGTGAACAATCCGCGTGTGCTCTCGGGGCCGCTCGCACACAGCACGTCCTCGCCGACCATCATCGACAACCTGATGTGTCGCTCGTCGAGGTGGGCGGCGGCAAATGCGCGGTTGAACGCGGCGTTGTCGGCACCCACCATCAGCACCAGCACACCGTCGGCGTCGCTACGCGAGATCAGTTCGAGCATGGGGGAGAAGTCGCGGCCACCGAGGGTGACGAACGCGTCGCCGGCGAATTCCATTGCCTCCGAATGCAGAAACGACCGGGTGACGGCCGCGGTTCGTCGCGGCCAGACGTAGTCGTTACCCACCACGCACCAGCGACGCACCCCCCGATGCTCACGCAGCCACCGCATCGCCGGAAACAGTTGCTGCTCGGGGGTTTCACCCACCATATAGACACCGTCGTTACTCTCGCCGCCCTCGTAGAAGGTGGTGTAGACGTACGGGACGCGGCCCGCGGTATGGGGGGTGATCACGTTGCGCGCGTTGGACAGATGCCAGCCGACCACTCCGTCGACGAGTCGCTGGTCGATCAGCCGGTCCATCGTCGCCGACAGCACCGGCAAGGGCGCGCCCGCGTCGACGAGGTGTAGGCGGACCGGGCGATCCAGAATGCCGCCACTCGCGTTGATGTCGGCGAGGGCGAGCTCGGCACTGGCCTCGCACGAGGGACCGAACATTCCCGCCGGCCCGCTCGTCGGCACCACCAGCGCGATATCGACGGTCGAGCGGTTCGTCGACATGCGCGACCGGTGATCGGCAGCATGCGATGAGGGGACGGCGTCGACGCCTCGAGAAGGATGATGCGGGAATTCGACCACGGCGGGAACTTTCGGCGCGAGTGCAGTGTTCGACGTTGAGCTACGGTACCGTATGTCGCCTGTTGCCGCACCGGGTCGGGGCGCTGGGCAGTATGCTGGAGGCATCATGGACCATTCCACCGCCGCCCGTGCCGCCGCCGTCGAGGAGCTCTCGCGCGTGCTCGCCGCGACGTCCGCGCAATTCGACCACGCGGTCGCGGCCGATCTGGACGGTCTCACGCCGACGCAGTGGCATGTGCTCTCGGCGCTCGAAGGTGGTGTGGGCGAACCGATGTCGGCACTCGCGGCTATCACCCTGCTGCCCGGACCAAGCCTCACCCGGCTGATCGACGGCATGATCGACGACAATCTGGTGCTTCGCAAGGTCGACGAGACCGACCGTCGTCGAGTGCTGGTGTTCGTCACCCGGCGCGGCGCCGCGCTGTGCTCCCGCATTCGCGCGAAAGTGGGCCGCTCGCAGGGTGTTGCCGATCTGATCGCCGATCCGGACGGTCCCGCGGCCCGGCTCGTCGCGCTGGTCGCGGAGCTCTCGCCCGCGGACTCGATGCGCTGACGCGACCCACCCCGCCGGTCGAGCGCCCCCGCTGGTTGAGCGTCGCTTCGCTGGTTGAGCTTGTCGAAACCACCCCCCGCTGGTCGAGCGCCCCCGCTGGTTGAGCGTCGTTTCGCTGGTTGAGCCTGTCGAAACCACCCCGCTGGTCGAGCACCCCCCGCTGGTCGAGCGCCCCCCGCTGGTTGAGCCTGTCGAAACCATCGGGCACGCTCGACGAGGATCTGGGCACGCTCGACGAGGATCTGGGCACGCTCGACGGGGCTCTGGGCACGCTCGACGGGGATCCGGGCACGCTCGACTCGGATCTGGGCACGCTCGGCTCGGATTTGGGCACGCTCGACGGGGATCCGGGCACGCTCGACCGGGAGGTCAGAAGCTGGCGTGCGGTGCACCCATGCCGGGATCGATCTGCACCGGACCGGCCGCTGACGGCGCCACCGGAAAATCGAAGATGGCGGTCGGAATGTACACGGTGGCACAGGAATTGGGGATGTCCACCACGCCGGACAGGCGCCCTTCGATCGGCGCCGAGCCCAACAGGAGGTACGCCTGCTCGGGGCTGTAGCCGAACTTGGTGAGGTAGTCGATGGCGTGCAGGCAGGCGCGCTGATACGAGAGGTCGGAGTCGAGGTAGCGCTGTTCACCGTCGAGCGTCACCGAAGTGCCCGAGAAGGCGATCCACTCCGAGTACTGCGGATCGGTGTTGCCGGGCATGAAGATCGCGTTCTCACGGACACCGTAGGTGTCCATGCCGCCCTTGATGAGGTCGACGTGGAGATCCATGAAGCCACCCATCTCGATGGCCCCGCAGAAGGTGATCTCGCCGTCGCCCTGCGAGAAGTGCAGGTCACCGAACGACAGCTTGGCCCCCGGAACGAACACCGGATAGAACACCCGCGTGCCCTTGGTGAGGTTCTTGATGTCCTGATTGCCGCCGTTCTCGCGTGGGGGAGCGGTGCGGGCCGCCTCGCCGGCCACCCGGGTGAAGTCGTCGCCGGTCAGCGAGCCGAGTATCGCGCTGTCGGGCAGCGGGGGCAGTGCCAGTGGCGGCACGCGATCGGGATCGGTGGCGATCAACGCACCCTCGCGGGCGTTCCAGGTGGCCAGCAGATCGGCCGACGGTGCGGTGCCCATCAGGCCCGGGTGCACGATCCCGGTGTACTTCACATGCGGCACGTGCCGGCTGGTGGCACTCTGGCCGGCGAAATCCCAGACGGCCTTGTAGGCGTCGGGGAACTGCTCGGTGAGGAATCCGCCGCCATTCTGCCTCGCGAAGATGCCCGTGTAGCCCCATCCCTGACCGGCCAGTGGCCCCGAATCCTCCTGCGGGATGGGCCCGACGTCGAGGATGTCGACGATCAGCAGGTCACCGGGTTCGGCGCCCTCGATCGCGAACGGACCCGACAGGCAGTGCACTCCGGCCAGCGGCGCATTGAGGATGTCGTCGGCCGAATCGTCGTTGTGGATGGCTCCGTCGAACCATTCGCGGCAATGCGCGCGGAAGGTGTCACCCGGCTTCACCGTCACCGCCGCGGGGATGTCCGGGTGCCAGCGGTTGTGTCCGACGAGCTGCTGCTCGGTGAACGGCTTGGACGAGTCGAGGGGGAAGAGTAGTTCGGGCATGACAGATCTCCTCGGGCACGTAGGACACATTAGTTTCGTATGGAATTATTCGACATCGACGATATCGCGATTGTCGCTCGTTCGCGTTAATTACGTATGACGTTGTGGGCGAACGATGATTGAGTGGTGGTGTGTGGCTTGCCGATGGGGTTAGTCTCCCTTCGTGCCGACCTACGTGTTCCGTTGTCCCGACTCGTGCGGCGATGTCGAAGAGCTCTTTTCGATGGCCGCGGTACCCGACGACGTGCCGTGTCCGACGTGCGGGTCGTCGGCACGTCGCACCATCGCCGCGCCCGTGCTGGGGGTGGGCAACAGCGCGGCCATGCGAGCACACGATGCCACCCGGGCCACCGCGGACGCGCCGGCCGTGGTGTCGGCTCTGCCGGGTCGCCGCGGCCGAGGAACACCGGTCACCACCAATCCGCTGCATCGCCGCCTGCCCCGACCCTGATGCGGGCCACTACGGTGGACGTCGTGAGTCCTTCGGTCACCGACGCAATCAGCAGTCATCTCGCGCAGCTATTCGGGACCGCGCCGCAGCGCGCATCGGTGACGTTTCTGGGTGTGGAACCGATCGAGGTCGCGCGATTCACCTCCGGTTCCGAGGTGATCTACGTGACCGTGGGATGCGCCCGGCACCCGATGGCCGACCCCACCGACCTCAACCCCGATCCGGTACGCGGCCCGCGCGCAGAACTCGTGGTACGGATGCACGCGGGCGCACCGCTGCCCGGCCTGCATCGCCGGATGGCCACCATCGCCGCCGCCGCGCCGGCGGTGGAGGGACTGATCCTGGCGCCGGACGCACTGCTCGATCTCGGTGAACCATTGTGGGACGGCGCACCTTTCACTGCATTCGTCACCGCCGCAGACGATCTGGGTGAGATGGCGCTCGACGAGCCACGGGAACCGGTTCAGTTCCTGCGGGCCGTGCCGGTCACCGCCAACGAGGCGGCATGGATGCGGCTCAAGGGGATCGAGGCGTTGCGCGAGGCGTGGGCCGAAGCAGGTATCGACATCGCCGACCCGGCGCGCTCACCGGCCACCATGTGACCGCAGCGCCGAAAACCGCCGTCGGGCAGTGACCGCAACCGGCTTGGTCACAGCCAGTTGGACCGACGGAAGACCACCCACAGCCCGCCGCAGACGATCAGCAGCGCGAGCGAGATCAGACCGAAACCCTGCCGGTCGTGCATACCGGGCAGGATGTCGAAGTTCATGCCATAGAGGCCGGCCACCATGGTGGGCACCGCACCGATCGCCACCCACGCCGAGATCTTGCGCATATCGCTGTTCTGCTGGATGCTCACCTTCGCCGCCGCCGCGTCGATGAGCGAACTGAGCACCTCGTCGTACTCGATGACCCGATCGATCACGGTGGTGAGGTGATCGGCCACGTCACGAAAGTGACGCCGAATCTCTTTGGGCACCATGGCATTCTGTGCGGCCAGTCGCGACATCGGACCCGAGAGCGGGGTCACTGCCCGGCGGAGTTCGAGCACCTCGCGTTTGAGTAGGTACACCGGTTCGATGTTGAGCCAGCGGTCCTTTCCGCCGAAGACCGACGACTCGGTTGCCACGATGTCGACCTCCATCCGCTCGGTCACTCCCACGTAGCTGTCCACCACGAGGTCGGCGATGGCGTGCAGCACCGCCGTCGGTCCCAGCGACAGGCGTTCGGGCCGGGCCTCGAGACGGCGACGCAGCCCCGAGAGATGAGTGTGGTCGCCGTGCCGGACGGTGATCACGAAGTCGCTGCCGGTGAAGACCATGATCTCGCCGGTCTCGACCACCTCGCTGGCCTTCTCCATCGACTCGTGTTCCACGTACTTCACGGTGCGCAGCACCAGGAACTGCATGTCGTCGTAGATCTCCAGCTTGGGGCGCTGGTGGGCGTGCACCGCGTCCTCGACAACGAGTTCGTGCAGGCCGAACACGTTGGCCACGCCGGTCATCTGCTCGTCGTCGGGGGCGTGCAGGCCGAGCCAGACAAACCCCTCACCGGTCTCGCGTACCTGCGCCAGCGCCTCGGGGTAGGTCAGCCGGCCGTGCTGGCGGATGCCGTCGACGTACACCGCGCAGTCGACGACGGCCCGGGCCGCGGGCACCGGGATGCGCGGGAGCGGTTTGCGTTCGCGCGGGAAGGGACGCAGTCCCCGCCCACCCGGACCGAGGTGGGGCATCGAGGGCACGTGGTGATGCTACTCCGCGCGATGGGACGCGGCCGCGCGCCATCGTGGCCGCATCACCGGGCCAGACCGCCGCCGCAACTTATGATCGGCGGGTGTCTTTCGACGTCACGGTGTACACGACGACCCTGATCACGCTGCTGGTGATCATGGATCCGCCCGGACAGATCCCGCTGTTCCTCAGCCTGGTGGGTCATCGGTCACCCGAGTACCGCCGGCGCGCCGCGTGGCAGGCGCCGCTGGTGAGTCTGCTGGTGATCACCATCTTCGCCATCGGCGGAAAGGCGATTCTCACCTACCTGCACATCGGCATCCCCGCGCTGCAGGGTGCCGGTGGTCTGCTGTTGCTGCTGGTGGCGCTCCAACTGCTCACCGGCCTGGGCAATGTGGGGTCACCGCAGGCCGCCGACGACGTCAACGTCGCCCTGGTGCCGCTGGGTACACCGCTGCTGGCCGGTCCGGGAGCGATCGCGGCGGTGATCGTCCAGGTGAGCGCGGTCAAGGGTGATGCCGGTGGCTATCTCGCGATCGCCGCCGCCATCATCAGCGTGCACATCGTGGTGGCGGTGGTGCTGCGCTACTCGACATTTCTCATCCGCGTCCTCGGGACCGGTGGCATCACGCTGCTCGCCAAGATCGCAGGCCTGCTGCTGGCGGCGATTGCGGTACAGCTGATCGCCGACTCGGTGACCGGATTCGTCAACGCGGCCGGGTGAATGCGGCCGGCCCGGACATGGCCGTCGGGCCGCGATCGAGACCCGAGGGCACACGCTACGGTGAGATCCGTGCGGAAACGGATGCGTTCGGCGATCGTGGCGGTGACCGTCGCGCTCGTCGGGGTGGGGCTGGTGGCGGGATGCTCCTCGGCCGGTTCGCCGCACCGGGAACTGGTCGTGGGCACCGCGGACGACCCGGCGCTGCGGGTGATGGCCGAGATCTACGCCGGTGCGTTGCGCAACATCGGCACTCCGGTGTCCGGTGACATCCGCACCGGCGACGACGTGACCCTGTTCGCGGAGATGGACCGCGCACAGCTCGATCTGTTTCCGGCGTTCACCGGTCAACTCCTGCACACACTCGCCCCGGAACTGACGCCCACTGGGTCCGACGAGGTGTACTCGGATCTCAACCGCTCTTTGCCGCAAGGTGTTTCGGTGGGAGATGCCACGCCCGTCAGTGATGCGCCGCAGGTGTTCGTGTCCACCGCGCTGGCCACGTCGAGCGATGCGTCGTCGCTGGCCGACTGCGACCGGCTGCCCGCCGGGCTGCCGGTGGTCACCGTCGGTGAACCCGACCCGACGACGATGGCGGCCCTTGCCGCCGCCGGTTGCCGATTCGGCCCGGTCGAGACCGTGGGTTCGACGCAGGACGCGTTCACGCGGATCGCCACCGGCCGCAGCGTCGGCGTTCTCAGTGCGCTCGACGCGGCCGGTGCGCAGACCACCGACGCCGGCAAATCGTCCCCGCCGGTCCACGCGCTCCGCGCCGCGCCGACCTCCACCGATGCGACAACGCAGGCAGCAGGGGAGACGACCATCGCGGCACCGAAAGGTCCGGTGGCCGAAGACCTCGTGCCGGTCTACCGCACCGTCGCGCTGACCCGCGACGAGGTGAAGCAGATCAACAAGGTGGCCGGCGAGATCACCACCGCGGATCTTGCCACCCTGGCGCGCGCGGCGGCCGACGGTGCCAATCCCCACGACCTGGCGGTTACCTGGCTCGGCGAGCACGGCCTCTAGGGCGTCGGCTCACGCCAGGGGTTCACACCTGGCGCAGCGACCGGAAACCCGGTTCACGTTCGAGGCGCCGGGCCAGATGTCGACCCAGCGTGAGGCCTGCCGCCGGGCAACCGTGGCAGTTGCCGGTGAGCGAGACGCTGACCACGCCGTCGCTGACGTCGACGAGATCGATGTGCCCGCCGTGCGACGCGATGTAGCCGGCCACCTCACCGTGCAGGATGCAGTCCACGGCGTCGGCGAGTTCGGCGTCGGCGGCCGCCGACATCAGCCGTGCGGCCTCGGCGGGCTGCGCACCCGCACCGGCCGTGTCGTCGGGCCAGCCACCGGGAGCCGACAAGACCTCGAACAGGGCGCTGCGGATGCGGACGCCGTCGGTGGCCGCGCGCGCCGGGTCCGCGACGGTGGTGCTCACCGAACCAGGTTCCAGACGCACGTGGCGCAGCACCCCCTCGTCGGCGAGCCGCCGCAGGGGTGCGGGCAGCCGAGCGGCGTCGACGTCGCCGCTGGTGCGCACCAACCCGGGCCCCACCCGCCATCGGATGGTGGCGGGCGCGGCCGGATCGACCGACGGCAGCAGCAGGAGGTTCATCGTGATCGGCTCAGGTCAGGGCCGCGGTGATCTGGTGCCCGAGGAAACCGGCGACCCAGGCGAGCACGAACATGTACGTCCACGCGGTCATCGGCCAGCGCCAACTATTGGTCTCGCGCCGAATGGCACCCACGGTGGACATGCACTGCAGGGCGTAGACGAAGAACAGCAGCATCGCGACGATCGTCGGCGGGGTGAACACTTTCTGGCCCTCGTGGGGGCCCTGCGTGTAGGTCATCGAAGCCAGTGCGGCCGAGGGGTCCTCGGGGTCCTCGGCGGCAGAGATCTGACCGAGCGTGGAGACCACCACCTCGCGTGCCGCGAACGAACCGACGATGCCGATGTCGATGCGCCAGTCGAAGCCCAACGGAGCGAAGACCGGCTCGACGAACTTGCCGACCGACGCCGCGAAGCTGTTCTCCATCACATAGGACCGGGCCTCCGACTCGCCCGCCGCCTCGGCGTCCTCCCGGGACGCTCCCTGTGCGATCTGGGTTGCCACCGTGCTAGTGCGGACCTGTTCGGCTTGCTGGGTGTGGGCGGGCAACGAGAGCAGCAGCCACAACACGATGGAGGTGAGCAGGATGATCTTGCCGACCTTGCGCAGGAACATCCGGGTGGAGTCCCACATCATCAGCAGCACCGATTTCAGCGACGGCAACCGGTAGGGCGGCATCTCCATGTAGAAGGGCATGAGACCGCTGCGCAGCGACCGGGTGCGTTTGAACACGAACGCCGCGATCATCGCCGACACCCCACCGAGCAGGTACAGACCGAACATCACCACGCCCTGGGTCTGCAGCGGTCCCACCCGCGCACCGGAGGGGATCAGCATGCCGGTCAGCAGGACGAAGACGGGAAGCCGAGCCGAACAGGTGATCAGCGGCGCCGACATCGCCGTGGCGATCCGGTCCTTCGACGACGGCATCGTGCGGGTGGCCATGATGCCGGGCACCGCGCAGGCGAACGACGACAGCATCGCGACGAATGCGCGCCCCTCCAGACCCGCGCGACTCATCACCCGGTCGGTGAGAAACGCCGCCCGGGACATGTAGCCGATGTTCTCCATGACGGAGATGAGCAGGAACATCAGCAGGATCTGCGGCACGAAGACGAGCACGCTGCCCACACCGCCGATCAGCGCGGTGGACAGGAAGTCGGCGAGCACCGGCAGCGTCACGTGGTCGGCGACGAGGGTGCCCAGCCACGCGAAAAACGACTCGATCCAGCCCTGGGCAGGGGCTGCCACGGCGAAGACCACCTGGAAGAACAGGAACATCACCAGCAGGAACACGAGGGTACCGAGCACCGGGTGCAGCAGTAGCCGGTCGACGACGGTGGTGGTGGTGTGTTTGTCGGGGGCGCGGAATCCGCTCAGTGACAGCACGGAGTCGGCCCAGTCGCCGAATTCCGGGGTCTCGGCCGTGGGTGGTGGCACGGGTGGGCGGGACCACGACCCGGGGTCGGCGAGCAACTCGCGCACCGGTTCCAGTGACTGTTTGCGAGTGCCGATCACCGCGCAGACCGGCACGCCGAGCGCGTCGGAGAGGGCGTCGGGATCGACGAACCCGTTACGTCGTTCCATCTCGTCGGTCATCGTGAGGACCACGGCGACGGGGATGTCGAGGGCAAGGGTTTCGGCGACCAGGCTCAGCGACCGGCGCAACACGGTGGAATCGACCACGACGAGCGCGGCGTCCGGCCGCCGCGCGCCGGTGAGGTCGTCGTTGAGCAGATCGGCGACGACCTGCTCGTCGGGCGAGATCGGATCGAGGCTGTAGGCGCCGGGCAGGTCCTCCAGGTTGATCACCGCTGTGCCCGCCGAACGGCCACCGGCCAGGGCGGGGACCCGGCACCGGCCCACCGAGCGGGACACGGTGACGCCCGGGTAGTTCGCGGTTTTCATGCGCAGGCCGGTCAGGGCGTTGAAGACCGACGTCTTGCCGGCGTTCGGGCTACCGATCAGCGCGACACTCTCGACGGCTTCGCCGGCGTCGTCGACCGATGAGGCGTCGGCGCCCGGGGTGTGGCAGTCGCTCATGAGGACGGTACTTCGCACAGCACCGCGTCGGCTTCGCGCGCGCGCAAACAGATCTCGTAATCCATCACCCGGTACACGGCCGGATCGCCCAGCGGGGCGCGCCGGCTCTTGTGGACCGTGGTGCCCGCGACGAACCCGAGGCTGATCAGTCGGCGGCGAACCTGGGGCGGACAGTCGTCGCGGAAGGAGTGCACCGTGGCCGACACCCCGAGGGGAAGTTGGCTCAATGCGACGGTGACGATCTCGCGGCTCAGTGTCATCCCTCGTTCGCCTCGTTTCCCGTCCGGTGTGGACTCGTTTCGTACTCGTTCACCAGAGTAGGTTGGCTTGCCTAGCCTGCACAGAGTAAATCGACCCTACGGGGAGGAATGCACTCGCACGGGCCCGAGGTGAGGAAACGTACCGGTCAGTGGAAGGTCGAGGACACGCGTTTGGTGACCCAGGCCACGATGCCCTGGTATTTCGAGGCCACGAGACGGACCCACAGGTCGAGCACGATCGCGTCGGCGCCGACGAGCACCCGGGCCCTGTTCTTCTTGACGCCCTTGATGATGGTCGCGGCGGCGTCCGCCGACGAGGTGCGGGCGAGGTAGCGGTCGAAGAACTTGGCGAAGGCGGCCTGGTCGTACTCGTCGGCGACGGTGGCGTTGCGGGCGATCGCGGTCTTGATGCCGCCCGGGTGCACGCAGGTCACCTTCACCGGATGCTTGGCGATCATCATTTCCTGGTTCAGCGACTCGGTGAAGCCGCGGACCGCGAATTTCGCCGAGTTGTAAGCGGCCTGACCGGGCTCGGACAAGAGGCCGAACAGCGACGAGGTGTTGACGATGTGACCGTCGCCTGAGGCGATGAGGTGCGGCAGGAATGCCTTGGTGCCGTTGACGACTCCCCAGAAATCGACATCCATCACCCGCTCGATGTCCTTGAACTCGGTGCGTTCGACCTCACCGTGATGCGCGATGCCCGCGTTGTTGAAGACGACGTTGACCTTGCCGTAGTGGGCCATCACGGTGTCCGCGTAGTCGAGGACCGCCTCACGCTCGGCGACGTTGAGCAGTTGTGCGTGCACGGGTGCACCGACCTCGGTGACGAGCTTCTCGGTGATCGCCAGGCCGTTCGGGTTGACGTCGGAGATCGCGAGCTTGGCGCCCTGGCGGGCCAGCTGGACGGCCAGATCGCGGCCCATGCCCGACCCGGCGCCGGTGACGACGACGACCTTGTCGCGGAAGTTCTTCATTGTTTGTTCTCCTCGGTGGGGGTGGTTTCGACAAGCTCAACCAGCGGAAAGGGGCTCAACCAGCGGAATTTCCCGCTGATCGAGCTTGTCCGCCCGCTGATCGAGCTTGTCCGCCCGCTGATCGAGCTTGTCCGCCCGCTGATCGAGCTTGTCGAGATCACCTCGCGTGACGTCGAACGCGGCGACGTCGAACTTCCGCGTCGCACGGCGGAAGTTGAAGGTGAACCCGGGCCATAGCGTCGTGATGTTGCCGTGTGCGTCCTTGTACCAGGACGAGCACCCGCCGTTCACCCAGACGCTCGAGCGCAGCGTCTGCTGGATCTTCGCGTTGTAGCCGTCCTGCGCACGCGCGGTGACATCGACGCGGGTGAGGCCCGCCTGCCGCACGGTCTTGACGTAGTCCACCAGGTAGTTCAGCTGCGACTCGATCATGTACACCATCGAGGTGTGGCCGAGCCCGGTCGACGGACCGATCATGAGCATCAGATTGGGAAACCCGTGGACGAACGAGCCCTTGTATCCCTGCATGCCGCCGCCCGCCCACACCTGGGCCAGGCTGCGCCCGTCGGCTCCGATGATGCCGTCGAACATGGGGGAGTCGGTGACGTGGAAGCCGGTGGCCACCACCAGTACGTCGATGTCACGCGCGGTGCCGTCGGCGGTCACCACCCCGGTCGGGGTGATGCGCGCGATCGGGTCGGTGACCAGATCGACGTTGGGTCGGTCGAGCGCGGGATACCAGTCGTTGGAACGCAGGATGCGTTTGCAGCCGATCTCGAAACGCGGGGTGACCTCGGCGCGCAGGGTGGCGTCACGGATGCCGCGGAAGATGTTGGCGCGAGCCAGCGCCTCGACGGGCTTGAGTGCCGCCGGGGCGTAGGTCATCCCGAAGGCGATGAACTCGTTGAAGGTGTAGATCCCTGCGCGACTGGCCTTCTGCAGACCGGGAATGTGCTCGAAGGCCCAGTGGTCGAGCGATGTGTAGGGGCGCTCGGTGCGCGGCACGATCCACGGAGCGGTGCGTTGGTACACGTCGAGACGCTCGACCGTCTTGGCCAACTCGGGCACCACCTGGATGGCCGACGCGCCGGTGCCGATCACCGCGACACGCTTTCCGGCGAGTTCGACGCTGCTGTCCCACCGCGCGGTGTGCATCACGGTCCCGGCGAACGAGTCGATGCCCTCGATGTCGGGGAGGTTCGGTTCACACAGCGGTCCGACGGCACCGACGAGGTGCCGGGCGCGGTAGCGAGCGACTCCGTCCCCGGTGCGTGAACCCTCCGAGGATCCGGCGGGCGCCGTGTCGATCAGCCAGCGAAGGCTGCTCTCGTCCCATTCGGCACGGGTGACCTCGGTGCCGAAACGCGTCTTGTCCCGGATTCCGTGACGATCGGCGACGCTGTTGATGTAGCGGTGGATCTCGGGCTGATGCGAGTAGGACCTCGACCATTCCGGATTCGGCGCGAAAGAGTAGGAGTACAGGTTCGACGGGACGTCACAAGCCGCGCCCGGATACGTGTTGTCGCGCCAGGTTCCGCCGAAATCGGTACCGCGGTCGAGGATGACGAAATCGTCGTCACCGTTGCGCGTGAGGGCGATGGCCGCGCCCAGTCCCGAGAAGCCGGCCCCGACGATGGCGATCTCGACGTCGTGCGTTGTCATGTAGGTCACCCTAGGACCCTATTGAACGTCCGTCAATACGCTATTGAACATGAATCAATAGATCGGCATAGACTGGACGGGTGACTCGAGCCAAGCGCACCCGGATGAGTCCGGAGGCCCGTCGCGAGCAGCTCATCGACCTGGGCCTGGAGATGGTGTCGCAACGCCCGCTCGATGAGGTCTCCATCGACGCGATCGCCGAGGTCGCCGGTGTGTCGCGGGCGCTGTTGTTCCACTACTTCGATTCGAAGCAGGATTTCCACGTCGCGATCGCGCGCGCCCAGGGGGAGCGGATGCTCGCGCTGACCGCACCCGACGAGTCCCTCGGCGATCCGGTGGCGATCCTGGCCGGGTCGCTGTCGGCGTTTGTCGACTACGTCAGCGAACACCGACTCGCCTACACCGCGTTCCTCCGCGGCTCCTCGAGTGCCGACCCGGCGATGCGGGCGGTGATCGACGCGACGCGACAGGAGATGGTCGACCGCATCTTGCGATATGCCCCCCACCTCGGCGTCGAGGTGACCCCGACGGCACGGATGGGCACCTTCGGGTGGATCGCCTTCGTGGAAGAGGTCACGATCGGATGGCTCCACGATCGGCGGATCGGTCGCGACGAGCTGCTGGCGCTGATCACCGGGTCGCTACCGGCCCTCGCGCCGGTGTTCGGCGGGATATCTGCTCGCTGAGCTGTCTGCGCCCGGCAGCGATGCGGGGTTCAGCCGCCCCCGGTCACTGAGTGACGCCCGGCCGACCCGGCTACGCGGGGCGGACGCCGATCGGGCTGCGCACCAACTGTTTCGCGCGCTCGAGGCGTTTGCGGTAGGTGGGTCGGGCCATGAGTGCCACGATTCCCGCGACAACCGGGAGGCCTACGGCCCAGGCGGGGTTGATCACGATGAGGACCACGCTCACCACCGCCAGGAGTGCGAGGACCGCCCATACGCCGCGCCGGAGCAGGCGCAGTTCGGTGGCGCCGGCGAGAATCGCCCACACCGCGCTGCCCTCGGCACGCCATGTCCGCGTGCATGCGGGGCAGGTCCACTCGGTGGCCGTCACCGTCATCGGATGCGACGCCTCTGTGCCGCAACCACATCGGAAGTTGACCGGAACACTGGTGCCCATGGTCATGCCCCCGCCGTCGCTGCCGGTGTGGACTCGACCACCGGGATGTCCATGGTGTGATCGCGCATGGTGAACCGCGTCCGGTCTTGCACCGTGCGGCGGTAGATGTAGAGCACGCAGCCCAGCACCAGCAGGCTCACCCCCACGATGAACTCGTTGATGCCGCCGTAGCCCGTCTTGGAGAAGGAGGTCGATCCGACCACCAGGATCACCAGATTGAACACGGCCAGCGCGCCGGCCACCCACAGCCACGGCGTCGACAGTCGCATCGGGCGAGCCAGGCCGGGACGGTCCTTGCGCAGCAGCAGCACAGCGGAGAGGGCGAACACGTGGCACAGTACGTAGCCCATGTTGCTTGCCGCGAGCACCGCGACCGTCGTCGGAAGGAACAGCACCGCACAGATGTTGGCGGCCACGTCGACGTACATCCCGCGGTTGGGGACATTGTGCTTGTTGACGTGGTCGAACCACGTGATCGTCATGCCGCTGCGCGCCATTCCGTAGAGCGTGCGGGCGCCACCGGCACTCGCGGCGTTCATGCCCAGAAGGAAGCTGCCGATCATGAAGACGATGACGACATTCGAGAGCGCTCCACCGACCTCGCGGTGCAGAAGATCCGCATAGAAGCCCATGGGTGCGTCGGCCATGGCCTGCTGACTGACGATGCCGCCGAGCGCGACGGGCAAGATGGCGTAGACGGCCAGACAGAACATCGCTGCGCGGATCAGTGCCTTCTGGGTGTCGCGTTCGGTGTCGTGGTACTCGGGTGCAAAGGTTGCGCACACCTCGATCCCGTAGGCGGACCATGCGTTCAGATAGAGCCACACCAGGCCGAGTTGGATTGCGCCCCAGGTGCTTCCGCCGGCCCCGAGCAGGCCCCACGACAGGTTCGAGAAGGAGAAGCCGGTCATGAAGAAGGGCACGATCATGAACAGGATCAGCGGGATGAACAGCAGGGTGCCGGTGAGATAGCCCATCAGCTTCATGGGCTTGACGCCCATGGAATTGATGATCCAGAGGGCGATGATCAGCACCACCGCGATCACTCGCGGCAGGTCGAGATGGACCACGTGGACAAAACTCCAGGTCTGGTTCGGGAACCACTGTGCCTGAACGAGACTGCCGGTGGTGAGGCCGAAGATCGCGAGCACCGACGACCATCCCGCCCAGTAGCCGATGGCCGACATCGGTCCGGCGAGGCTGAACCGGGAGCGCCACCCTTCGAAGGCGTACATCGCGATGCCTCCGGAGTGCTCCGGGAACATCGTGGCCGGCTCGGTGTAGATCTTGTTCTGCAGCACGGCGATCACCATCGAGCCGAGCCAGAATGCCAGCGCGCCGAGCGCACCGATCTGTCCGGTGGTGTAGCCGATGCTGGCGATGATGAACCCCGGATTCGACAGCGCCATGACGAACCCGTCGTACCAGTGCATCGTCTTGAGGAGTTGGCGTTCGTCGACGTCGGCGACCGCAAGTTCGTGCGCAGGTACCACCATGTCGGGATGATTGGGGATGGTCATGTGTCGGTCCTTCTGAACAGGGGCTGGGCGGTGCACTCGACGGCGTGGATGCCACGAAATCCACTGCCGGCGAACTGTGTCCACCGCAATGAGACCGCCGGTGCGTTTCCATTCCATCAACCAAATGTTTCAGCGTGTGACCAAATGTCTACTCGCAGTAGACAAGTCCGAAAGGCCGGATTCGGGTGTCCGGATCGTCCGATAACGACGAGGGCCGCACCCGTGAATGGGTGCGGCCCTCGTCGTGTGTAGAGGCTCTCGACTAGCCGAACGCCTCGTCGATGATCTCCTGCTGCTCCACGGCATGCACCTTGGAGGAGCCCGAACTCGGCGCCGACATCGGCCGCCGCGACACGCGGCGAAGGCCGGTCAGCAGGTCCGGCAGCATCTCGGGCAGCCACAGCCCGAGGAACGGCCACGATCCCTGATTGGCCGGTTCCTCCTGCACCCAGAAGAACTCCGACGCGTTCGGGTACTGGGTGAGGGTGTCGTGCAGACGGCGATGGGGCACCGGGTAGAGCTGCTCCACGCGAACCACCGCGACGTCGTCGCGCTGATCCTTGTCGCGGCGGGCGGCGAGCTCGTAATAGAGCTTTCCGCTCACCAGCAGCACTCGCTTCACCTTGCTGCGGTCGCCGTCGTTCTTGGCGAAGTTCGGATCGTCGATCACCGAGCGGAACTTGTCCTCGGTGAAGTCCTCGACCGGGCTGACGGCGGCCTTGTTGCGCAGCATCGACTTCGGTGTGAACACGATCAGCGGGCGGCTGATGCCGTCGAGGACGTGCCGGCGCAGCAGGTGGAAGTAGCTCGCCGGGGTCGACGGCAACGCCACGGTCATCGAACCCTCCGCGCACAGCTGCAGGAACCGTTCGATTCGTCCGGACGTGTGGTCGGGACCCTGACCCTCGTGGCCGTGCGGCAGCAGCAGCACGACGTCGGAGGTCTGGCCCCACTTGGCCTCGCCGGAGCTGATGAACTCATCGATCACCGACTGAGCGCCGTTGACGAAGTCGCCGAACTGCGCTTCCCACAGCACCAGCGCGTCGGGGTTGCCCACCGAGTAGCCGTACTCGAAGCCCACCACCGCGAATTCCGACAGCGGCGAGTCGAACACCATGAATCGGCCCTCGGGATCGTCTCCCTCCAAGGGGCGCAGATGATTCAGCGGGGTGTACTCCGACCCGTTGTCACGGTCGATGAGCACCGAGTGACGTTGGGTGAAGGTGCCGCGTCGCGAGTCCTGGCCGGACAGGCGCACGGTGCGTCCCTCGAGCACCAACGACCCGAAGGCCAGCAACTCGGCGAACGCCCAGTCGATGTGGCCGTCGCGCGACATCTCGTGGCGGCGCTTGAGCACCGGCATGACACGTGGGTGCGGAGTGAAACCGTCGGGGGTCTGATAGAAGGCGTCGCCGATCCGCTCGAGTACCGTCTTGTCGACCGCGGTGACCAGCTTCTGCGGCAGCGGCTGGTCGGATTCCACCGACTCGCTGGGTTCGGGACGGAACTTCTCGAGTTCCTTGACCTCGTTGAACACCCGCTCGAGCTGACCCTGGTAGTCGCGCAGCGCGTCCTCGGCCTCCTTGGTGGAGATGTCGCCGCGGCCGATCAGGGCCTCGGTGTAGGACTTGCGCACGCCCCTCTTGGTGTCGATGACCTCGTACATCGCCGGCTGCGTCATCGACGGGTCGTCGCCCTCGTTGTGTCCGCGGCGGCGGAAGCACACCAGGTCGATCACGACATCCTTGTGGAAGGCCTCGCGGTAGTCGACGGCCAGCTTGGCCGCCCACACGCAGGCCTCCGGATCGTCACCGTTGACGTGCAGGATCGGCGCGCCGATCATCTTCGCCACGTCGGTGCAGTACTCACTGGAACGCGAATGCTCCGGAGCGGTGGTGAAGCCCACCTGGTTGTTCACCACGATGTGGACGGTGCCGCCGGTGCGGTAGCCCGGCAACAACGCCATGTTGAGGGTTTCGGCCACCACGCCCTGACCCGCGAACGCGGCGTCGCCGTGCAGCATCAGCGGCAGAATCGAGAACTCCTGGCCCTCGGGCAGCAGATCCTGCTTGGCGCGCACGAGCCCTTCGAGCACGGGGTCGACGGCCTCGAGGTGGCTGGGGTTGGCGGTGAGCGAGACGTTGATCTCGTTCTCGCCGAACATCTGGTAGTACTTGCCCTCCGCGCCGAGGTGGTATTTCACGTCACCCGAACCGTGTGCCTGCGACGGGTTCAGGTTGCCCTCGAACTCGGTGAAGATCTTCGAATACGGCTTGCCGACGATGTTGGCCAGCACGTTGAGGCGCCCACGGTGCGGCATGCCGATCACGACCTCGCTGAGGGCGTGCTCGGCGCTCTGGTCGATCACCGCGTCCATCATCGGGATCACCGACTCGGCGCCCTCCAGTGAGAAGCGCTTCTGCCCGACGTACTTGGTCTGCAGGAAGGTCTCGAACGCCTCGGCCGCGTTCAGCTTGGACAGGATGTACTTCTGCTCACCGACGGGCGGCTTGACGTGCTTGATCTCCACCCGTTCCTGCACCCAGCGCTGCTGCTCCGGTTCGAGGATGTGGGTGTACTCCACGCCCACATGCCGGCAGTAGGCGTCGCGCAGGATGGACAGCACATCGCGCAGCTTCATCCTGTCCTGGCCGTGGAAACCGCCGACGTTGAAGGTGCGGTCGAGATCCCAGAGGGTCAGGCCGTAGGTGAGGATGTCGAGATCGGGGTGCGAGGCGCGGGCGTCGCTGTCCATCATCAGCGGGTCGATGTCGGCCATCAGGTGCCCGCGGTTGCGGTAGGCCGCGATGATCTCGAGCACGCGGGTGTTCTTGTCCACCGCGCCGGCGGGAATGTCGCGGCGCCAGCGCACCGGCTCGTAGGGGATGTGGAAGGCGGTGAAGATCTCGTCGTAGAAGGCGTCGTCGAGGAGCAGTTCGTGGATCGTGCGCAGGAAGTCGCCCGACTCGGCACCCTGGATGATGCGATGGTCGTAGGTGGAGGTGAGCGTCATCAGTTTGCCCACACCGAGTTCGGCGATCTGCTCGTCGCTGGCGCCCTGGAACTCCGCGGGGTACTCCATCGCGCCGGCACCGATGATCGCACCCTGGCCCTTCATCAGCCGCGGCACGGAGTGCACGGTGCCGATGGTGCCCGGGTTGGTGAGCGAAATCGTCACGCCCGCAAAGTCTTCGGCGGTGAGCTTGCCGTCACGGGCGCGTCGCACGATGTCCTGGTACGCGGTGTAGAACTCCGCGAACCCCATCGTCTCGCATCCCTTGATGGCCGCGACCACCAGCGAACGGTTGCCGTCCTTGCCGACGAGATCGATGGCCAGGCCCAGATTGGTGTGGGCGGGGGTCACCACATTGGGCTTGCCGTCGACCTCGGCGAAGTGCCGGTTCATGTTCGGGAACGATTTGATCGCCTGCACGATCGCGTACCCGAGGATGTGGGTGAAGCTGATCTTGCCGCCGCGGGTGCGGGCGAGGTGATTGTTGACGACGATGCGGTTGTCGATCATCGCCTTCGCCGGGATGGCGCGCACGCTCGTCGCGGTGGGCACCTGCAGCGACGCGGTCATGTTCTTGGCCACGGCCGCCGCCGCGCCGCGCAACACCTTCTCGGTGTCGTCGGACTTGCCGTCGCCGGCCTTGGCGCCGCCGGCCGAGACCGGGGTGGTGGCGGGTGTCTTCTGCGAACGTGCCGAACCGTCGCGGCTGGCGATGCTCTGACCCGACGCCGCCTTGGTGGCGGTGGATTCGCGTGCGGGACTCTTGGGTGTGGCCGGACGCGGCGCCGGACCCGAATCGAGGGAGATCTGGCGGCTGGCGGTGCGTTCGCGGCCCGACGCGGTCTGTGTGTCCGACGGCGGCTGCGTTGCCGAGGGGCGTGAGCTCTTCGTCGCAGACTGCGCCGGCGAGGCGGACTGCGTCTTGGCGGGGGGCTGTGTCTTCGCAGCGGATTGGGTCTTCGCAGCGGATTGGGTCTTCGCAGCGGATTGAGTCGTCGACGGGGCGTCGGCACCGTTGGAGTGCCCGTTACCGGATGCGCCGTTCGTCGATGGATCGTAGTTCTTCAGCAGGTCGTGCCAGCTGGGATCCACCGAGTCGGGATCCTTCTTGAACTGCTGGTACATTTCCTCGACCAGCCATGTGTTTTGTCCGAAATCCGAAATCGAACTGCTCACAGCGGTATCTCGCCTCAATTCCCTCTGGTGTCGGGTCGCTTCCACGCTGCCGTCTCTTGTGAAGACTAGCCGCGAACCACCTGCAGATGCTACGCGTGCAACCGCCGTGGCTTGCGTGCCGCCCGATAACGGTGCGCCACACTCCCGCGGTCCCCGGCCCAACAGACGAAATCGGTGCTCAGCCGCGGTTCTCCGCGGGGGCGATACCGTCGGCGTCGGGATCGACACCAGCCTCCCAGAACGCGCGGTACCTACCTCCCAACGTGAGCAACTCGGTGTGTGTTCCCGACTCCACCACACGGCCACCCTCGACCACCGCGATGCGGTCGGCCCGCGCCGCTGTGGCGAGTCGATGGGCGACGATCACCGACGTCCGACGATGTGTGAGCGCCTGACCGGCGGCGAGCACCAGCGCCTCGGTGGCCTGGTCGAGTGTCGCGGTGGCCTCGTCGAGGAGCAGCAGGTCGGGGGAGACCAGTTCGGCCCGGGCCAGCGCCACCAGCTGGCGCTGACCCGACGAGAGTCCCTGACCGCGTTCGCCGATCGGATGGCGCATGCCGCCTGGAAGTCGGGCGATCATGTCCGTGGCGCCCACCGCGGCGGCGGCGGCCGCAATCGACCGGCGGTCGGCGTCGGGACGCCCGTAGGCGATGTTGTCGGCGACCGAGCCGGTGAACAGATGCGGTTCCTGCGGCACGATGCCGATCCGGCTGCGGTAGCTCTCGAGCGTCACGTCGCGGATGTCGGTGCCGTCCATCCGCACCGACCCCGACGTGGGGTCGTAGAAGCGAGCGAGCAGTTTCACCACCGTCGACTTTCCCGCGCCGGTGCGGCCCACCAGGGCCAGCGACGACCCGGCCGGAATGGTGAGGTTCACGTCGCTCAGCGCGTCGGCGGCGGCCCCGGAGTAGCGGAATCCCACCGCGTCGAGCGCGGCGTCGCCGCGGAAGCCGCCCGGTCCCACCGGCACCGCATCCGGGCGCGTCCGCAGCGAACTCGGCGTGCGCAGCAAGTCGCCGATCCGCCGCAGGCCCACCATCGCCTGCTGGTATCCGTCGAACACCTGCGAGAGCTGCTGCACAGGACCGAAGAGCATCGACAGATAGAGGATGAACGCCACCAGCGTGCCCGGCGACAACGCTCCGGTGCTGATCTGATGGGCGCCCACCGCGATCGCGACGGCGGTGGCCACATCCGACATGAGCGTGATGAACGGGAAGTACACCGAGATCGCGCGCTGTGAGGTCATCCGGGCGGCCACCCACTCGTGGGTGAGGCCGGTGAACCGTGCGGTCGCGACATCGCCGTTGCGATAGGTCTGCGTCGTCTTGATGCCCGCGATGTTCTCCTGGAAGTCGGCGTTGACGGCGCTGACGAGTTCGCGGGAGCGGGTGTAGGCGCGGGCGGCGACGCGCCGGAACACCAGCGTGGCGATCACGAGCACCGGGAAGACCGGCAGGATCAGCAGTCCGAGTGAGAGGTCGGTGAACAGCAGCGCCACGCTGACTCCCACGAGTGTCAGCACCGCCACGATCGCCGAGGTCAGTCCCGTCTGCAGGAAGGTCGACAACGCGTCGACGTCGGTGGTCATGCGCGTCATGATCCGGCCCGACAGTTCGCGCTCGTAGTAGTCGAGGCCGAGGCGTTGCAGGTGGGCGTAGCTGCGCACCCGCAGCCCGAACAGGACCCGTTCACCCGCGCGGGTGGAGGTCAGCGTCATCGCCCACCCGACCAGCCAGCCGACGGCGACCAACGCGACGCCCACGGCCGACACCTCCCAGACACGCGCCTCGTCGTTGGTGGTGGCGGCGTTGATCACCCCGCTGGCCAGGGTCGGGAAGGCCAGACCGACGAGGGTGTCGACGGAGATCAACACCACCGCCGCGACCAACAGCCACCGCACCGGGACGAGGATGCCGCGCAACGAGAACCGAGGATTCTCCCGTCGCATGTCGACGATGTCGATGCGAGGGTCGTCGGCGGCGGGTGGCAGGCGGTCCACCGCGCTCAAGAGTTCGGGCGTGGCCTGCATCGCGCCGAGTGCGCTGGCCACGCCACCGCCCCGGCCGCCGCGCCCGGCAGCCGGCGGGGGCGTGGGCAGGCGGGGTGCGAGGTCGGTGGCGTCGGGTGCCCGCTGGGGCGCGTCGTCGGGCCACAGCCGCGACATCAGCTCCGCGGAGACCGCCGGCGGCGGTGGCGGCGGCGAGTCGTCGTCGGTGGCCAACGGGATGTCGGCGCCGAGCATCAGCTCGCGGAAACGTGCGCTGCGCGCGTCGAGTTCGGCGACGGTGCCCAAGTCGGTGATGCGGCCGTCGTCGAGCACGGCCACCCGGTCGGCGAGCATCAGCGTCGAGCGGCGGTGGGCCAGCACGAGCATCGTGGGCCGGATGTGTGCGCCGCCGCCCCCGGGACCGCCGAAGCGAAGGTCGCGCAGGATGCGCATCTCGGTGGTGGCGTCGACCGCCGACGTCGCGTCGTCGAGGACGAGGACGCGCGGTGCGGCGTAGAGCGCCCGGGCCAGGGCGACGCGTTGACGCTGTCCGCCCGACAGGGTCAGCCCACGCTCACCGACCACGGTGTCGAAGCCGTCGGGCAACGCCTCGATGAACTCCAGCGCGTCGGCGCGACGGGCCGCGTCGACGAGGCGGGGGTCGGCCGCCCCGGTGGGATCGGCCGCGGCGCGTGGTCCGAGCGCGATGTTGGTGGCGATGGTGTCGGAGTAGAGGAACGGTTCGTCGAAGACCACCGAGACGGCTTCGTGCAGCGCGTCGGGGGACAACCCGGCGATCGGATGTGCGCCGCCACGGCCCGTCAGGCTGATCTCGCCGGCATCGGGCCGCACATAGCGGCTGGCCAGCTCGGCCAGCGTCGACTTGCCCGACCCGGGCGGCCCCACCACCGCGACGCATTCACCGGGCGCGATGCGCAGGTCGACGCCGTCGAGCACGGTGCGGTCGCCGTAACCGAACCGCACGTCGCGGAAGGTCAGTCCGAGCGGACCGTCGGGTAGGGCGCCGGTGTTGTCGTCGTCGGGGTCGGTGGGTGCGTCGATGACCTCATAGACGCGGTCGACGGCGGCGCGCGCGAGTTGCGCGCTCACCAGCACGTTGGTGAGCAACCTCGCCAGCGCCGTCATCGACGCCACGTATGTGGAGAACGCCAGGAAGGTGCCCACGGTGATCTCGCCGTGCAGGGTCAGATAACCGCCGAGCGCGATCACCGCGACCATGCCGAGCTGCGGGATCGCCGACATCGTGGGCGTGAAGCGGGCATTGATCCGGCCCGCCCGCAGCCGTTTGGCGTAGAGGTCGCGGCTGAGATCGGCCAGTTCATCGACGGCCCGTGATTCCTGTCCGAAGCCCTTGACCACGCGCACGCCCGTCACCGTCTCCTCGACGTGCTGCGCGACGTCGGCGGCGGCCTGCTGCGCCGACCAGGTGGCCGCGAACAGTGTGCGCCGAGTGGTGAACACCACCAGACCGACCACCGGCAGCACCGCCAGTGCCACCACGGTCAGCAGCGGAGACAGGTAGGCCATGATGCCGATGGCGATCACCACCTGCACCGCCGCACCCGCCGACAGCGGCACCATCGCCAGCAGCCCCTGCACGATCTGCAGGTCGGAGATCGAGCGTGACACCACCTGACCGGTGCGGATGTCCTGCTGGGTGAGGCCGTCGAGATGCAGCAGTGTGCGCAGCAGTTGCAGGCGCAGCGCGTTCTGCACGTTGATCGAGAGCCTGCCCGCGGTGAGTCGTCGACCGAACTGGCACGCGTATCGCACCACGGCGAGAATCAGCAACGCCGACACGATCACCGGAATCGTCAGCGCATCGTGCACTGCGCCGGAATCACTCGGCCCGCTCCCGGCGCCGGTCACATTAGGCCCGCTCGCTGCGCTCCCGGCGCCGGTGGCATTCGGCCCGCTCGCTGCGCTCCCGGCGCCGGTCGCCCGGTCGAGGGCCGCCTTGGCCAGCAGCGGTGCGACGAGATCCACGGCGACGGCGACGAGCGTCACCCCGAGGGTGATCAGCACCAGCGCGCGATATCTCCAGCACTCGGCGGCGAGCCGCCGAATCCATCCCTGCTGCGAACTGCGCGCACCGAACGCCGCGGGTACGCGGTCGGGGGTGGGGGAGGCGTCGCGGGCCGACGCCCACGTATCGGTTGTCGTGTCGGTCACCGATCTCCGGGATACGCATTCCCCGAGCGCAGGCCGGGTTGGGTCACCACGCTGCCGTCGATCACGGCGCCACCACCGGCGGGTCGTGTCCACACCGCCGGTGGTGGGCCGAATGCCTCACGTGCACTGTTCACCACTCGTCTGCCCAGAGCGCGGTTGCCCGCACCGCCGATCACCGCGCCGATGCCTGCGGGCATCATCTTGCCGACGATGAGGGGTGCCCGTTTGACGGCGTACTTCTTGGTCACCTTGCTCACCAGCCACTTGTTGAGTGCGGTCAGTCGTCCGCCGGGGATGCTGGCCGTGCCGAGCCGCCGCAGCGCACCACCACCACCGCGGGTGCCCACGAGCCGTCCGAGGGCCACCACGCCCTCCTCACCGAGCGCCACGGTGAGGACCAGCGTCTTGCGTCGCTCGGTCTCCTCCACGGGAATGCCGTGCACCTCGGCGATCGCCAGCGCGAGCAGCGCCGATGCTTCCAGGAACAGCACGGTCTCGCCGGTCATGGCGCCGAGTGCGGCAAACGTGCCGACCCCGGGGATCGCGGCGGTGGCGCCCACTGCGCTGCCCGAACCGGTCACCCCGTGCAGGAATCGCTTCTCGAGCCGGCGGATGATCTGCGCGGGCGAGTCGTCGGGATGTGCGCGGCGCAGGCTGTCGACGTACTTCGCGACGGCGGGTGCCTGCAGTTGCTGTGCACGGTCGAGCAGGCCGCCGGTCACCTCGACAGCCTTGCGGGGCGGACGCTGCCCAGTGCGGTTGGTGGTGCCAGCGCGTTTGGTGGTGTCGGTCATGATGTCGGAACCCAATCGTCGGCGGGAACGGTTTCGGCGGGAAGCGGCGGTGGGGGCGGCGTGCCATCGCCGAAGGGCCGCCCGCCCAGCTCCTCGCGATGGTGTGGGGTGAGCCAATTCCGCAGATCCGGCCCATCGGGCACGATTCCGGTGGGATTGATGTCGCGGTGGACGAGGTAGTAGTGCTGCTTGATCTGGGTGAAGTCCGTGGTGTCGCCGAACCCGGGGGTCTGGAACAGGTCGCGCGCATACGCCCACAGCACCGGCATCTCGGCGAGCTTGCTCCGGTTGCACTTGAAGTGCCCGTGATAGACGGGATCGAAACGTGCGAGCGTCGTGAACAGGCGAACGTCCGCCTCGGTGATCGTGTCGCCCACCAGATACCGGCGGTCGGTGAGGCGATCGGAGAGTTCGTCGAGCTTGGTGAACAACCGCGCGTAGGCCGTGTCGTAGGACTCCTGGCTTCCCGCGAAGCCACAGCGGTAGACGCCGTTGTTGACCTCGGTGTAGACGCCGCGGTTCACCTCGTCGATCTCGTCGCGCAGGTGTTCGGGGTAGAGGTCGGGGGCCCCGTCGCGGTGATACTGCGTCCACTCGAGTTCGAAGTCGATGGTGATCTGCGGGAAATCGTTGGTCACCACCGCACCCGACGGGATGTCGACGACGGCGGGCACCGTGATGCCCTTCGGATAGCCGGGAAACCGCTTCTCGTAGGCGTCCTTGAGGCGTGGGATGCCCAGGACGGGGTCGACGCCGCCGGGATCGAGATCGAAGGTCCACGAGTTCTTGTCGTGCGTCGGCCCGCACAGGCCCAGCGAGATCGCGTGCTCCAGACCGAGGAGACGTCGCACGATGAGCGTCCTGTTGGCCCACGGGCAGGCACGGGCGGCCACCAGACGATAGCGGCCCGGCTCCACCGGGTAGCCGTCGCGTCCGTCGCGGGTGATGCGGGTGTCGATGTACTTCGTGTCGCGGACGAATTCTTGCCCACCGGTGACGTAGGACCCTTGCGCGGCGGCTTCCGTGCTCATGGTGTCCACAGTAATGATTCCGCAGGGGGTTGGCGGGAGCTCCCCGGATCGGTATATTCCACTTGGAATATTTGGTTCGGATCATCGAGGAGGTCTCTCGTGGCTGAGCGACGACCACTCGCGCCGCTGGCGATCCTGGTCCTCGGTCTTCTGGTGGAACGTCCGATGCACCCGTACGAGATGTTCCAGACGACGGTCGAACGCAACGAGGATCGGCTGGTCAAATTCCGTCCCGGCACGCTGTATCACACCGTTGACCGGCTTTCGGTGGACGGGCTGATCGAGGTGCACGAGGTCCGCCGCGAGGGCAACCGGCCCGAACGCACCGTCTACACCGTCACCGACACGGGTCGGGCCGCCCTCGATCGCAGTCTGATGCAGATTCTCGAGAGCCCGGCCGAGGAGTACCCGGAACTGTATCTCGCGTTGTCCGAGGCTCATTCACTTCCGCGGGCCACCGTCGCCGATCTGCTCGAGTCCCGGCTGCAGTCGATGCGGACCGAGTGCGAGACCTTCGAGGCGGCCGCCACCTCCGCGGCCGCCCGGGGCAAGCCGGAGATGTTCTACCTCGACGTCGGCTGCCGCGTCGCCACCCTGCGAGTGCAGATCGAGTGGCTGACCGACGTGGTCACGCGGATGCGAAACCACACGATCGAGTGGACCGACGACCCCGGCTCCACCTACTCCTGCCGCCAGCCGGCCGACACATCGACCGCACCAGAGCAGTCCACCGCGCACGATCCGTCCACAGCACAGAAAGCGTCCACCTCATGACAGCTCCCACCTTCAAGGCGGTGACCAACCGCCCATGGCTCTCGCTGATGGCGTTGTGCGTCGGCTTCTTCATGATCCTCGTCGACATGACGATCGTCGCCGTCGCGCAGCCCGACATCATGGTCGCGCTCGGCACCGACGTCAACGGCATCGTGTGGGTGACCAGCGCCTACCTGCTGACCTACGCGGTGCCGCTGCTGATCGCCGGCCGACTCGGCGACAAGATCGGCCCGAAGAAGGTGTATCAGGCAGGCCTGCTGCTGTTCACCGTCGCCAGCGTGTGGTGTGGCTTCGCCGGTTCGATCGGCGAGCTGATCGCCGCACGTGCACTTCAGGGCGTCGGTGCCGCGCTCATCACGCCGCAGACGATGGCGCTGATCACACGCATCTTCCCGCCGGAGAAGCGTGGCGCGGCCATGGGCGTGTGGGGCACGGTGGCCGGTGTGGCCACGCTGGTGGGCCCGCTGCTCGGCGGCATCCTCACCGACAACTTCGGTTGGGAATGGATCTTCTTCGTCAACCTGCCGGTCGGTGTGATCGGTCTGATCCTGGCCGCGACGCTGGTTCCCGACGTGACCACCCACGACCACACCTTCGACTGGATCGGGGTGATCCTGTCCGGAATCGGCTTGTCCGCCCTGGTGTTCGGTATCCAGGACGGCGAGAAGTACGACTGGAACAGCTGGATCATCGGACTCATCGTCGTCGGCCTGGCGTTCATGGTGGCATTCGTCTACTGGGAGTCCAAGCTCAAGACCGAGCCCCTCGTACCGTTGTCGCTGTTCCGGGATCGCAACTTCAGCCTGTCCAACATCGGTATCGCGTCGATGGGCTTCGCGGTCGCCGGCATGATGATCCCGCTGATGTTCTTCCTGCAGCTCGTCGGCGGCATGAGCCCCACGCAGTCGGCGGTGATGATGGTGCCGATGGCCGTCCTGACCGGCATCCTCGCGCCCATTGTCGGGCGCATCCTCGACAATGTGCATCCCCGCATGATCGTGTGCTCGTCGCTGTTGTTGATGTCGATCGCCATCGGCTGGCTCGCCATGATCACCACGCCGACCACGCCGGTCTGGGAGCTCGTCATCCCGCTCGCCCTCATGGGCGTCGCCTCGGCCGGCATCTGGGCGCCGCTGGCGGCCACCGCCACCCGCAACCTGCCGTGGCAACAGGCCGGCGCCGGTGCCGGCGTGTACAACACCACCCGGGTCATCGGTTCGGTGATCGGTTCGGCCGCGGTGGGAGCGCTGATGCAGACCCGGCTGGCCGCCGAACTGCCCGGGATGAACACCGACCAGCGGCAGTCCACGGTGATGCAACTGCCGGAGATGATCCGCGATCCGTTCGCCACCGCGATGGGACAGTCGCTGTACCTCCCGGCCGCGGTGCTGCTGATCGGGGTGGTCGCGACGATGTTCTACGAGAAGCCCAAGCACCGCGACTACCCGCCGATGCCGACCGCGGCGGCCGTGGCCGAGGGCGAGGTCGAGGAGGCGGGCGCGGCCTGAGGTCTCCCGCCGTCTGACCCGAGAAACCCCGCCCCGCGTCAGAAACGCTGCGCATGCGCGGTGTTCCTCGCGTGAGGTGGGGTTTCTGTCGGTGTGAGCGGGGCCTCCCAGGGCCGTGGGAGGCCCCCGCCGCGCCTCCCCGATTCTGTCGGTGGGCTTTCGTACGGTGTTGACCATGCGAATCCTGCACACCTCCGACTGGCACCTGGGCCGCACCTTCCACGGCGTGGACCTGCTCGCCGATCAGCGGCGGGCGCTGCGCCATCTGGCCGACGTGGTGGCCCGGGAGTCGGTCGATGTGGTGGTCGTCGCGGGCGATGTGTACGACCGTTCGGTCCCGCCGGCCGATGCGGTCCGGATCTACGACGAGGGACTCGCGCAGATCGCTGCGGCGGGAGCGCAACTCGTCGTCACCTCGGGCAATCACGACTCGCCCACACGGCTCGGCGCCGCATCCGGCTTCGCCGCCGCCGGCGGACTGCACCTGCGCACGTCGATCGCCGACATCGACCGGCCGGTGGTGCTGTCCGACGACCACGGGGAGGTCGCGTTCTATGGCATTCCCTATCTCGAACCGGACACCGCCAGAACGGAATTGGGAGTCACCGATGGCCGTGGCCACGGTGCGGTGCTCGGTGCGGCGATGGACCGGATCCGCGCCGATGTCGCCGCCCGCGGCGTGCGGTCGGTGGTGGCAGCGCACGGGTTCGTGGTGGGCGGGCAGGCGTCGTCGTCGGAACGGTCGATCAGTGTCGGGGGAGTGGAAACGGTGTCGGCCGAGACTTTTTCGGGAGTCGACTACGTCGCCCTCGGCCATCTGCACTCGCCGCAGGAGATCGCTGCCACGGTCCGCTACAGCGGTTCGTTGCTGCCCTACTCCTTCGGTGAGCGAGCACATCGCAAGGCGGTGTGGCTCGTCGACCTCGACGCCGACGGGGTCGCCGACGTCCGGCGGTGCGAGCTGCCGGTGGTCCGTGGGCTGAGCAGCCTGCGCGGCACCCTGGACGAATTGCTCACCGATCCGGCACATGCCGGTGCCGAGGAGCACTACGTCGAGGCGACGCTGACCGATTCGGTGCGGCCGGTGGACGCGATGCGCGCTCTGCGCGAACGCTTTCCACATGCGGTGCACCTGCACTGGGAACGGCCCGACGACGGGGCGGGCGTCGATTACCGCTCCCGCGTCACCGGGCGCGGCGACGCCGAGATCGTCGATTCGTTCATCACCGATGTCCGCGACGAGCCGACCGCGGGTGAGCGTGCCCTGATCGCGTTGGCGCTGAAGCACGTGGTCGGGGAGCCGGAGTCGGAAAACGCTGCCGGACAAGAGCTTGCGCTGTTCGGGATCGACACGGTGGCCGGGATCGAGACGGTGGCCCGGATCGATACGGTAGCGGAGTCGGCATGAGACTGCATCGACTGTGGATGCGTGCGTTCGGTCCCTTCGCCGACGACGTGACCATCGATCTCGACGAGCTCGGCGCTGACGGACTGTTCCTGTTGCACGGGGCCACCGGCGCCGGCAAGACCACCGTTCTCGACGCCGTCGCCTTCGCGCTGTTCGGACGGGTGCCCGGCGCTCGCCAAGAGGGCCGGCGGCTGCATTCCGATCACGCCCCGGCCGAACAGGTTCCGGAGGTGGAACTCGAAGCCACCATCGGCGGTCGGCGACTGCGGATCGTCCGGTCGCCGGCGCACGAGCGACCCAAGAAACGCGGCACCGGCACCACCCCGGTCTACGCGAAGGCCACCTTGGAATGGGTCGACGGATCGGGTGTCACGCTCACGCGACTCGACGAGATCGGCGAGACCGTCACCGAACTCCTGGGCATGAGCGCCGACCAGTTCTTCCAGGTGGTGCTGCTGCCACAGGGAGATTTCGCCCGGTTCCTGCGCGCGCCCAACGACGATCGAGAAGCGTTGCTGGAGAAACTCTTCGACACCGCGCGGTTCGGCGACGTGGAGGACTGGCTGCGCGAGCGGGCCCGGCGCAGCGCCGAAGAGCTGGACAAGAAGGACGCGGCACTCGACCGGCTGGCCACACAGATCGCGGCGGTGGCCGGTATCGAGGCACCCGCCGAACCGGACGTGCCGTGGGCTCAAAGCTGTCTGGACGCTGCGCGTGACGCCCGGCTGGCGGCGGCCGGCGTACTCGATTCGGCGCGTACCGAGTTGGATCAGGCACTCAACGCCCACCAGCGGGGCGCCGCCCGGGCCGCCGACCGCCGACGGGGACTCGACGCCCGCACGCGGCTCGCGCAACTCGACAGTTCGGACGCCGAGACCGAGGCCGCACGCACGGCGCTGAGCGCTGCGCGACGCGCTGCGCCCATCGCCCCGATCGCCGACGACCACCAACGCTCCGAAGCGGCGTTGGATCGTGCGCTTCGGGCGTGCGCGGACGCCGGCACTGAGCTCGCGCGGCACGAGGAGGCGGCATCGTTGCGCGAAGCCGACGACGCCACGCTCGCGGCCGCGATCGACGGCTGGAGCGCCGACCACGGCAAGTGGGAACCGCTGGCCCGTCGCGTGGCCGAACGCCCCGGCATCGTGGCCGATCTCGCGGCGCTGGAAGCCGACATCGCCACCGCCGACGCGCGCCTCGCCGAACTCGACGCGGCGCTGGGCGACGCGCCTGCCCGACGTGAGGCTGCGGAGCGGGCACAGGCTGCGGCGACCGAGGCCCGTGCATCACTACCAGGACTGCGCGCCCGCCTCGAACGGCTCGACGCGGTGTCGACGGCGCTGACCGAACGTGACGAACTGATCGCGCAGATCGACCGGGCGCAGCGCAGGCTCGCCGATGCCCATGAGGCGCACAATGCGGCGCGGGAACGGTTGCTGGACCTGCGCGATCGTCGACTCACCGGCATGGCGGCCGAACTGGCCGGCAAGCTCGTCGACGGAAAGCCCTGTGCCGTCTGTGGATCGGCCGAGCATCCGGCCCCGGCCACCGGCAGCGGAGCGACGGTCACCGACGCCGACGAGGCCGCCGCCGCCGAGATCGACAAGCGCGCGGCCGGCGATCGGCAGTCTGCGCAGTCGACGCTCGACACCTACCGCGAACGACGCGCCCAGCGCGACACGATCGTCGGTGACGCCACCGCGGAGCAGGTGGCCGCCGAACATCGCAGTGTCGCAACGACACTCGGCGACGCCGAACGGCTGACCGAAGCCATGCCCGAGTTGGTGCAGGCCGTGGACGACATCGACGCACAGATTCGCTCCTGGCAGCAGGCACGGTCCGACATCGGCGCCGCACAGTCCGCACGCCGCGAACGTGCCACCACCGTGCGCGGCACGCTCGACGCGCTCGACGTAGAGGTGGCCGAGGCCACCGGCGGACGCGGTGGGGTGGCGCAGCGGCGCGCCGAACTCGCCGAGCTCATCCGACTCGGAAACGCGCTGCGCGACGCGCGCCGGGAGAAGGCGCTGGCCGGTGACCGGCGCGATGACGGGCTCCGTCGGCTCGAGAAGGCCTGCACCGAAGCAGGTTTCGAAAGCTCGTCCGCGGCGTTGGAGGCACTCGCCACAGCGGCGGAGATCGAAGCGTGGGAGTCGATGCTGGAGCAGGTCGCCTCGATTCGCTCCGCGGCAGAGCAGACCCTCGCCGAATCCGATGTGATCGCGGCGCTTGCCGCGGAGCCCGTGGACCTGGACGCGTTGGCAGCCACTCGCGAGGCCGCCCAGCAGAGCTGCGATACCGCTGCCGGCACGGACGCGATCGCCGTGCAGCGGGTGACGCAGCTCGAACAGCATGTCGCGGCGTTCTGGGCGGCCTTCGACGCGGTGGTGCCCGTGCGTGCCCGGCATGCCGAGGTGCAGGGGCTTGCCGAACTGGTGAGCGGTCGCGGGCACAACGCCAAGAAGATGACGTTGCGCTCCTACGTCCTGGCGGCGCGGCTGGAGGAGGTCCTCATCGCCGCATCGGCGCGGCTGCGGCAGATGTCGGCCGGTCGCTACGAGTTCGCGCACTCCGATGCGATCGGCCCGCGCGGCCGGCGCGGCGGGCTGGGTATCGAGGTGCGCGACGAGTACACCGGCGTGACCCGTGCGGCCACCACGCTCTCGGGTGGCGAAACCTTCTTCGCCTCCCTCGCACTGGCCCTCGGACTTGCCGACGTCGTGTCGGCCGAGTCCGGCGGGCGGGTGCTCGACACCATCTTCATCGACGAAGGTTTCGGCACCCTCGATCCCGAGGCGCTCGACCTGGTGATGGGCGTTCTCGACGAGTTGCGCGCCGGTGGCCGCGTGGTCGGCGTGGTGAGCCACGTGGACGAACTGCGCGCCCGCATTCCCGCCCAGTTGGAGGTGCTGCGGGGCGAATCGGGCTCGACGGTCCGCACACTGGGAGCGGTCGGCGTGTCGTGACCTGCCCGCTTTGGGTGCCGGGCCGCGCGTACGTTAGGCTTGCTCTCGCCCATTGAGCCCCCGTAGCTCAGGGGATAGAGCGTCTGCCTCCGGAGCAGAAGGCCGCAGGTTCGAATCCTGCCGGGGGCACTTCTTTATCGTGACGCAGTCGCCGCGGTCGGTTCGATTGCGTGTGGGGAGCCGACCAAGGCGCGCGGTCGAGCTCAGCCGTGGTGGACTCGATACGTCGCGTGGACCATTCCTCCGCTTGACGCGTTGGTGGCCACGAGCTCGAGTTGAGTGTCTACGTCGAGCGCCCCGAACAGCGGCAATCCCGCGCCGATGAGTACCGGTACCCAGGCGATGGTGA
The DNA here is from genome assembly GCF_053588575.1 of Gordonia sp. NPDC003429. Classification (NCBI taxonomy): domain Bacteria; kingdom Bacillati; phylum Actinomycetota; class Actinomycetes; order Mycobacteriales; family Gordoniaceae; genus Gordonia; species Gordonia sp. NPDC003429. The sequence continues at coordinate 751,066 of NZ_JBSFQF010000001.1, forward strand.
TCTCGTCGATCAGGCCGGCGCGAAGGAAGGTCTGGATGACCTGTCCTCCGTCAACGTAAACCTGGTCAGCTGCGCTCGAGTCCAGTCGTTGGGTTGCCTCTGGCAGATCGCGGGCGACGCTGATGCGGTCATCGTCGTTGTTCAGCGTTGTCGATAGAACGATGACTTGTTTGCCGTGGTAGGGCCAGCGATCGAAGGTCAAGACCTTCTCATAGGTTCCTCGGCCCATCACCAGATGGTCCACACTGGGAAAGAACGTCTCCCACCCCTCGACTTCTACGCTGCTGGTGATGCGCGCGTGGTCGGGCCCTGGCTGCGGATCTGTGAGCCAGTCGATGTCTCCGTCGCGTCGCGCGATGTACCCATCGAGGCTGACCCCGATGAACACCCGTCCTGTCCAGATGCGTTGTGCGGTCATGTCCATGCCCCCAGGAGTTCGTCGAGTGTTCGAGATGCTGCGGTGGGATCCGGTAGGGCGGCGCTGCGCAGCATCGATCCGTGTAGTGCGTCGAACAGCAGTGCCGCCCCGCGGGTTGGATCCCGAAGACCGGGCAATTCGAGCCGCCGCAGCAGCCCGGACAGGTAACTGATCTCTTTGCCCCAGCCTTCGACGAGCAGTGGGCGCAGGGAGTCGTCGATGAGGTCATCGACAAGATTGACCAACCCGTAGGCAACCGCGTGCGATCCACCGGCGATGAAGCGTTCTGCAACCCACGCCCGCAGCTCGTCCTCGACCGGTACGACACCGTGTGGCGCGCCCGGAATGGAGTCGATCCAGCGACGACTCAGGGCTTGCAAGACGCCGCTGCGAGAGCCGAACCGTTTGATCAGGCCCGCGGGACTGAGACCGACAGCGGGCGAGATCTCAGCCAACGTCCACGGCTGCAGTTGTTGCCGCTCGCTCAGCGTCGCCGCGATGCGGTCGACGAGAACATCCTGTTCCTCACGTCGTGGTCGTGCCACCTAGTTAGTAAACCATGATTCGCTAACCTGGGTTGGTCCGACGGTGTCAGGACGGACCTGGCCGGCCGCCGAGCACTCGCATTGGCGTCATTGCGCCAGGAACCCGGTGTCCGCACCGTCGCTGATCCCCACGTACAGCCGTCGCCACGGATCGGTGCCGACGAGCCGCCACTGGTGCCCGGTGCCGACGGTGTCCTCGGCGACGAGCACCACGCCGGGTTCGAGACGGAATCCCTCGCCGTCGCGGGTGACGAAATCGAGGACCCCCGACAGCGTGATCACGTACTGGCGACGAGGTGCGGTGTGCCAGTCGAGCGAGCCCCCCGAACCGGTCTCCTGGAATGCCGCGGAGGTGGTGTCGACTGCCGCCGACCGGGTGCCCCCGTCAGCCCACTCGATGCGGCCCTGCTCGACATGCGAGCGGCCGTCGTCGTCGCTGAAGAGTCGTATCGCCGAGATCATCATCCGACCCTAACGTGACGACGACGTGAACAGGTTGCTAGCGTGAGGCCCATGTGCCGTTGGCTCGCCTACTGTGGCTCACCCATCCACCTCGAAGACCTCCTCACCCGGCCGTCGCATTCCCTGGTCGACCAGAGCTTCGAGGCCCGGCAGCTCTATCTGCCGGGCGCCCCGATGACGTCGATGTTCCGCAACCACGCCTGGCCCACCAACGGCGACGGCTTCGGCGTCGGGTGGTACGGCGACCGCAGTTTTCCCGGCCAGTACCGCGACATGATGCCCGCATGGAGCAACCACAACCTGCAGCGTCTCGCCGAACAGATCTCCTCGCCGATGTTCCTGGCCCACGTGCGTGCCGCGCTCGGTGGCACCATCGACCGCGTCAACTGTCACCCCTTCCAGTATGGCCGCTGGCTGTTCCAGTACAACGGCGAGATCGAAGGTTTCAGCAAGCTCAAACGCGACCTCACCTTCGACGTCGATCCCGGGCTCTACCCGTTCATCGAGGGCAACGCCGACACCGAACTGTGCTTCTACCTCGCGCTGACCTACGGCCTCGACACCGACCCGAAGGGGGCGCTGGCAAAGATGGTGGGACGCGTGGAGCAGGCCCGTACCGACCACAACATCGACGATCCGTTCACCGCCACCATCTGCGCGGCCAACGGCGACGAGATCTACGCGGTGCGCTACTCGAGTAACCGACAGTCCAACACCCTGTACCACTCGTCGGGCCTGATGCGGTTGAGCGCCGGGGACGGTACCGGCCACATCGAACTGCCCGCCGACGGACGCATCGTGGTGTCCGAACCACTCGAACTGGAGTACTCCGACACCCACTGGGTCGAGATCCCCGAGTGGTCGATCGTGACCGTTCGTCCGGGCTCCGAACCGGTCGTCGAGGACTTCGTGCCGACGGTCCGGCCGCACTGAACCGCTGCGAGGCGACGGGCGATTATCACCCCCGCAGCCGCGGCCAATAGGATGGTGACCTGTGACTCCCGCCGACCTCGCCGCATTGCTGAGCGCCGTGACCCGGGCCGTCGTCTCCGACCACGGCCTCGATGACTCCCTGGTGCCCGATTCGATCGTCGTCGAGCGCCCCCGCAACGCCGACCACGGCGATTATGCGACCAACATCGCGCTGCAACTCGGCAAGCGCCTCGGGGTGGCCCCGCGCGAACTCGCCGGCTGGCTCGCCGACGCCTTCGCCGGTGCCGACGGCATCACCAAAGCCGAGGTCGCCGGTCCCGGATTCGTCAACATCTGGCTGGCCGCCGCGGCACAGAACACGGTGGTGGCCACCGTCCTGGAGCAGACCGGCGAGTTCGGGCGCGGCGGCGAACTGTCCGACAAGGTGATCAACCTCGAATTCGTGTCGGCCAACCCCACCGGCCCGATCCACCTCGGTGGCACCCGCTGGGCCGCCGTCGGCGACGCGCTCGCCCGGGTGCTGTCCGCCCGCGGCGCTGCGGTCACCCGCGAGTACTACTTCAACGATCACGGCGCCCAGATCGACCGCTTCGCCCGATCGCTGGAGGCCTCGGCGCTGGGTCGCCCCACCCCCGAGGACGGCTACGCCGGCGAGTACATCGTCGACATCGCCCGCGACGTCGTCGACCGGGTGCCCGGGGTACTCGACCAGCCCGAGGAGCAGCGCGTCGAGACGTTCCGGGCCGTCGGCGTGGAGTTGATGTTCGACCACATCAAGCAGAGCCTGCACGAATTCGGCACCGACTTCGACGTCTTCACCCACGAGAACAGCATGTTCACCTCCGGCCTGGTCGAGGAGTGCATCGCCGAGTTGCGGGCCAACGGCAACCTCTACGAATCCGACGGCGCGTGGTGGCTGCGCACCACCAAGTTCGGCGACGACAAGGACCGTGTGGTCATCAAGAGCGACGGCGAGGCCGCCTACATCGCCGGCGACATCGCCTACTACCGCGACAAGCGCAACCGCGGTTTCAACCTGTGCATGTACATGCTCGGCGCCGACCATCACGGCTACATCACCCGGCTCAAGGCGGCCGCCGCCTCGCTCGGCGACGACCCCGACACCGTCGAGGTCCTCATCGGACAGATGGTGAACCTGGTCCGCGACGGCAAACCGGTGCGGATGAGCAAACGGGCGGGCACCGTCATCACCCTCGACGACCTCGTCGAGGCCGTCGGCGTGGATGCCGCCCGCTACGCTCTGATCCGGTCGTCGCTCGACGTCAACATCGACATCGACCTCGACCTGCTGACCACGCAGTCCAACGACAACCCGGTGTACTACGTGCAGTACGCGCATGCGCGGCTGGCCGCGATCGGGCGCAACGCCGCCGAACTCGGGCTCTCGCCGCACATCGAGCACCTCGACCTGCTCGATGATCCGGCCGAAGGCGACCTGATCCGCACGATCGGCGACTTCGACGAGGTGGTGGCCACCGCGGCCGATCTGCGTGAACCGCACCGCATCTGCCGGTACCTGGAGACCCTGGCCGGTACCTATCACCGCTTCTACGCGCGGTGCCGGGTGCTGCCGCAGGGCGACGAGGAACCCGCCGACATTCACCGCGCGCGGCTCGCGCTGTGCGCGGCGACCCGCCAGGTCATCGAGAACGGCCTCGACCTGGTCGGCGTGAGCGCCCCGGAGCGGATGTGAACGCACACCCGGCCGGCCCGCGGCACGCCGAGATCCTCGCCGCGCCCCACCTGGCGCAACGTCCCAACGACCCCGCCGTCCTCGCCGCCATCCCGGCGCATGTGTGGCCGCGCAACGCCGCTCGCGACGACACCGGCGAACTGACGGTGGCCGGGGTCGGCGTGGGCGAACTCGCCGAGCGTTTCGGCACCCCGCTGTTCGTGCTCGACGAGGCCGACTTCCGCTCGCGCTGCGCAGACATGATGTCCGCGTTCGGCCCGTACGGCACGGTGCACTACGCGTCGAAAGCGTTCCTGTGTACCGAAGTCGCCCGTTGGGTGGAGCAGGAGGGCTTGTCGCTGGACGTGTGTTCGGGCGGTGAACTCGCCGTCGCACTGCACGCGGGCTTTCCCGCCGAGCGAATCGCGTTGCACGGCAACAACAAGAGCGCCGACGAGCTCGCCGCGGCGGTCGACGCCGGGGTGGGTCACATCGTGCTGGACTCGATGATCGAGATCGATCGTCTCGACGAGATCGCCGGTGCCCGTGGCGTGGTGGCCGACGTACTGATCCGGGTGACGGTCGGCGTGGAGGCGCACACGCACGAGTTCATCGCCACCGCGCACGAGGACCAGAAGTTCGGATTCGCGCTCAGCGGTGGCGTGGCCATGGACGCGGTGCGCCGGGTGTTCGCCACCGACAACCTGCGTCTGGTGGGCTTGCACAGTCACATCGGCTCGCAGATCTTCGACATGGACGGGTTCGAACTGGCCGCACACCGCGTGCTGGGTCTGCTGCACGACGTGGTCGCCGAGTTCGGAGTGGCCAAGACCTCGCAGATGTCGATCGTGGATCTCGGTGGGGGACTGGGTATCTCCTACCTCCCGGAGGAGGATCCGCTGCCCGTAGACGAGGTGGCGCAGACGCTCGCGGGCATCGTGCGCCGCGAGTCGGCCGCGGTGGGCTTGCCGATGCCGACGATCTCGGTGGAACCCGGGCGTGCGATCGCCGGGCCCGGCACCATCACGCTCTACCGGGTGGGCACCATCAAGGACGTCGCACTCGGCGGCGACGCGGTGCGCCGCTACGTGTCCGTCGACGGCGGCATGAGCGACAACATCCGCACCGTGCTCTATCAGGCCGACTACGACGTGCGGCTGGTCTCGCGCATCTCGCACGCCGACGCCGTGGTCAGTCGCGTCGTCGGAAAGCATTGTGAGAGCGGCGACATCGTGATCCGGGACTGCTGGCTGCCCGCAGACCTGACACCCGGCGACCTCATCGCGGTGGCCGCCACCGGCGCCTACTGCTACTCCATGAGCAGCCGTTACAACATGATCATGCGGCCCGCCGTGGTGGCCGTCGCCGACGGCGATGCCCGCGTGATCCTGCGACGTGAGACCATCGACGACTTCCTCAGGCTGGAGATGAGCTGAATGAGCGACAACCCCGACAACACCGACGGCGCAACGCCCGCCGCTCGGAGCATCGGCATCGCGGTGCTGGGCATGGGCAACGTGGGTGCCGAGGTGGTGCGGATCATCGAGGACAACGCCGACGACCTGCGTGCCCGCGTGGGCGCCCCGGTCGAATTGCGCGGCGTCGCGGTGCGGGATCTGACCCGACCGCGCAAGATCGCCCAGGAACTGCTCACCGACGACCCGGCCGAACTGGTGGCGCGCGACGACGTCGACATCGTCGTCGAACTCATCGGCGGAATCGACCCCGCGCGCGAATTGATCCGCACCGCACTGCAATCGGGCAAATCGGTGGTCACGGCGAACAAGGCGTTGCTCGCCGAGTACACCGGCGAACTCGCCACCGCCGCCGCCGGGGCCAAGGTGGACCTGTACTTCGAGGCCGCGGTGGCCGGAGCGATCCCCGTGGTGCGGCCGCTCACCCAGTCGCTGGCCGGGGACACGGTGGACCGGGTCGCCGGAATCGTCAACGGCACCACCAACTTCATCCTGTCGGCGATGGCCGAGACCGGCGCCGATTACGCCGACACCCTCGCCGAGGCCGGTCGGCTCGGCTACGCCGAGGCCGATCCCACCGCCGACGTGGAGGGCTACGACGCCGCCGCGAAGGCCGCCATCCTCGCCTCGATCGCCTTCCACACCAGGGTGACCGCCGCCGACGTGCACCGCGAGGGCATCACCTCGGTGACCGCGGCCGACCTGGTGGCCGCGAAGAAGTTCGACTGCACCATCAAGCTGCTCTCGATCTGCGAACGCGTCCGCGGCGAGGACGGATCGCAGCGGGTGTCCGCCCGCGTCTACCCGGCCCTGATCCCGCTGACCCATCCGCTGGCCACCGTCAACGGTGCCTTCAACGCCGTGGTGGTGGAGGCGGAGAACGCCGGACGGCTGATGTTCTACGGACAGGGTGCCGGCGGAGCGCCCACCGCGTCGGCCGTTCTCGGCGACATGGTGATGGCCGCGCGCAACAAGGTGCACGGTGGTCGCGGTCCGCTGGAGTCGACCTACGCCTCGTTGCCGATCGCCACGATCGACGACGTCCCCACCCGCTACTACGTGTCGATGCGTGTGGCCGACAAACCGGGTGTGCTCGCCCAGGTGGCCAACGAGTTCTCCAAACGGTCGGTGAGCATCGCCGCGGTGCGCCAGGAGGGCGCGGGAGACGACGCCCGGCTGATCGTGGTGACCCACCGCGCGCCGGACCGGGCACAATCGGAATGCGTTGCAGCACTGGAAGACATGGACGCCGTGATCAAGGTGTCGAGCGTCTTGCGATTGGAAGGAACCGATGACTGACGCCACCCCCGCGCCCACCTACGCGCCGGTGCACGCCGGCTGGCCGGGCCTGATCGAGGCCTACCGCTCCCGGCTCCCGGTCGGCGACGACTGGAAGGTGGTGACCTTGCTCGAGGGCGCCACCCCGCTGGTGTCGGCGCCCCACCTCTCGGAATTGACCGGCTGCGAGGTGTATTTGAAGGTCGAAGGCCTCAACCCGACCGGGTCGTTCAAGGACCGCGGCATGACGATGGCGGTGAGCAACGCCGTGAACAACGGCAAGACCGCCGTGCTGTGTGCCTCCACCGGCAACACGTCGGCGTCGGCCGCCGCCTACGCCACCCGCGCCGGAATCACCTGTGCCGTCCTGATTCCCGAGGGCAAGATCGCGATGGGCAAACTCGCCCAGGCGGTGATGCACGGCGCCAAGATCATTCAGGTGCGCGGCAACTTCGACGACTGCCTGGAACTGGCCCGCAAGGCCACCGCCGAGTTCACCGAGATCGAACTGGTGAATTCGGTCAATCCGGCCCGGATCGAGGGACAGAAGACCGCGGCCTTCGAGATCGTCGACGTGCTGGGGCGGGCTCCCGACGTGCACGCGTTGCCGGTGGGCAACGCCGGCAACATCACCGCCTACTGGAAGGGCTACCGCGAGTATCACGCCGACGGCGTGAGCTCCACCCTGCCGCGGATGCTGGGCGTGCAGGCCGCAGGCGCCGCCCCGCTGGTGAGCGGTGAGCCGGTGAGCAACCCCGAGACCATCGCCACCGCCATCCGCATCGGCAACCCGGCGAGCTGGCATCAGGCGGTGGCCGCCCGCGACGAGTCGAACGGTCAGTTCCGTGCCGCGACCGACGAGAAGCTGCTCGAGGCCTACCGGCTGGTCGCGGGCAAGGAGGGCGTGTTCGTGGAGCCCGCCTCGGCCGCCAGTGTGGCCGGACTGCTCGCCGCCCACGCCGACGGGTGGATCACCCCGGGACAGACCGTGGTGTGCACCGTCACCGGAAACGGACTCAAGGACCCCGACACCGCCTTGTCGGGAATGCCCGAGGTGGAGGCAATCGACGTCGACCCGATCGCGGTGGCCCATGCGCTCGGCGTGGCCTGAGTCATCGGCGGACGGCGTGATGGTCACCCCCGACACTGTGTATCGGCAACTGCCCGAGGGTATCTCGGCCCACGTGCGGGTGCCCGCGTCGAGTGCCAACCTGGGCCCGGGATTCGATTCGCTGGGCCTTGCTCTCGGCATCCACGACGAGGTGTCCGTCGAGACCACCGCGTCCGGCATTCTCGTCGAGGCCACCGGAGAGGGTGCCGTTCAGGTACCCACCGACGCCAACCATCTCGTTGCGCGGGCGTTGATGGCGGGGCTGGCCCACGCGGGCCTGTCGGCGCCCGGGCTGCACCTTCGCTGCATCAACGCGATCCCGCACTCGCGCGGACTGGGATCCTCCGCGTCGGCGGCGGTGTCGGGGCTTGCCGCCGCATCGGCGCTCATCGCCGCGTCGGGTCTCGCCGACCGGCTGAGCACCGACGAACTGGTGCAACTGTCCGGGGAGTTCGAGGGTCATCCCGACAACGCCGCGGCCAGCGTCCTGGGATCGGCGGTGGTCACCTGGTCGGAGGCGGGGGAGCTTCCCCGGTACGGCGCGCGTCGACTGACGCTGCATCCCGACATCCGGGCCACCGTGTTCGTGCCCGCCACCGAATCGTCGACGTCGGTGACCCGCGGGTTGCTGCCCGCGGAGGTGCCGCGCGCCGACGCGGTGTTCAACGTGAGCCGAGCCGCGCTGGCCGTGGTGGCGCTCACCACCGATCCGGGCTGCCTGTTCGTCGCCACCGAGGACCGGCTGCATCAGAAGTACCGGGCCGTGGCCATGCCCGAGACCATCGAACTCGTCGACGCCCTGCGTGGCCTCGGGCTTGCGGCGACGGTGTCGGGTGCGGGCCCGAGCGTGCTCGTGCTCGGTTGCGACCCGGTGGATGGTCGGGCGCGCGAGCACGCCGCGAATCTCGGATTCAGTGCCAGGGCGGTCGAAATCGCCGGTGGCGTGGAGATCGGATGATCCGGTGATGCGGCCGTGGCGTGTTGCCCGTATCATGCGAACGGGTTACGATAGTCTGGTCTAGCCGCGCAGGCTCGTTCCGCCGTGCTTCTCACCGATCACTGATCTGCCCATCCGGTCGGCCCCGGATGTCCGCTCAGTAGTCACAGATCTGAGGCATGACGCAGCATTCGAGCAGGCAGATTTCTGACGACCTTCCAGTTCAGGAGTAGTACACCGCAGCCGGACGACACGATCTTTTCTGCCGGTCCACCACGGACGGCAGATATCCCTCTGCAGGACACCGCCTGTCGAGCAGAATTCGACGGTGCACTCGTGCAGAAGGTGACACCACACCCTCGTGCAGCACTGTGGCTGTAGAGGAACGAAAGGACATCCGTGACCGATACGGACCTGATCACCGCACCACCCGCCGAGCGTGAGACCGGCAACGACGGTTCCACGGCGGCCACCACGACGAAGGCACGCACCGGACTGTCCGGCATGGTGCTCACCGAGCTCCGGTCGCTGGCCGGAGAACTCGGCATCAAGGGCACGTCGGGTATGCGCAAGGGCGACCTGATCGCCGCCATCAAGGAACGCCAGGCCGGCAACACCCCTGCGGCCGCCGCACCCGCACGTGCCACCACGCGTCGCACCAAGAGTGACAAGGCCGAATCGCCCGCGCCCGAACAGTCGGCCCCTGAGCAGACGGCCCCCGAACAGACCGCCACCGCCACCGCGCCCGCGCAGACCACGCCGGCACCCAGCGCTTCCGAGCCCGCCGCGGATGCCTCCACGGCCGAGCGTTCGCCGCGCACCGATCGTCGCGACGGTGACGAGGGACGCGACAACCAGCAGGGCGGTCAGGGCAACCAGCGCAACCGCACCCGTGGCCGCAACCAGTCGGGCCAGAACACGAACGGCCAGCAGAACAACCACGGCGGCCAGGGCTCGAACAACAACCAGGGCTCGAACAACAACCAGGGCTCGAACAACAACCAGGGCTCGAACAACAACCAGGGCTCGAACAACAACCAGGGTTCCAACAACAACCAGAACAACCGCGACGACGACAACGACGGCGGGGGTCGCGGTCGCCGCGGACGTCGCTTCCGTGAGCGTCGTCGCGGACGTGATCGCGAGTCCACGTCGGGCGAGCCGCAGATCTCCGAGGACGACGTCGTGGCGCCGGTGGCCGGCATCCTCGACGTCCTCGACAATTACGCGTTCGTGCGTACCTCCGGCTACCTCGCCGGGCCAAACGACGTGTACGTGTCGATGAACATGGTCCGCAAGAACGGACTGCGTCGCGGCGACGCCATCACCGGTGCGGTCAAGGTGCCACGTGAGGGTGAACAGCAGAATCAGCGCCAGAAGTTCAATCCGCTGGTCCGGCTGGACACGGTGAATGGTGGCGACATCGAGACCGCCCGCAAGCGTCCCGAATTCGGCAAGCTCACCCCGCTCTACCCCAATCAGCGGTTGCGCCTGGAGACCACCCCGGATCGCCTCGATACGCGCGTGATCGACCTGATCATGCCGATCGGCAAGGGGCAGCGCGCGCTGATCGTGTCGCCGCCGAAGGCCGGTAAGACCACGATCCTGCAGGACCTCGCGAACGCGATCACCACCAACAACCCCGAATGCCACCTGATGGTGGTGCTCGTCGACGAACGACCCGAAGAGGTCACCGACATGCAGCGCTCGGTGAAGGGTGAGGTCATCGCCTCCACCTTCGACCGTCCGCCGTCAGACCACACCTCGGTGGCCGAACTGGCCATCGAGCGGGCCAAGCGCCTCGTCGAGGCCGGCAAGGACGTGGTGGTGCTGCTCGACTCCATCACCCGCCTCGGTCGCGCCTACAACAACGCGTCGCCCGCGTCGGGCCGCATCCTGTCCGGTGGTGTGGACTCCACGGCGCTCTACCCACCCAAGCGATTCCTCGGCGCGGCGCGCAACATCGAGAACGGCGGCTCCCTGACGATCATCGCCTCCGCGCTGGTCGAGACCGGTTCCACCGGCGACACGGTGATCTTCGAGGAGTTCAAGGGCACCGGCAACGCCGAGCTCAAACTCGACCGCAAGATCGCCGACCGTCGCGTGTTCCCGGCGGTCGACGTCAACCAGTCGAGCACCCGCAAGGACGAACTGCTGATGTCGCCCGAGGAGTTCGCGATCGTGCACAAGCTGCGTCGTGTGCTGTCCGGGCTGGATTCACAGCAGGCCATCGACCTGCTGATCAGTCAGCTCAAGAAGACCAAGAACAACATCGAGTTCCTGATGCAGGTGCAGACCAACGCACCCGGCGCCATGCGGGACGAGTGACCCCCATCGCCCGCCGTCCCCGTACGCCAGTCCGCTACAAGACCGAGATGATCTGGGCGAGAAGGATCTTGACCACCATCGCGGTCGGGTAGACCAACGCGTAGCCCAGCGCTATGCGCGGGTCGTCCCCGCTGCGGGCATTGGCGAAGGCCAGATGGGCGGGATTGGTCTGTGCGCCGGCCAGGGCGCCTGCCATGCGGACACGACCGATCCGCAGCACCCACCGGCAGGCGGCGTACATCCCCACCGCCATCACCAGGGAGGTGGCCGCGCCGGTCACCAGGATGTCGACGATCGCGCCACTGGTGAACGCGTCGAGGATGAGCGAACCGGCCTTGGTACCCGCGAACGCGAGGAAGAGCAGTAGGCCGATCTCGGTGACCACCTGCGCGGACGTGACCGGCATGGACGTGGGAATCGGCCCGATACGACCCACCTTTCCCATCACCAGGCCGACGATGAGGGTGCCCGCCGCCGCACCCAACGACAGCGACCCCAGCCCCGGAATCGGAATCGGGATCAAACCGAGCAGCAGTCCCACGGCCAGGCCGAAACCCAGTGCCGGCGCATTGAGTTCGGTGAGACCGCGCGACGAATCACCGAGTTCGGCGGCGATCCTGCGCATCTTGTCCGGCGGCGCCACCACCCGAATCCGGTCTCCGAGCGCGATCACCGTGTCGGGGTTGGCGATGAAGTCGGTGTCGCCGCGGCGTACCCGCGTGGCCGAGCCGCCGTGGCGATCGAGTTCCAGATCACGGATGCGCCGGCCCGCGAGGTTCGGCGCCGAGACGGTGATACGACGAAAATCCAGCGCACTGCGATCGGCGGTGAGATCGTGCGTCGAGCGATGACCGATCTCGTCGATCAGCGCGTCGATGTCGGCACGCGGGCCGATCACGGTCACCAGATCGCCGGTCCGCAGAATCTGCTCGTCGTCGACGGGTGTCACCGGTTCGTGTGCGCCGTGCGCGATCCGGGAGAAGGTCAGGCGATGGCCGTGGCGCGACCGCAGACCGGCGACGCTCACGTCCGGGCTCTCGATGCGCACCGTCACGCCGATCACCTTCGGTGGGGTGTCCGGATCGTCGTTGCCGAAGCGGAACGCGAGCGCCACCATCACCAGCATCAGCAGAACGCCGAAGACGTAGGCGCAGGCATATCCCACGGTTGCCTCGGCCGAGCCACCGGCGGCCGCGAGCGCGGGCGTGTTGGTCACCGCACCGGCAAACGTGCCGGCAATGGTCTTGTGCGACAGACCGAATGACGAACCGACGAGGAACACCGTGATCGCCGCCGCGATCAACACCACGGTGATCGTGACCACGAGCTTCCACGCCGAGCGCAGTGATGCGAAGAAGCTCGGCCCGGCCACGAGTCCCGTGGTGAACGCGAAGAGCACCAGTCCCAGATTGCCGACGATCTCGGCCACCTTCATGTGGACGTCGAAGGCGGTGCCGACAGCGGTGATCACCAGCGCGGTGAACAGCACTGCGGCCGGGCCGAGCGCCACGCCACGAATCGAGACGCGACCCAAGGCGGCACCGATCCCGATCACGATCGCGAGATATAGCAGTGGTTGCTCGGCGAGCAACCGCGCAACCGCGGTCACCGGTCTACGACATCGCAGGTGTACATGCGACGAGTATCGACCCCGGTGCCCAACGACGCAGGTGGCAGAAGACCTTCTTCAGGTGTGATCTGCGTCCACCGGGTCAGGCGGTCACGTCACGCAGCAATTGGTCCCATGCCCAGAACATAGCCGGCTCGACCGGGCCGGTCTGGGTGATCAGCATGCTGCACCGGGCGTGACGGTCGTAGAGCTCGATCGACGCGGTGGGACCCCACACCCCCTGAGACCATGTCACCCAACACTGCGCCACCAGACCGAAGTTGATCATGGCGCGGCTGCTGCCCGACGCGAGAATCATCTGGCCGCGGTGCTCGCGCGCGGCGTCGAGCCGATCGTGGTGCATCTGTAGACAGCCGGGTGCCGCGGCCACCACGGTTAGCTCCAGAGCGTGCAGCGCCGCGTGCTCCAGCGCGGCGACGACCCGGCGGGTCTCGACCCTGCGGTATCCGTGCTCGGCGTACGCCGGCATCGACGCGAGGCGCCGCACGCCGCCGTCGGTGAGTACGTCGTCGAGCTGGGTCACCTGATCCTCGAGCGCGTCACTGGTGCAGCACAGCGTGGGTGCCGGGGCGGGCACGGTGCGGCCCGAATCGCCGAAGGCGCCCGCCGACAGGGTGATCGCCTCGAACCCCAGTCGATCGGACCCCTCGGTGAGATAGGTGGCGTGTGCGGTGTTTCCCTCGCGGTCGAACATCCGCAACGTTCCAGGTGTGTGCGCCTCGGGTTCGGTCACCAGCATCGTGCCCAGCCGCGACGGCTCGATGCGCAACGTGATCTGCGACGGCCGGCAGCGAATCGGACCACCGGTCACCACCGGGGCGGCGTACACGCCCACGTCGTTGACGATGACCGGGCCCGCCACCGTGACCCCGACCACTTGATCCAGCAGCGGCAGATGGGCACCCACGCCGACGACGTCGTCACCGATCACCGTGCCGCGGAAGCCGGGGTCGGCGAGCAACGCATGCAGATCGCTCTGCTTGCGTGCACGGGCACAACGACATTCGCGTTCGCGCGCACACGGCGCGGTGTTCTCGCCGGCGTCCGCGCGGTGCGGATGTGCGGGTTCATCGGGGGTGGCTGGCATCGTTGCCGTCCTTTTGTGTGTAGGTGTGCGATGGGCGCGCGGCTAGTAGACGTCGCGCAGATAACGTTTGTCCTTCTTGAGCCGGGCCACGACATCGGCGGCATCGTCGGGCCCTACATCGCCGTGCCGGGCGATGATCTCGTGCAGCGCGTCGTCGACGTCGCGGGCCATCCGGGTGGCGTCGCCGCAGACATACAGGTGGGCGCCCTCGTCGAGCCAGCGATACAGTTCGGCGCCGTGCTCGCGCATCCGGTCCTGGACATAGATCTTGTGGTCCTGGTCGCGGGAGAACGCGAAGTCGAGCCGGTCGAGTACCCCGTCGGCGACGAACTGGTTGATCTCGTCGGCGTAGATGTGATCGCAGGCGGCGTGCTGATCGCCGAAGAACAGCCAGTTCTCGCCGGTCGCGCCTCGACCGGCGCGCTCGTGCAGAAACGCGCGGAACGGTGCGATGCCGGTGCCCGGACCCACCATGATGACCTTCGCGGTGTCGTCGGCGGGCAGCCGGAACGACTTGTTGGGTGTGATGTACACACCGACGGTCTGGCCGTCGGTCACACGATCGGCGAGGTAGGTGGAGCAGGTGCCGCCGCGCTCACGTTCGCCGGTGCGGTAGCGCACGGCGGCCATGGTGACGTGCACGGTTCCCGGGTGGGCGCGCGGACTCGACGAGATGGAGTACACCCGATTGGCCAGCGGCCGCAGCTCGGCCAGCAACTTGTCGGGTGTGATCGTCAGCGCCGCATCGACGTTCAGCAGGTCCAGCACGTCACGGCCCCACAGATAGGCATCAAGGGCCTCATGGTCGCCGGTGGCGCTCAGGTGGGTGAGTTCGGGGTCACCGCTGCGGCTCGCGATGTAGTCGAGCAGATACTTCGAGGCCGTCGTGATCTCGTAGCGCGTGGTCAATGCCTCACGCAGTGTCCGCTGCTCCTTGCGGTCGACGATCATCGTGTCGCCGGGAACGCCCAGACGGTCGATGATGGCCTCCACCAGATCCGGGTCGTTCACCGCGCCGATGCTGATCCCGTCACCGGGTTCGTAGGTGATGCCGCTGTCGCCGAGCCCGATCACCAGGTGCCGAACCTCCTTGTCCGATCCGGGGCCCGACAGCACCGAATTGGCCACGACGGTCGCCGGATACGGGTTCTTGCGACCCCAGGGGGCAGTGCGGGACGCCGCCCGGGCCGTTGTGACGCCCGGCGCGGCGGCGGGCTTCTCCGGTGCGGCGGGTGTGAATGCGGGCTCATGCGGCGCGGCCAGCGCGGGGATCGCCGCACCCATCCAGTCCTGCGCCCGCTGCCGGAAGTCGACGTCGCAGTCCACGCGGTCGATCACCCGGGTGGCGCCGAGTTCGGCCAGCCGCGCATCGAGGTTCTTGCCCGATTGACAGAACCCGTCGTAGATCGAATCACCCAGCGCCACGAGTGCATACGACATGCCTTCCAGACGCGGCGCCTCCGGTGCGGCGATCGCCCGCCAGAACTCCTCGGCATCGTCGGGCATGTCGCCCTCACCGTAGGTGGACACCGCGATCAGCACACGCCGCTCGGCCGCGAAAGAAGCCACGTCCATCTCGGCCATGTCGCACACCCGGGGATCGAGTCCGTGTTCGGCGGCGAGCACTTTCGCGGCGTCGGCCACGAACTCGGCGTTGCCTGTCTGGGTTCCGTACAGGATCAGCAGCCGCTCGGCGGTCTGTTGCACCGGCATGCCGGGCGCGGTGACGTCCGTCGCTGTGCTCTGCACGCTCTGCGGCATCGTGATCCGGGTACCCAGGCCCGCGAGAAACCCGGCGAGCCAGGCCTTCTGGTCGCCGGTGAACGGGATGTCGGAGGGAATGTAGGGGAGTTGCACGTCATCCGGCCTTCTGCTCGGCGACCACGGTGGGCCGGGCGTCGACGTCCGCGGCGGCGGACCTGATCAGTGCGTCCACCACGGCCGGAACCGTCTGTGACGCGAAGAGTTCGTCGAAATCGGGGAGTGCGCCCAGGGCGTCGCGGTTGTGGCGATCGCGGTGCAGGATCCAGCCGTAGGTGGCCGGCGCATCCACCGACAGCACATTGCGACGCGTCAGGGCCTGCTTGTAGTCGTCCACCCGCTTCGCCGAGATGAGTGCGGCGATCTGATCGTGGTCGTAGCCGTCGAGGATGTCGCGGACGAACCGCGCCACCCGGGCGATGAGATCGGCGTCCTCGGTGAGGATCAGATTCTTTGCGGCACGGGCGATCCCCCGTTCGTCGGGGCCGGTGCCGGGTGTCCGCGCGGAAGTGGACCGCCCGAATCGCGACGCCGCCACCTCGCGGGCGAGTTCATACACGGTGAAGGCGCCGAGTAGCCGGAACGTCTCGGTGTCGTCGGTGTGACCGTAGGCCGGCAGGGCGCCACCGGCCACCGCGGTCCCCTCGCGCACATGGCATTTGAGAGCGCGAACCTGATCGGTGGCCATCGCCGACGCCAGTTCGTCGACGAGTCCGCGACGGCCCACCGACGCCAGCAGCGCCTCGGGGTCCTGGTAGGCGATCAACGCGCGCGGCATCGCGTAGCTGATGTAATGCCGTTCGGTTTCCCAGTTCTCGAGCAGGCGGGTGGCCAGGGCCGACGACGTGGCCTCGGCGTGGGCAAGGAGCATCTGGAGGACGGCCTGATGATGAATCGGCGCCAGCGGGTCGTCGACCCCGGTGATCGCGCCGACGATCACCGAGTCGGCGCTGATGCGCTCGGCCAGGATGCAGCCGGGATCGTACTGGTACAGGAAGCCGCCGCTCATGCCGTTGCCCAGTCCGCGCCCGAACGCTCCGAGATTGAGCACGGCGCCGTTGGTCATGTACTCGCAACCGAACTCGCCGACGCCCTCCACGACGGCGGAGGCGCCGGAGTTGCGCACGGCGAACCGGTCACCGGCCTCGCCTTCGACGAACAACCGTCCGCCGGTGGCGCCGAACAAGGCGAAGTTGCCGACGAGGACGTTGCCGCCCTCGGCGGGTGATCCGCCGCCGGGTGACCGCACCACCACGGCGCCGCCGGACATCGACTTGCCGACGCCGTCGTTACAGGTCCCGGTGTGGTCGAAGCGCATGCCGTCGTTGGCGAAGGCGGCATAGGACAATCCCGCCGATCCGGACGTGGTGACGACGACGGCATCGGGGGCGAGGTAACGACGGTCGCGATCGTCCCGGTACACCGCGGGCAACTCGTCGACGTCGTCGGGGGCGCGATGATTGAGCAGCCGTTCGATGTCGACGGCCAACTGGGCGCCGACACTCTTGTTGCGATTGCCCAGGACCACCGGTTGCGTGCGGACGCTGTCGGCGCGCTGCTCGACCAGAGCGGTGTGCACCTCATCGAAGAGCCGATCGTCGATCGCGTAGTCACGCTCGAGGTAGACCGGGTTGACGATCTCCGGTGCCTCGGCGTGGGCGAGGAGTGCGCTCGTGCGCAAGGTGCCCACGATCGACGGGTGATCGATCGGCTCGAGCAGATCGGTGCGGCCGCGCGCCGCGCGCAGGTCGCCGATGCCGAGACCCGCCAGGATCTCGCGCACCTCATGGGCGACGTTGAGCAGGTACTGCGCCATCGCCCGCGGATCCCCCTCGAAGACTTCGGGATTGGTGGTCAACCCGGCCGGGCACTTGATGTTGCAGTTCTTGGCCATCACGCAGCCGATCATCATCAGGGCGGCGGTGCCGAACTCGAAACTGTCGGCGCCGAGCAACGCCGAGACCACCACGTCGTGCCCGGTCTGATGGGCTCCGGACGTGCGCAGGACGACCTTCTGCCGCAGACCGTGGGCACTGAGTGCCTGATGCACCTCGGCCAGACCGAGTTCGGCGGCGCGTCCGGCGTAGCGCAGACTGGTGACCGCCGCCGCCCCGGTGCCGCCGGTGTTGCCGGCGACGTTGATCACGTCGGCGCCGGCCTTCGCGACGCCGACCGCGATGGTGCCGATGCCCTCCGACGATACGAGTTTCACCACCACGCGGACCCGCGCCGCCTTGCAGTCGTGAATGAGCTGGGCGAGATCCTCGATGGAGTAGGTGTCGTGATGCGGTGGGGGAGAGATGAGTTCGACACCGGGGGTGCCGCCACGGGCCGCGGCGATCTCGACGGTCACCTTCGGGGCCGGAAGTTGTCCGCCCTCACCGGGTTTGGCACCCTGACCGATCTTGATCTCGAGTTCGGAGAGCATCGGGTCGGCGAGATACCCCGCCCAGATGCCGAATCGACCGGAGGCGAACTGTTTGATGCGCGAGGCGCGGATCGTGCCGTAGCGGGAGAGATGCTCGCCACCCTCGCCGCTGTTGGAGAAGCCGCCGACCATGTTGGTGCCGTGTGCCACGGCCTCGTGTGCCGGCGCCACGAGCGCGCCGTGGCTCATCGCGCCGGAGGCGAAACATGCCGTGATCTCGTGGGCGGGTTGCACCTCGTCGAGCGGTAATGCAGTTGTGGCACTGCGGAACCCGAGGATGTCGCGCAGTGCGCTCGGGCGCACCGAACGGTCATCGGACAGTTGCGCGCTGAATCCGCGATAGGCGGGCGTGATCGTGAAGGTGTCGATCTGGTCGGGGGAGAGCTGCCGGAAGTCGGTGGCGGTGTAGGCGCGTGCGTCGAGGCCGAAGGCGTCGGTCAGTGCGGCCAGGGTGAGCGTGCGCAATGCGGTGGGATCGACCGACCCGGTGCTGAGAGGCCCGGTGCTCATCGTTCCGGTGCTCATCCTTCCGGTGCGGGCGGACGTGCCGGTGCGGGAGGGGAATCGGATGGCCTCGGCGGTCAGCGCACCGTAGGCGCGGACCGCGCTCACCCCGAACGAGTGGCCGGCACCGTCGGCGCGTTCCTTGAACAGGCCCAGCAGTGGCAGATCGCGGTCGGTGGCGAGCACGTCGTCGCGGGCGGTCGCTGCGCGATGGGCCCGGCCGCACGCGGCGACGATCGCGTCGAAGCCGGCACCGCCGACGGGGGATCGCAAGCCCGGAAACCATCGCGCGAGGTCGGTGTCGGTGGTGTCGAGGAAGTTCGGTTCGAAGAACTCGCCGCCGATGTAGCTCTCCACGGTGCACAGTCCCACCCGGCCCATCGTCTTCATCAACGACTTCTCGGCGGCTTTCGTCCATCGGCGAAATCCATCGGTGGGGTCGCCGGTCTCGGCGGCGCGGCGCAGTACCGAATGCGGATGTGCCGCGGCCGCACCGAAACCCAGGACCGCGGCGAGATGATGGGAGGACTCGATCTGGCCGGAGTCGGCGATCACCGAGACGCGCAACCGTAGCCCCGCGGAGATGAGTCGCTGGTTGACCGCCGACACCAGCACGATCATCGGCAGCGCCAGCCGATCGGGGCCGATCCCGCGATCACTGAGGATCGCGATGCCGCCGGTGGTGGCGGCGAAGTCCACCACGTCGTCGCCGAGACGGTCGATGGCGGTGACCATCGCGGTGCGGTCCGCGCCGACGTCGGTCACCGCGGCATCGACCGCACAGGTGGCGTCGAACACGCGCACCGGAGTCTCGGTCTGCCGCCGCAATACCTGCAGGTCGGCGTCGTCGAGTACCGGTGACGCGATCACGATCTGGCGAGCCGGGCGGGTGCGGTCGATGTGGTCTGCGCGCGGCCGGGCGCCGAGCGCCACCCGCAGCGACATGCCGTCGGCCTCGCGGATGCTGTCCAGCGGCGGGTTGGTGACCTGCGCGAAACGCTGCGAAAAGAACCGCGCCACACTGGGTTCGATGTTGGTCAGGGCATTGATCGCATTGCCGAAACCCATGGCCGAGACCCGTTCGGTGCCGTCGGCGAGCATCGGGTCGACGAAGTAGCGGAAGCTCTCCTGATCGAGGTAGTAGGCGCGATAGCGCTGTGTGTCGGTCAGTGTGTCGGGGGTGCCGGGTGACCCGATCTCTTCTGACGTTGTCGGCCGTCGGGTGCGCAGCTCGGCGAGGTCCACCTTGGCGGCAGCGAGCAGGGCTGGGTAATCGACTGCGGCAGCGAGCTTCTCGTACGCCTGCCGGGTGGTGTAGGTGCGGTGTTCGCGGTGATCGAAGTAGATCATGCCGCCCGCGGAGACCCGGCCGCGCGCGATCACCCGGTCGGGCGGGAACGACACCTGGCCGGCCTCGGAGAAGGCGCACAGGTACTCGGCGGTCTCCACCGTGCGCAGCGGACGTAGGCCCAGCCGGTCCAGGCGTGCGCCGACCACGGTGCCGTCGCCGAACACCACGGCTGCCGGGCCGTCGTTCTTCTCCTCGCACAACGAGAAGTACTCGAACATCGCTCGCACGCCGTCGGAGAGGGTGTGATCGTTCTCCCAGGCGGGCGGCATCATCGACACGATCGCGGTCACCAGGTCCACCCGATCGGACACCACGCGGGCCGCGACCGTCTGGTCGAGTCGGCTCGAGTCCGATTGGCCCGGCGGCCGGGAGATCGTGTGGCCCTCGGCTGCCGCCGCGGTGACCTGCGCGATGCGGTTCTTCTTGTCGGTGTTGAGTTCGCCGTTGTGCGCGAGGAACCGGAACGGCTGCGCCATCGTGGGATGCGGGTCGGTGTTGGTGGAGAAGCGGGTATGGAAGTAGAGGGTGTGGACCCGATGGTCGGCGTCGGCGAGATCGGTGAAGTAGTCGATGACCTCGGGCGAGGAGAGCCGGCCCTTGAGCACCTGGGTCCGCGCCGAGAGCGACAGCGGGTAGAGCCCGGCGAGGTCGGGTGAGGTGTAGGCGATCGACTCGATGTGCAGCAGCGCCTGCTGCACGAGGTGATCGAGGTCGGCCGGTTCGGGACACGGTTGCGGCGCAGCGAAGACCCATTGGCGGATGGGGAGTTGTGCCGCCGCGGCGGCCGGCGCCAGCACCGACGGGTCGACGGGAATGTCGCGGGTGTGCAACACGGTGAAGCCGCGGTCGTCCATGGTGCGTTCGATGAGGGCGGCGGCGTGTCCGGTGGCGGTGGGATCGTCGGGGAGAAAGAAGTTGCCCACGCAGAACCGGCCCAGATCGAGATCGCTGCGACCGGTGATCTTGCGGAAGAAGCGTCGCGACAGGTCCATGCAGATGCCGCCGCCGTCTCCCACGCCCAGCGCCGAGCGTCCACCCCGGTGCGGGACCGAGCACAGCGCCTCACGCGCCATCTCGATCACCTCATGGCGCTGCACGCCGTCCTTGCGGGTGATGAAACCCACCCCACAACTGCTCTTCTCGTCGCTCGGATCCCACAGCCGGTGCGGTTGCTGCACTCGCATCCCCTCGTCTCGGTGCCGAATGTCGCGGAACTGCCCGCCGACGTCCGGCCGGTCGCTCGGATGACGCCGCTGCGACGGTGGAGCGGTATCGAGGGAGAACTATAACTTAGGAAAGCCTTACCAAAATAGTCCCACCTGACCTGCGCCCGATCGGGAATGAACCGGCCCTGGTGCCGCGTTGGGCACGATGACGGATTCAGCACTCCATGGCGTGTGGCAGCGGCGCGATTTCCCCTGTTGCCGCAGGCGATGGCATACTGGTCGGTCGAGTCCGGTACCGGTTCACACCGCCGAATCGCGGCGGTGACCCGGCGACCACGAGAAAGGGACACCAACGATGAAGCAGGGAATCCATCCCGATTACCACGCGACCACGGTCGTGTGCGGTTGCGGCAACACCTTCGAGACCCGCAGCACCGCAGAGAACGGACGTATCAACGTCGAGGTCTGCTCGCAGTGCCACCCGTTCTACACGGGCAAGCAGAAGATCCTCGACACCGGTGGCCGCGTCGCCAAGTTCGAGAAGCGTTACGGCAAGCGCACCAAGAAGGCCGACGCCAAGTAGACCCCACGACGACGCCCGCCCGGTTCCCGCAAACCGGCCGGGCGTCGTTTGTCGTTTCAGCCACGGTTGTTGTTTCAGCCACGGTTGTCGTTTCCAGAGACGGTTGTCGTTTCCAGCCGCGTCGGCGATCAGGAGGAGCGGTGCCCACGAGCGCCCACAGCAACAGCGCCCACAGCAACGGGGGGGCCATCGACGACATCCTCGCCGAGCATGCCGGCCTCGAGCAGCAGCTCTCCGACCCCTCGTTGCACGACGACCCGGCCAATGCCCGGCGGGTGGGCAAACGTTTTGCCGAACTCGCGCCGGTGATGGCCACGTACACGAAGCTGCGGACAGCGCGCGACGATCTGGCCGCGGCACGTGAGCTCGCCGCCGACGATCCGGCGTTCGCCGAGGAGATCCCGGCCCTCGAAGAGTCCGTCACCGAACTCGACGCCACCCTCACCGACCTGCTGGCCCCACGAGATCCGCACGACGGCGACGACGTGGTGCTCGAGATCAAGTCAGGTGCCGGTGGTGAGGAGTCGGCCCTGTTCGCCTCCGACCTCGCCCGGATGTACCTCAAGTACTGCGAACGGCACGGGTGGAAGGCGCAAGTTCTCGGCGTCACCGAGTCCGACCTCGGCGGCTACAAGGAGGCCACGCTCTCCATCAAGTCGCGGGAGGCCACGCGCGACGGCGTTTGGTCGCGACTCAAATTCGAGGGCGGCGTGCACCGGGTGCAGCGGGTGCCGGTGACCGAATCGCAGGGGCGCATCCACACGTCGGCCGCAGGTGTTCTCATCTATCCCGAGCCCGAAGAGGTGGAGCAGGTCGAGATCGACGAATCCGATCTGCGCGTCGATGTCTACCGCTCGTCGGGCAAGGGCGGGCAGGGCGTCAACACCACCGACTCGGCGGTGCGGATCACCCACCTTCCCACCGGCATCGTGGTGACCTGCCAGAACGAGCGTTCGCAGCTGCAGAACAAAGCCCGCGCGATGCAGGTGCTGGCTGCGCGACTGCAATCGGCCGCCGAGGAAGAGGCCGAGGTGGCCGCGGCGGAGGGCCGCGCCGCGCAGATCCGCACCGTGGACCGCTCCGAGCGAATCCGCACCTACAACTTCCCGGAAAACCGGATCACCGACCACCGCATCGGTTACAAGGCCAACAACCTCGACGCGGTGCTCGACGGCGACATGGATGCCCTGCTCGACGCCCTGGTCGCGGCCGACCGGCAGGCCCGGCTCGACGCCGAATGACCGCCGCGCCGGTGTCGGCAGAGCTGCGCCGTGCCACCGCCGACCTCGCGGCGGCCGGGATCGACTCGGCGCGTGCCGACGCCGAGTGGCTGATGGCGCACGTCCTCGGCGTCGATCGCGGGCTGCTGCTGATGGCCGACGACCTCGACGACACCGCACTTCGCCGCTATCGCGACCTGATCGAACGCCGCAGCCGCCGCGAGCCGCTGCAACACCTCACCGGTCGCGCGGCGTTCGGCCCGGTCGATCTCGCGGTCGGACCGGGTGTATTCGTGCCGCGCCCGGAAACCGAGTTCCTCCTGGAGTGGGCCTGCCGGGCTCTCGCGCGGATCGACGCGCCCGCGGTCGCCGACCTGTGCAGTGGCAGTGGCGCGCTGGCGCTGTCCATCGCGGCCGCCCTACCGGGTGCGCGGGTGGCCGCGGTGGAGACCGACCCGCGAGCGCTGCGCTGGCTGCGTCGCAATGTCGAAGCCGGTGACCTGGGCGATCGGGTCACGGTGATCGCGGCCGACGTCACCGACGAGGCGGCCGTCGCCGGTCACATCGCCGACGGGTCCCTCGACCTCGTGGTGGCCAATCCGCCGTATGTGCCCGCCGCCGCGCAGGTGTCGCCCGAGGTGGCCGCCGATCCGGCACACGCGGTGTTCGCCGGAGGCGACGGCATGGCCGTGATCACCCCGATGGCCGGGGTGATCGCCACGATATTGCGCCCCGGCGGTCGGGTGGGCATCGAACACGACGAGTCGACATCGCGGCAGGTGGTCGAGGTTCTCGACGCGACCGGTGCCTACGACGAAATCATCGCGCACCGCGACCTCGCCGACCGGCCGCGGTTCGTGACCGCGCGACGTCGCCGAACCGACGGGCCGGACCGGCCGCCGACGCGGGCGTGACAGGATGATCGGGTGAGCATCGTCTACGACTGCAACGATCCGCAGACGCGCCCCGCGGGACTTCGTGCGGCGATCGGCGCGGCCAAGGGCGGCAGTCTCGTGGTGATGCCGACCGACACGCTCTACGGCATCGGCGCCAACGCCTTCGATTCCGAGGCGGTGTCGGCGTTGCTGGCCGCCAAGCACCGCGGACGGGACATGCCCGTGCCGGTCCTGGTGGGCTCGTGGCACACCGTCGACGGGCTGGTCCTGTCGGTGTCGCAGGCCGCCCGCGACCTGGTGGAGGCGTTCTGGCCCGGGGGACTGAGCATCGTGGTGGAGCAGGCGCCGTCGCTGGCCTGGGATCTCGGCGACACCGACGGCACCGTGATGCTGCGCATGCCGCTGCATCCGGTGGCGATCGAGGTGTTGCGCGCGGTGGGGCCGATGGCCGTCTCGAGCGCCAACGTGTCCGGCCGCCCGCCCGCCACCACGTGTGCCGAGGCCCGCGAGCAACTCGGCGACTCGGTGGCGGTGTACCTCGACGGCGGGCCGGCCCCCAAGGCGGAGGCCTCGACCATCGTCGATCTCACCGGGGCCGAGCCCCGAGTGCTGCGGGTCGGTGCGGTGAGCGTGGACGCGGTGGCCGAGGTTCTCGACGTCGACCCGGCGACGCTGGTGCCGACATGATCGTCGACGGCGTGGAAGCCGGCGGACCCGCGGCCCTGTCGGGCGCCGACCCCGAGATCGCCGAGCTGATCGCGCGGGAGGCCGTGCGCCGAACGTCGACGCTGCAGCTGGTCGCAGGGAAGACCGTGGCGTCCGACGCCGTTCGTGTCGCGTTGTCGTCGGTGCTCGGCGACGCCTACGCCGAGGGATATCCGGGGGCGCGCTTCCACGGCGGCTGCGAGGTGGTCGACGAGATCGAGCAACTCGCGATCGCCCGGGCCACCACACTGTTCGGCGCCGAGTACGCCAATGTGGCCCCGCACTCGGGCAGTTCCGCCAATCAGGCCGTCTACGCCGCTTTCGCCCAGCCCGGCGACCCGGTGCTGGCTCTGAAGCTCGGTCACGGCGGCCACCAGACGCACGGATCGCGCGCCAACTTCTCCGGCCGCTGGTTCGGTTCGCTGCACTACGGTGTCCGTGAGTCCGATGAGCTCATCGACTACGACCAGGTTCGCGACATGGCGCTGCTGCATCGTCCGCGCCTGCTGATCGCGGGCTCGGCCACCTACTCCCGGCTCGTCGACTACGCGGTCCTGCGCGAGATCGCCGACGAGGCCGATTGTGTGCTCTGGGTGGATGCGGCGCATCTGGGTGGCCTGATGGCCGCGGGGGCGGCCCCGTCGCCGGTCGGGTACGCCGACGTCATCACCCTGACCACACACAAGGTGCTGCGCGGGCCACGCGGCGGCATCATCCTCGCGGCGGCCCGGCACGCGAACGCGCTGCAGAAGGCGGTGTTCCCGTTCCTTCAGGGCGGTCCGGCACTCAACGTGATCGCCGCCAAGGCGGTGACCTTCGCCGAGTCGGCGACGCCCGGATTCAGCGCCCATGTGGCGGCGGTCGTGGCCAGTGCGCGAGAGCTGTCGCAACAGCTTGACCGGCGGGGGCTGCGCAGCGTGTCCGGTGGCACCGACACGCACCTGGCCGTCATCGACGTCTCCGCGTTCGGTCTCACCGGCATCGAGGCGCAGCGCCGGCTGGGCGCGGCCGGCATCGTCGTCGACAAGGCGGTGTTGCCGTTCGACAACCAGCCACCCGCCGTCGGTTCCGCCGTCCGGATCGGCACACCGATCGTGACGCTGGCCGGTGCGCGGGAGAAGGACATGGCGGTGATCGCCGACTGGATCCATGACGCGCTGCGCGTGCCGGTCTCCGGCGACGGCGGCGGTGCACACGCCCGAATCCGCGGCGAGGTCGCCGCCCTGCTCGGCGGGTAGCCTTGGGCGCGATGTCCGGCCCCGTCTCGATCCCCGACCCCGTCTCGATCCCGGACCACGGCGCGGCGCTGCTGTGGGCGGCGTCGGGAACCGGTGGCGCCGGTGTCCCGCTGCGCGAATTGCTGCTGGTGGGACTCACCGCCGCGGCCATGACCTATCTGCTCACCTCGATCGTGCGGGTGAGCGCGATCCGTACCGGAGCGGTGGCGGTGCCGCGAGTGCGTGACGTGCACACCATCCCCACCCCGCGGCTCGGTGGGATCGGCATGTTCGCCGGTGTGGTGGCCGCGATCGCGCTCGCCGCCAACCTGCCCGCACTCAACCGCGGGTTCGCCTACACCAACGACATGACGGCGGTGGTGACCGCGGGAGCGATCATCGTGATCGTGGGAGCCATCGACGACCGGTGGGGCCTCGACGCCCTCACCAAGTTCGTCGGACAGCTCACCGCGGCCGGGGTGATGGTGGTGATGGGTGTCAGCTGGCTGCAGGTGCCGGTGCCGTTCGGCAACATCGGCACGGTGGTGCTCGATCCGTTTCAGTCCGGGTTACTGACCGTGATGATCACGGTGGCCACCATCAACGCGGTCAACTTCATCGACGGACTCGACGGTCTGGCGGCCGGACTGGGACTGATCGCGGCATCGGCGATCTGCATGTTCTCGCTCGGCCTGCTCCGCGACCAGGGCGGCGACGTCAGCTATTACCCACCCGCGCTGATCTCGGTGGCTCTCGCCGGGGCCTGCCTGGGCTTCCTGCCACACAACTTCTCGCCCGCACGGATCTTCATGGGCGACTCCGGTGCCATGCTCATCGGTCTCATGCTCGCCGCCGCCTCGACCAGTGCGTCCGGACGTATCGCCATCAACGCCTACGGGCCGGCCGACGTGTTCACCCTGCTCTCGCCGCTGATCCTGGTGGCGGCGGTGGTGTTCGTGCCCATGCTCGACATGCTCATGGCGGTGATCCGCCGCACCCGTGCGGGCGTCGGCTTCTACACCCCGGACAAGATGCACCTGCATCACCGACTGCTCGAACTGGGACATTCGCAACGACGTGTCGCCCTGATCATCTACCTGTGGGTGGGGGTGTTGGCCTTCTCGGTGGCGGCGAGCACGCTGTTCCCGATGTCGGTGGTTCTCCCGGCATTCGCCGCCGGTCTGGTTCTGGCGATGCTGGTGACCATCGCGCCGCGGGTGCAACGACGAGTCGCCCAGGTCCGCACCGAACGCGCACTGCGCTGACCGGACACGGCCGATGTCCCGTGTGCCGGGGACGGGGGCAGGGACGGGGGAGCCCCCGGTAACCTGGCGGTCGGTTAGGTAACCCAACGGTAAAGTGGTGTACTATCCCGTGTAGTAGTCGCGTGGCTCAGATCACCCGCAGGATCGTCACGATCCGTCGGCGATTTCGCCCGTGACCGACCTGATCACCGCCGGACCCCCTGATGGATACCTGAGACGGTGTTGATAAGGTCACTGCAAACGCAGAGCGTACGCTCGGCGGCCCCGCCGCAGATCGCACGTTCGCTGCCTGATGCCTGGCGCATCGAGGTGCCTGATGTGAGGAGACCAATGGCGACGTCCGCCCCCGACTCGGCCTCCGTGTATTACCCGCCCGCGCCGACCAGTCTGGTGCGCCCCGGAATCATCGCGGCTGTGCTCAGCGTGATCATCGGTGCCGTCGCGGTGTATCTCGGACACTGGCTTTTCGCGCTCTTCTTCGTGATCGGGGTGGTGGCCATCTTCGTGAACGCGAAGATGGTCATGCTCACGGTCGATCGCGTCGCCAACGCGGAGAACCCACGTAAGAAATCGTTGGCCACCAACTCTGCCGCGCGACTGGGTGTGATCACCGTGCTCGCCCTGGCATGTGCCTACCTCGTCCGGCCCGACGGGCTGGGCGTGATGTTCGGACTCGCCCTCGGCCAGGTGGTCCTGGTCCTCAACGCGGTGATTCCGGTGATGAAAGGACTTCGGAAGCAGCTATGACCGGATCGACATACGGCGACGCGCTCTATCTGGCCGAAGCGAAGATCGAGGTCGGCCACCACCAAGAGGTGCAGTGGCTGGGCATGACGTGGAATATCGACACGATCATCGCCGCGGCGGCAGCCGGCCTCATCGTGATCCTGCTGGCGTTCTTCGTCCGGTCCAGGATCACCTCCGGAAAGCCCAACGCGGTCCAGTTGTACTTCGAGGTCATCACCGTCCAGATGCGCAGCCAGATCGAGAACGCGATCGGCATGAAGGTGGCGGGATTCGTTCTGCCGCTGGCGGTTACGCTCTTCACCTACATCCTGATCGCGAACTGGTTCTCGGTGCTGCCGGTGCAGTACGGCACCGCGGACGGCAGCACGCACGAAGTGGTGAAGCCCGCGGCCAGCGACGTGAACTTCTGCTACGCGCTCGCGATCTTCGTGTTCTGCTGGTACATGGCGGCCGGTATCCGTCGGCGTGGCTTCTTCGGTCACTTCAAGAAGTTGGTCAAGGGTCACGTGGTGGCACTCGCGCCGATCAACATCATCGAGGAGATCGCCAAGCCGGTCTCGCTCTCCCTCCGTCTTTTCGGCAACATGTTCGCCGGCGGCATCATGGTGGCCCTGATCGCGCTGTTCCCGGCGTACATCATGTGGGCACCCAACGCCATCTGGAAGTCCTTCGACCTGTTCGTCGGTCTGATCCAGGCGTTCATCTTCGCCCTGCTGACCATCCTCTACTTCAGTCAGAGCATGGAACTCGACGACCACTGATCCGATGTCCGGCCGAACCGTCGGTCGGACCACAGACCTGGCAATCCGATTGCCAGTATCACCCGAAAGGAAATCACTCCAATGGCAGATCCGAATCTGATTGGTCTGGGCGCGCTGATCGGCGGCGGCATCATCATGGGTGGCGGTGCCATCGGCGCCGGCATCGGTGACGGTATCGCCGGTAACGCACTGATCGCCGGCATCGCCCGGCAGCCGGAAGCCCAGGGCCGTCTGTTCACGCCGTTCTTCATCACCGTCGGTCTGGTCGAGGCCGCGTACTTCATCAACCTCGCGTTCATGGCGCTCTTCGTGTTCGCGACCCCGATCAGCGCCGTTTCCTGACCGGGGCGGTATCGACGGGCCCTGATATCTCCACAAGGGAAGCGCAACAATGAATCTCGCTGCAGAGAACTTTCTGATTCCGAACGGCACGCTGATCGCGTGTCTGCTGATCTTCGTGATCGTGCTGATCGTGATCCGTACGATCGTCGTGCCACCGATCCTCAAGGTGCTCGACGAGCGTGACGCACGCGTCGTGAAGACGGCGGAAGACAACAACGCTGCTGCGGCGAATTACGAAGACGCCGACAAGGAATATCGGGCCCGGATGAAGGACGCCCGCGCCGACGCGACGGGAATCCGGGACGACGCGCGTGCGAAGGGGAACGAGGAGCTGTCCGATGCGAAGCGGCGCGCGACCGACGAGGCCGACGCCGCTCTCGCAAAGATCTCGTCGGAGCTGAAGGTGGAGGCCGACAACGCCGTCACCGAGGCCAAACGGGATGTGGACAGGTTGTCGACCACGCTGGCCGGCCGAGTCCTCGGCATCGACGGTGCCAAGGCGGATGCCGCCGCGGCGAAGCAGACTGAGACGGTGAAGTAGCAGTGGACATATTCATCGGGCAGCTGATCGGCTTCCTGGTCATCGTGGCCTTGTTCTGGCGGTACGTACTCCCGCCGCTGCGCAGGGCGGTCAAGAATCAGCAGGATCAGATCGGCCAGCAGATGGTCGACAGCGACGCGGCGAAGAACCGGGTGATCGATGCCCAGGCGGCACACGATCGGTCGATCCAGCAGGCCAAGACGGAGGCCGAGGAACTGCACAACGGGGCCCTCGACGACGCCAAGGGCATTTCCGAGGACCTCAAGAAGCAGGCCGACGCCGAGGTCAAACGCATCAGCGAGCACGGCACCGCGCAGAGTGAGCTGCTGCGCACCAGCATGGTGCGCCAGCTGCGCTCCGAACTGGGACTCAACGCCGTCGACGGCGCAGGCAAGGTGGTCCGCGATCACCTGTCCAAGCCGGGCAACCAGTCCGACACCATCGATCGCGTCATCGACGAACTCGAGGCCATGTCCACCGGCTCGCAGCCGTCCACCGGGGTGCCGCACTCCAGTGCGCTGATCGGCCTGCGCTCGCTGCACGCCGCCAGCCGCGAGGCGGCACGGGCGGTGGCCACCGAGTTCGACTCGGCCGCCGAGTCGCTCGACAGCGAGTCGCTGGTCACGGCGAGCCACGAGATGACCAAGGTCATCGCGTTTCTCAACGGTCAGCATCTTCTCCGCAAGAAGCTCACCGAGGACGAGGAGAACGCCGAGGGCAAGCGGCAGCTCGTGCACACGCTCTTCGACGGCAAGGTGTCGCCGATCGTCGTCGACGTGGTGGCATCGGCGGTCAGCCAGCGCTGGTCGCAGTCCACCGACCTGATCGTCGCGCTGCGCAGGCAGAATGCCCTGATCGTGCTGACCGCCGCCGAGCGTGACGGCACCATCGAACAGACCGAGGACGAGCTCTTCCGGGTGAGTCGACTGCTGGACTCCAATCCGCAGCTCGCGTCGTTGCTGTCGGACTTCACCCGGTCCGCCGACGACCGCAACGAACTGCTCAAGAGCCTGATCGGCGACCAGGTGGGAGGGCACACCTGGTATCTGATCTCCCACGCGATCGAGCTGCTGCACGGACAGCCGGTGGAGGTGATGGCCGACCTGCTCGCGCAGCTGGCCGCGGCACGCCGCGGCGAAACAGTGGCCCATGTGGTGTCGGCGGCCGAACTGAGCGATGCTCAAAAGGAGCGACTGGCCACCGTGCTCGGCGGGATCTATCACCATGCCATCTCGGTGCAGACCGAGGTCGACCCCTCGATCCTCGGCGGCCTGCGGATCGGCGTCGGCGACGAGGTCATCGAGGCCGACGTGGCGACGCGACTGGCCAAGGCGGCGCAGTCACTACCGAACTGACCCCCCGCGCGGCCGTCGCCCACACCTCGACGGCCTGCCGGATCACCCACCGATACGACTTACCCAACCGGATCAGAACCAGGAAAGACGAGAACCCATGGCGGAGTTGACGATCTCAGCGGACGAGATTAAGGGAGCGATCGAGCAGTACGTCTCGTCGTTCGAAGCCGAGGCCACCCGCGACGAGGTGGGCATCATCACCGACACGGCCGACGGCATCGCCCACGTCAGCGGGCTGCCCGGCGCGATGGCCAATGAGCTGCTGCAGTTCCCCGACGGTGTGCTCGGCGTGGCACTCAACCTCGACGAGGACGAGATCGGCGCGGTCATCCTCGGTGACTACGAGTCGCTGGAAGAGGGCCAGTCGGTCAGCCGTACCGGCGACGTGCTGTCGGTGCCCGTGGGCGACAAGTTCCTCGGCCGTGTGGTCGACCCGCTCGGCGCGCCCATCGACGGCCTCGGCGACATCGAGGCCGAAGGTCAACGTGTGCTCGAGCTGCAGGCCGCGACCGTGCTCGAGCGCCAGCCGGTCGAGGAATCACTGGCCACCGGCATCAAGGCCATCGACGCGATGACCGCCATCGGTCGCGGACAGCGTCAGCTGGTGATCGGTGACCGCAAGACCGGCAAGACCGCGGTCTGCGTCGACGCCATCCTCAACCAGAAGGCCAACTGGGAATCGGGCGACGAGAGCAAGCAGGTCCGCTGCATCTACGTCGCGATCGGCCAGAAGGGCTCCACCATCGCCGGGGTCAAGACGGCGCTCGAAGAGGCCGGCGCGATGGAGTACACCACCATCGTCGCGGCCCCCGCGTCCGACTCCGCCGGCTTCAAGTGGCTGGCCCCCTACACCGGTTCGGCCATCGGGCAGCACTGGATGTACGAGGGCAAGCACGTCCTGATCGTGTTCGACGACCTGACCAAACAGGCCGAGGCGTATCGCGCGATCTCGCTGCTGCTGCGTCGCCCGCCGGGTCGCGAGGCCTACCCCGGAGACGTGTTCTACCTGCACTCGCGTCTGCTGGAGCGTTGCGCCAAGCTCTCCGACGACATGGGCGGCGGGTCGATGACCGGACTGCCGATCATCGAGACCAAGGCCAACGACGTCTCGGCGTTCATCCCCACCAACGTCATCTCGATCACCGACGGACAGGTCTTCCTGGAGTCCGACCTGTTCAACAAGGGTGTGCGCCCGGCCATCAACGTCGGTACCTCGGTGTCGCGCGTGGGTGGTGCCGCGCAGACCAAGGGCCTCAAGAAGGTGTCGGGTTCGCTGCGTCTGGAGCTCGCGCAGTTCCGTGAGCTCGAGGCATTCGCCGCATTCGCCTCCGACCTCGACGACGCGTCGAAGGCGCAGCTCGAGCGTGGCGCCCGCTGGGTGGAGATGCTCAAGCAGAACCAGTTCAGCCCGTACTCGGTGGAAGACGAGATCGTGTCGATCTACCTGTGCGGACAGGGACACTACGACTCGGTGCCGGTCGACGACATCCGCAACTTCGAGACGCAGCTGCTCAGCCACCTGCACCACAACGCGACCGGTGTCTACGACTCGATCGCCGGCGGACAGGTGCTCACCGACGATCAGGCCGAGGCCCTCGTCGACGAGACCAACAAGTTCAAGAACAGCTACCTGACCCATGACGGGCAGCGCGTGGTCAACGAGGCCGAGGCCAACGCCATGGACGCCGACGAGGTCGAGCAAGAAGAGATCAAGATCCGGAAGTGACAGCGAAACCGACACCGTCGAGGAAGGGGTGAGGGCTCATGGCCAGCATTCGTGAGCTGCGCTCACGCATCCGGTCGGTTCAGTCGACCAAGAAGATCACCAAGGCGCAGGAGCTGATCGCGACATCGCGCATCACCCGCGCGCAGGCACGGGTGGCGGCCGCCAAGCCGTACTCGCAGGAGATGACCAAGGTGCTCTCCGAGCTGGCGAGCGCCGCGGGATCGCTGGATCACCCGCTGCTCAAGGAACGCGACGAGCCCAAGCGTGCGGCGATCCTCATCATCACCAGCGACCGCGGTATGTGCGGCGGCTACAACGCCAATGTTCTCCGCTCGGCCCGTGAGTTGATCGCGCTGATCCGCTCCGAGGGCAAGGACCCGGTGCTGTTCGTGATGGGGCAGAAGGGCGTGGGATTCTTCAGCTTCCGCGGTACCCAGCTCGACGATTCGTGGACCGGCTTCTCGCAGGCACCCGAGTATTCCGACGCGTCGACGGCCACCGATTTCCTGGTGAAGCTGTTCCTCGCCGGTTCGGGCGAGCAGGTGGATCGGCCCGACGGTGAGGGTTCGCTCGAAGGGGTCGACGAGATCCATCTCGTGTACACCCGGTTCGTGTCGATGCTGACGCAGACACCCGAGGTTCGCCGGGTGGCGCCGTTGGTGGTGACCGCGCACGAGGAGGGTAGCCCCGAGGTCTCCGAGGAGTCGCGCAACTACACCTTCGAACCCGGCGCCGAGTCGCTGCTGGAGGCTCTGTTGCCGCGGTACGTGGCAACGCGTGTGTACGCCGCTCTGCTGGATTCGGCCGCCTCGGAGTCGGCGGCGCGTCGTACCGCGATGAAGGCGGCCACCGACAACGCCGAGGAGCTCTCGAAGTCGCTCTCGCGCGAGGCCAACCAGCTCCGCCAGGCGCAGATCACCCAGGAGATCAGCGAGATCGTCGGCGGCTCGAGCGCGCTGGCCACGTGACGACAGCCGACATCCGCACCGGAACAAACTTCGATCAACAGGAAGTGACCCAAGCATCATGACCGCAGTAGCAGAATCCCCCAGCACGGAGTCGACGGGATCCTCCGACGGCCGTGTCGTCCGCATCATCGGCCCCGTCGTCGACATCGAGTTCCCGCGGGGCTCGATCCCAGACCTGTTCAACGCCCTGCACGCAGAGGTCACCCTCTCGTCGGTGGCCAAGACCCTGACCCTCGAGGTCGCCCAGCACCTCGGTGACAACCTGGTGCGCGCCATCTCGATGCAGCCCACCGACGGCCTCGTGCGCGGCGCGCCGGTCTCCGACACCGGCTATCCGATCCGGGTGCCCGTGGGCGACCAGGTCAAGGGGCACGTCTTCAACGCCCTCGGTGACTGCCTCGACAGCCCCGGCCTGGGTCGCGACGGCGAACTGTGGGGTATCCACCGCAAGCCCCCGGCCTTCGACGAGCTCGAGGGCAAGACCGAGATCCTCGAGACCGGCATCAAGGTCATCGACCTGCTCACCCCGTACGTCAAGGGCGGCAAGATCGGCCTGTTCGGCGGTGCCGGCGTGGGCAAGACCGTGCTCATCCAGGAGATGATCACCCGTATCGCGCGCGAGTTCTCCGGCACGTCGGTGTTCGCCGGTGTCGGCGAGCGCACCCGTGAGGGCACCGACCTGATCCTGGAAATGGAAGAGATGGGTGTGCTGCAGGACACCGCCCTGGTGTTCGGCCAGATGGACGAGCCGCCGGGCACGCGTATGCGCGTGGCCCTGTCGGCGCTGACGATGGCGGAGTACTTCCGCGACGTCAAGCACCAGGACGTGCTGCTGTTCATCGACAACATCTTCCGGTTCACCCAGGCGGGTTCGGAGGTCTCCACCCTGCTCGGTCGTATGCCGTCGGCCGTGGGCTACCAGCCCACCCTGGCCGATGAGATGGGCGAACTGCAGGAGCGGATCACCTCCACCAAGGGCCGTTCGATCACCTCGCTGCAGGCCATCTACGTGCCCGCCGACGACTACACCGACCCGGCCCCGGCGACCACCTTCGCCCACCTCGACGCGACCACCGAGCTCTCCCGTCCGATCTCCCAGCTGGGTATCTACCCGGCCGTGGACCCGCTGACGTCGACCTCGCGCATCCTGGAGGCCTCGATCGTCGGTGACGAGCACTTCCGTGTGGCCAACGAGGTCAAGCGCATCCTGCAGAAGTACAAGGAGTTGCAGGACATCATCGCCATCCTCGGTATGGACGAGCTCTCCGAAGAGGACAAGGTGACCGTGCAGCGCGCCCGCCGCATCCAGAAGTTCCTCGGACAGAACTTCCTCGTCGCCGAGAAGTTCACCGGTGAAAAGGGTTCGGTGGTGCCCCTGACCGAGACCGTCGAGGCCTTCGACCGCGTGTGCAAGGGCGAATTCGATCACCTGCCCGAGCAGGCGTTCAACAGCTGCGGTGGACTCGACGACGTGGAGGCCGCTGCGGCCAAGATCGCCGGAAAGTAGCGACACACCATGGCTGACAAAACCTTCCACGTCGAGGTGGTCTCCACCGACGCCGAGCTCTACGACGGCGAGGCGACGTTCGTGATCGCCCAGACCACGGTCGGCGAGCTGGGCGTGCTGGCCAATCACGAACCGTTGCTCGGCCAGCTCGTGCCGGGTGGTTTCGTGGTGATCGTCGAGGAGAGCGGGACGCGAAAGGCGGCCGCCATCGAGGGCGGTTTCCTGTCGGTGACCGGTGAGTCGGTGACGATCCTCGCGGAGGCGGCGGAGTGGGCCGACGGGATCGACATCGCCGTCGAGCGTGCCGCGCTCGAGGCATGCGAACCGGGCACCCCCGAGTACGACCACGCACACGCACGCCTGCGGGCCGCGGAGCAGCTCGTCAAGTGATTCCCGGCGCGCACGCCCGCGGCCGCGCAACTCGGCACAACTGAACACGATCACACGGCCGGCCACCCGAACCTCGGGTGGCTGGCCGTGTCTCATCGCGGGGTGGCATGCTGGAGGCAGTCACATCGCACGGCCACAGCCTGTCGACAGCCCGTCCGACGGCCGGCGATGTCTATCCGCACGAGTGTGAGGAGGTGCGGCCCGGGTGTCGGTGGTGATCGTGCTGCTGGGCGTGCTCCTGGTGGTGACCGTTGTGCTGTGCGGCCTGCTGGCCTATCGGCTGCAGCAGCTCCGTAGCGCCGGCAGCGCCGCGCTGCTGCGCACGTTGCCGGCAGCCGTGGACGAGGGATGGCGGCATGGCACGGTGCACTACACCGACGAGTCGCTGCGCTACTTCCGGCTCACGTCGTTGCGGCCGGGACCCTCACGCACCCTGTGCCGCGGATCGATCGACATCGTGGGACGCCGCGAACCCGCCGGCAGCGAGACCGAGATCCTGTCGGGCATGACGATCCTGCACCTGCGCGAAACGCGGCAGGACGGAGCACGCGGAGGACCGGGCGCCACCACCGACCTGGAGCTGGCCATGAGCCGCGACGGCGTGACCGCGTTCCAGGCGTGGCTCGAGGCCGGGGCGCCGACCCGCGCGCAGCGTCGCCGGGGCTGAGTCAGTCGCCGCCCGGCGCGGTATCGCCGCCGGGCCGGGAACGTTGCCCACCGGGCACCCAGGTCACGTCCCCGTCCCCGTGCGGTGGCCGGTTGGCCACCCGCGACAGGATGAACAACAGATCCGAGAGCCGGTTGAGGTAGCGCGCGGGAAGCACCGACGTCGTGTCAGGGTCGGCGTCGATGGCGGCCCACGCCGACCGTTCGGCCCGTCGGGTCACGGTGCGGGCCTGATGCAGCAGTGCGGCCAGGGGCGTGCCACCGGGCAGCACGAACGAGGTCAGCGAGGGAAGGTCCGCGCCGAACGCGTCGCACCATGCCTCCAGCGCGTCGATGTAATCCTGCGTGATCCGCAGCGGCGGGTACTTCGGATCGGCCACCACCGGGGTGGAGAGATCGGCCCCGGCGTCGAACAAGTCGTTCTGCACGGTGGTGAGGACGTCGACGATCTCGGTCGGCACGTCACCGCCGAGCACCAGCGCCACACCGATCGCGGCGTTCGCCTCGTCGCAGTCGGCGTAGGCGATCACCCGGGCATCGGTCTTGGGCACCCGCGAGAAATCACTCAGGCCGGTGGTCCCGTCGTCACCGGTGCGGGTGTAGATGCGCGTCAGATGCACTGCCATACGTCAAATCTAGTTCGTCATGCCCACGGCATTGGTCTGCCGGACGCACGTGCCGGATAAGCTGACGGGCGTGAGCGATCGGTTTCTGGTGAGCGGGGGAGCGCGCCTGTCGGGTGAGGTGTCGGTGGGTGGGGCGAAGAACAGCGTGCTGAAGCTGATGGCTGCGGCGCTGCTGGCCGAGGGCACCACCACTCTCACCAACAGCCCGGAGATCGCCGACGTCCCGTTGATGGCCGACGTGCTGCGCGGTCTGGGGGCCGTGGTCACCATCGACGGGGACACCGTGACGATCGAGGCGCCCGCCGAACCGAAGTATCACGCCGACTTCGACGCGGTGAAGCAATTCCGTGCGTCGGTCTGCGTGCTCGGACCCCTGATGGCCCGATGTCGGCGCGCCGTGGTGGCGCTACCGGGCGGCGACGCCATCGGTTCCCGGCCCCTCGACATGCATCAGGCCGGATTGCGTGCGCTGGGCGCACACAGTTCGATCGAGCACGGCTGCGTGGTGGCCGAGGCCGATGCCCTCGTCGGCGCTCCGGTGGCGCTGGAGTTCCCCTCGGTGGGCGCCACCGAGAACATCCTGATGGCCGCGGTGCTCGCCGAGGGTCAGACGATCATCGACAACGCCGCACGTGAGCCGGAGATCGTCGATCTGTGCGTCATGCTGCAACAGATGGGCGCGCGTATCGACGGCGCAGGCACGTCCACGCTGACGGTGGTGGGAGTCGATCGGCTGCATCCGGCCACCCACCGCGTGGTGGGTGACCGCATCGTCGCAGCCACCTGGGGTATCGCCGCGGCGATGACCCGCGGTGATGTCACCGTGCGCGGCGCCGACCCGAAACACCTGCAGGTGGTGCTCAACAAACTCGTCGACACCGGCGCGATGGTGGAGACCATGCCGCTGGGATTCCGGGTCCGCCACGACCACCGGCCGACGGCGGTCAATGTGTCCACCCTCCCGTACCCCGGTTTCCCGACCGATCTGCAGCCGATGGCCATCGGACTGGCCGCGATCGCCGATGGCATGTCGGTGATCACCGAGAACGTCTTCGAAGCACGGTTCCGTTTCGTCGAGGAGATGGTGCGCCTGGGCGCCGACGCCCGCACCGACGGCCACCACGCGGTGATCCGCGGCATCGAACAGCTCTCGAGTGCGCCGGTGTGGTGTTCGGACATCCGCGCCGGCGCCGGACTCGTGCTCGCCGGACTGGTGGCCGACGGCACCACCGAGGTACACGACGTCGAACACATCGACCGTGGCTACCCGCACTTCGTGGAGAATCTGCGCAGCCTGGGCGGCGCGATCGACAGAGTGACGGGATAGCCATGGGCGACGTCGACCGCACCCACCCGCACACACACCCGGCCGACAACGAGCGGTCCGGTGTCGACATCGCGGAGTGGTCGTCGCGTTTCGACCTGCTCTCCGACCCGCACCGCCTGGAGATCCTGCTCGTGCTGCACCGCGATCCGGGAATCTTCGTGGGCGACATCGCGATCGCGGTGGGCCGCACCGAAACGGCCGTCTCGCAGGCGTTGCGTGTCCTGCGGCATCAGGGGTGGGTGTCCTCGACCCGGGTGGGGCGTTCGGTGAGTTACCGGCTCGAGGACGAGACGGTGCATCAGTTGCTGCACTGGATCGGGGCGGCACACAATCCGCCGTCCTGACCGGATCGTCGGTTCACACCTGACCCAACGGATAGTCTGACGATCACAACATCTGAATATGTGGACAGATGTCGTGGCCGGTCCTACCGTTGCCCTATCGCGCGCCGTTGTCGGCAGGCGCGACGCTCGGCGACTCGAAGGGGCACTGCTCATGTCCACCACGTCCACAACCGTCACCGCCATGCATATGAGCGACGGCATCATCAACGCGCAGACGTCCGCGCTGTTCGGTGTCATCGCCGTGGCTGCCCTGGCGTTGTGTGCCTGGCGCGCCCGCGCCGACCTCGACGAGAAGACGGTGCCGATGGCCGGACTGGTCGCGGCATTCATCTTCGCGGTGCAGATGATCAACTTCCCGATCCTGCCCGGCGTCAGCGGCCACCTGCTCGGCGGTGCGCTCGCCGCGATCCTGGTGGGCCCTTATACCGGTGCACTCTGCGTCGCGATCGTGCTGGTGGTGCAGAGCCTGCTCTTCGCCGATGGCGGTGTGACCGCGCTGGGCGCCAACATCACCAACATGGCACTGATCTCCACCTTCGTCGGGTACGGCGTCGCGGTGGGACTGTACGGACTCGTCCGGACGCGCACCGACCGCCCGGCCGGCCTCGGCGCGGTTGCCTTCCTTGCCGCGCTGTGCGGAACAGTCAGTGCGGCAACAGGATTCGTCATCGAGTACGCGATCGGCGGTGCCGCCACGGCGTCGCTCGGGACGGTGGCCACCTACATGTGGGCAACGCACCTGCTCATCGGGATCGGGGAGGGCCTGATCACCGCGGTGACCGTCGTGGCCGTCGCGCGAGCCCGGCCCGACCTCGTCTACCTCCTCCGCCGCAGCCGTGTCCGTTCCACCAGCGCGATCGGAGCCTCCGCATGAACACCCGCACGAACGCCACCGCCCCCGGACCCGCCCGCACCCGGGTGCGCCGGCGCACCTTCCTCATCGCCTTCGCAGCGGCAGCCCTGCTGATCGCGGGATTGGTCTCCTACTTCGCGAGTTCCTCGCCCGACGGCCTCGACTCGGCCACCCTGCGCGGATGCGAGACGGTCACCGTCGACGGTGTCGAGCACCTCCGCGGCGACTGCATCGCGCAGCAGGCCACCGACCACGCGATGGCATCGTCGCCGCTCGCCGACTATGCGGTGAGGGGTGTCGCCCACACCAACGGCATCGCCGGTGTCATCGGCGTGCTGGTCACCCTGGCCGTGGCCGGCGGCGCGTTCTGGCTCATCGCACGCACCCGCACCACCGGCGGCGGGTCGGCGACCGTCGAGGGCAACTGAGTTCATGGGTGCAGGGCACGCACATCCCCTCTATCGCGTGGGTGGCTCGCGCGTGCACCGCGCACCCACCGAGGTCAAACTCGTCTGCCTGGTGGTGTTCGTGTTCGCGGTGGTGGCCACCCCTCGCGAGATGTTCTGGCCCTACCTGGTTTTCGCGATCATCCTGCTGACCGTGTGGCGCCTGGCGGCGGTGCCGGTCGGATGGATCGCGCCGCGGATGCTGATCGAGGCGCCATTCGTGGTGCTGGCCGTGCTGCTGCCCTTCGCCGAAGGGGGCGATCGCGTGCCGGTGGCAGGTCTGTCGCTGTCGGTGTCCGGGCTCTATGCGGCGTGGGGCATCGTGATCAAGGGAACTCTCGGCGTTGCCGCGTCGCTGACCTTCGCGGCCACCACGCAGGCGCGGGACCTGCCACTCGCGCTGAGTCGCCTCGGCGTGCCGTCGACCATCACGCCGATCATCGTGATGATGCTGCGCTACCTGGACCTGCTCTCCTCCGAGGTCCGCCGGATGCAGGTGGCGCGCATCGCGCGCGGGGATTCGCCGCGGATGGTGCACCAGGCCGGTGCCATCGCCACGTCGGTGGGGGCGGTGTTCCTGCGGTCCTACGAACGCGGTGAACGTGTGCACCTGGCGATGGCCTCGCGCGGCTTCTCGGGGACCGTTCCGGAGATGCCCGGGATCACGGGATCGGCACGCGCCAGCGCCTCCCAGTGGCTGACGGTCATGCTCCCGGCGATCGCGGCCACGGTGGTCGCCGTGACCGCGTGGGTCGTGTACCGAACGGGGGCATGATGAGTGGGGGAGCCCTGTGACCGACCCGCCGGCGGTGGACATCCGCGATCTCCACTTCGCCTATCCCGACGGTCACACCGCGCTCGACGGCATCGACCTGCGCATCGCGGTGGGCGAACGTGTCGCGCTGCTCGGGCCCAACGGTGCGGGCAAGACCACGCTGATGCTGCACCTCAACGGCGTGCTGTTGCCCACGTCGGGGTCGGTCTCGATCCTCGGCTCGCAGGTGGGGCGCGCAACCCTCAAACTTGTTCGGCGCCAGGTGGGACTGGTCTTCCAGGACCCCGACGACCAGCTCTTCATGCCGACACTCGCCGAGGACGTGGCGTTCGGCCCGGCCAATTTCGGCGTCACCGGTGACGAGCTCGTCCGCCGGGTCGACGAGGCACTCGCGGTGGTGTCGATGACCGATCAGGCCGATCGGAGCCCGCACCACCTCTCCGGCGGTCAGCGCCGCCGTGGCGCACTGGCCACCGTGCTGGCCTGCCGCCCCGACGTCCTGGTGCTCGACGAACCCTCGGCGAATCTGGACCCGGTGGCCCGCCGCGAACTCGCCGACACCCTGCTCGCACTCGACACCACGATGCTCGTGGTGACCCACGACCTGCCCTACGCAGCGCAACTGTGTGATCGCGCGGTGGTCGTGGACGGCGGACGGGTGGTCGCCGACGCCGGCGTCGACGAGATCCTCGCCGATGCGACATTGCTCAGCAGGCATCGGCTCGAGATGCCCTGGGGATTCGACATCGAGGGTCTGCGGCGCGCCCGCTGTGCCCGCACCACGAACCCCGGCGTCCTCGGTGTCCCCGACTGACGGTGTCCGCGACTGAGGGTCGCAACGCACCTGCCCGAGCGGACAGGTACCCACCCCACCTCTCCGTCAGTGCGCGGGACAGTTACGGACGGTTCTGGCGCACAACACTTCTGGACTTCGATGTGACGCGCGTAACGTCGCGTTCGCTCACCCACTCCCGACGACGCGTGTGTCGGCAGCAGAAGAAGGTCAGGTCACAGACATGCAGGTAGACGAACTACTCAAGCCGTTTCCGATCAAGGAGTTCCATCCGTTCCCGCGCGCCATGATGGGTCCGGGCGCGCACGAGATGATCGGCCCCGAGGCGCTCAAACTCGGATTCACCAAGACCCTCATCATGACCACCGGTCTGCGGGGCAGCGACACCGTCCACAAGATCGTCGAGTCGTGCAAGTACCACGGCCTCGAGGTGGTGCTCTACGACCAGGTGGAGTCCAACCCCAAGGACTACAACGTGATGGACGCGGTGTCGCTGTACAACTCCGAGCAGTGCGACTCGTTCATCTCGATCGGCGGCGGTTCCGCGCACGACGCCTGCAAGGGTGCGCGCATCTCGGTGGCGCACGACGGCCGCAGCGTCAACGAGTTCGAGGGCTTCAACAAGAGCGAGAACCCCAAGAACCCGCCGCACATCGCCGTGTCCACCACTGCCGGAACGGGTTCGGAGACGTCGTGGGCCTACGTGATCACCGACACCACCACCGACCCCGACAAGCCGCACAAGTACGTCGCCTTCGACGACGCCGCGGTCACCACGCTGGCCATCGACGACCCGGTGCTCTACTACGACTGCCCGGTGGCCTATACCGCGCAATGCGGCTTCGACGTGCTCGCCCACGCTTCCGAGCCCTACGTGTCGCGGCTGAACTTCCCGCCGTCGATGGGCAATGCGCTGCACGCGGTGCGGATGACCGCACGCCACCTGCGCGAGGCCACCTGGAACCCCACCGAACTCGCCGGCCGCGAGGGAATGATGTACGCCCAGTACATCGCGGCGCAGGCGTTCAACTCCGGTGGCCTGGGCATCATCCACTCGATCAGCCACGCGGTGTCGGCGTTCTTCGACACCCACCACGGACTCAACAACGCGATCGCCTTGCCGCGCGTGTGGGCCTTCAACATGCCCGTGATGTACGAGCGTTTCGCCGACATGGCCGAGGCGATGGGCGTCGACACCCACGGGATGACCAAGGTGCAGGCCGCCGACGCGGCGCTCGAGGCCGCGATCCGGTTGCTGCGCGACGTGGGCATCGTGGAGCGCTTCGCCGACGTCAAGCAGGACAGCTACCCGAAGAACCGGCTCGGCCAGGGCCCCACCAAGTTCTACGAGGAGCGCAAGGACATCACCACCGACGCGGCGACGATCGACGCGCTCACCAACCACGTGCTCGGTGATGCCTGCACCCCGGGCAACCCCAAGGAATGCACCTTCGAGACAGTCCGACCCGTGGTCGAGCACTGCGTGAACGGTGACCTCGACGAACTGCTGCCCTAGCAGTCACGACCCCGGATGGCGGATTCCGTTGCCCCAAGACGGAATCCGCCATCCGGTACCACCCCCACACGACATTCCCGAGCACAGGAGACGCCGATGTCCGTGCAGTTCGCCGCCGACGCCACATCATCCGGGAGTAGTACCTCCGTCCCAGACGTGGAACCCACGGACACCGAGTTCGCCGATGTCGACGACGTGATCGCACGGTTCGCCGACGCCGGATATCTCGCCGACCAACGGCTGGCCACCACGGTGTTCCTGCAGAGCCGCCTGGGCAAGCCCATCCTGCTCGAGGGGCCGGCCGGGGTCGGCAAGACCCAGCTCGCCAAGACCCTCGCGGATGTGACCGGACGAGAGTTGTTGCGGCTGCAGTGTTATGAGGGTCAGGACGAGACCACCGCGCTCTACGAATGGGACTACGGCAAGCAACTGCTCTACACGCAGGTCCTGCGGGAGAAGATCAGTCAGGTGGTGGCCGACGCCACCACCCTCGCCGATGCGGTCGACCGAATCGGTGCCGAGG
Organism: Gordonia sp. NPDC003429; assembly: GCF_053588575.1. NCBI lineage: Bacteria > Bacillati > Actinomycetota > Actinomycetes > Mycobacteriales > Gordoniaceae > Gordonia > Gordonia sp. NPDC003429. The sequence goes on from NZ_JBSFQF010000001.1 coordinate 794,265, forward strand.
AGAGCGTCTTCTTCTCCGAACGCTTCCTGGCGCCGCGACCACTGCTCGAGGCGGTGCGCTCGGAGCGGCCCGTGGTACTGCTGATCGACGAGGTCGACCGCGCCGACGAGGCACTCGAAGCGGTGCTGCTCGAACTGCTCGCCGAATACCAGGTGTCGGTACCCGAGATCGGCACCTTCGTCGCCACCCATCAGCCGATGATCGTGTTGACCTCCAACAACACCCGCGATCTGTCGGCGGCACTGAAGCGGCGCTGTCTGCATCTGTCGCTCGACTATCCCGACGCGGCACGCGAACTCGAGATCATCAAGTCCAAGAACACCGGGTTGTCGGAGACGTTGGCCACCAAACTCGTCGAGATCGTGCGTGGACTGCGGGATCTGGATCTGCGCAAGGCGCCGAGCATCTCCGAGGCCATCGACTGGGCGCGCACGCTCGCGGTGCTCGGCGCCGACGAGCTCAGCGCGGACGTGTTGTCGCAGACCGCGAACGTGGTGGTCAAGTACGACCGCGACCTGACCCGCGCGCTCGACGCGTTGCCGCGGCTGGTGGATCCCAACGCCGAGGTGCCCACCCACCTGCACGGCCACGATCACTCCCACGGGCACACGCACTCCCACGGGCACGATCACTCCCACGGGGATGATCACGGCCACGGGGACGATCACAGCCACCGCCCGGAGCATTCGGGCAAGGCGGCTCGGGCGGCCAAGGACGAACCGGGCCGCCACGGCACGGAGTATTACGGCGCACCGGGCGCCCAGAGCGATGCCGGAACCCACAAGGTCAGCGCGGGGCAGGGAAGCCGGTCGTTTCGCGCGGGCAACGCGCGCAAGCGCCCGGTCTAGGGCGGGGCGCGACGATGGAGGGAGCCGTCCACCGGTTCGTCCGGCTGCTGCGCCTGCACGGCGTCCGGATCGGGGTGTCGGAGGCGATGGACGCCATGGCGGCCGTCGGCACCGCCGAGATCCTCGCCGACCGCGCGCTGTTGCGTTCGGCGCTGGAGGCCTGCCTGATCAAGGACCGCCGCGACGAGGACACCTTCCACGAGGTGTTCGACAGGTTCTTCTCGCTGCGGCCGGTCCTCGACACCGACGACGGTCACGGTCACTCGCATTCCCACGACGACCTGTCCGACACCGGTGAGCTGCAGGAATACACCTTGTCCGACGAGGTCAGCGATACCCCGCAGCAAGGCCACAGCCACGGCCCGCCGTCGAACATCCGCCAGTACTTCGACCCCGAGGACCTCGCCGAGCAGTACAACCTGCACCAGGAGGCCAATCGGCTCGACATGGCGTCGCTTACCGACGAGATCGTGCTCTCCGCCGACGAGGTACCCAACGCGGAGGCGGCGGCGCGTGTCCAGCTGACGGTGTCGCGGCTGCACAACCCCGGCCGCCCGGGGGAACTGGTCACCAGCAACGCACCGCAACTCGACGCGGAACTGTCGGTGGCCCAGGAGATGGCCCTCATGGACTGGCTCGACGACACCGATCCCTCAGGGCCGCAACCGGATTCGGCCGAACTCGCGGCGCTGCGCAGCGCCCTGGCCGGCTTGCTCGACGGTCTGCCGGAAATGCTGCGGGACCACCTCGAACAGCTCATGGCCACCGACCACGAGATCGAGGAACGCGAGATCAAGGCGACGGTGCGTGAGGCGATCCACGAGCACGAACGCGCCAGCCTCGAAGAATCGATCCGCCGGCTGATCCGCAGCCTGCACGGCGCACCGCGCGCCCGCCGCAAGCTCGCCGCGCGCGGCACCGTGGACGCCGCCCGCACGATGCGCGCCAACCTGCGCTTCGACGGGGTCCCGTTCCGGCCGATCACGGTTGCGAAGGTGGCCGACCGGCCCAGCCTGCTGATCTTGGCCGACGTCTCGCTGTCGGTGCGTTCGGCAGCCCGCTTCACCCTGCAGCTGGTGCACGGTCTGCAGAGCATGGTGGCCCACGTGCGGTCCTTCGCCTTCGTCTCCGACCTGGTCGAGATCACCGACCTCTTCGCCGAACACCCTCCCGAGGAGGCGTTGTCGCTGGTGGTGTCCGGGCTGCCCGCCGGTGGCGTCCTCGACACCGACGCCGACTCCGACTACGGGTCGGCGCTGAGCACCTTCCTCGAGGAGTACGGCGGCGCGATCACGCGGCGGACGACGGTGATCGTGCTCGGCGACGGCCGCAACAACGGCCGCGACCCGAACCTGGAGGCCTTCGAGGAGATCTCCCGGCGCGCGCGGGAGACCATCTGGATCACCCCCGAACCCGCCTACTCGTGGGGACTCGGTGCCTGTGACCTACCGGCCTACGCCACGATGTGCGACAGGGTGCACGTGGTGCACGACCTGACCGCGCTCGAGCAGGTCTCGGTCGACTCGTACGGCACGTGACCCGCATCACGCCGCGTAGGATTTCGGCGAGGGGCGTCGCAATCCGTGCGCGCCCCACCCATGGCCGCGACGGGACAGGTGAGATGCGTGCGGATCCAGGTCGACGACGGTGACACCGTGACGTCCGCCGCCGCATTCGGAACCGCCGCCGGGCGCCGCGCGGCCGGCGGGGTCCGCATCGCCAAGTTCCACACGCCGGAGGTGATCGTCGGACCGGGGTCGCTCGACGAGATCCCGCGCGCGGCCGCCGGGCTCGGCATGCGCCGGCTGCTCGTGGTCTCCGACCGTCGGCTCGTCGCCACACCCTGGTATCCCGAACTCACGCAACGACTTCGGGCCGAAGGCCTGAACGTGTCGTCGTTCACCGGTGTTTCCCCCAACCCCCGCGCGCCGGAGATCACCTCCGGATTCGACCAGTACGAGCAGAGCCGCGCCGAGGGGATCGTGGCTCTCGGCGGCGGGTCGGTGATCGACGCCGCCAAGGGCATTGCGATCCTCGCGGCCAACGGCGGGCACATCCTGGAGTACGAGGGCATCGACCGGGCTCGGCGCCCGCTGCCACCGCTGGTGGCCGCTCCCACCACCGCCGGCAGCGGGTCGGACGTCTCGCAGTTCTGCATCATCAACGACGTCGACCGGATGACCAAGGTGACGATCATCGGACGCGGACTGGTGCCCGATGTCTCGGTGATCGATCCGCGCACACTCGCGACACTGCCCCCGGAGGTGGCCGCCCAGTCGGGCATGGATGCCATCACCCACTGCATGGAGGCCTACGCGTCACTGGCGCACACCCGCCTCACCGACAAGGCGGCACTGAGCGCCATCGCCACCGCATGGCGCAGCATCGAACGATTCGTGGACAACCCGGCCGACGCCGATGCCGGAACCGACATGGCCTATGCGGCACTGGAGGCGGGAATGGCCTTCACCAACGCGATCCTGGGAGCGACGCACGCGATGAGTCATCCCGTCGGCGGGCTGTGCGACGCGCCGCACGGCGCCATCAACGGTGTGTTGGCCCCGCATGTGATCCGCTTCAACGCCGAGGCCGACCCCACACCGTATGTCGACCTGGCCCGGGCCGTGGGCCTGCCCGAATCCGGTGCTGCGGCCACGGCCGACCGTCTGGCCGACGCGATCACCGCGTTGAGCCGCAGGATCGGCATGCCCACCGGCCTCGGTGAGGTCGGGGTGCGGGCCGAACACATCGACACCCTCACCACCAACGCGATGCTCGACGCGTGCATGACCACCAATCCCCGCCGACCCGATGCCGCCGACGTCGCCCGCATCTACCGGGAGGCGTTGTGAGTCCGCGGCGCATCGACACCATCTCCGACGTTGCGACCTCCGACGGTGCGACCGGGGCGGCCGAACTCGACTCGCTGGTGGGCCTGCACTCGGTGAAGGGTTCGCACTATGCGCAGTTCCGGGGGGTGGAACAGCGGCTCACGCGTGTGGTGGGTGCGCTCGACCGCATCTCGCGTGCCCTGGTGCAGACCGCGGAGGGACCCGAGACGCTGGTGCTGTCGGTGGTGCGCGCGGTCCGCGAACACCTCGACGCCGACTGGGTGGTGTTCGCCCTGTGCGACGGCGAACTCGACCGCACCGGACCGCGGCACCTGATGATGAACGGCGAGGGCACCATCTACGCCTTCGAGGGGGTGCAGGCCGCACGCACCCCCAGTCACCTGCCCGACGAGGTGCTCAACCGGCTCAACGACATCCTCCGCAATCAGATGGGGGAGCTGATCCGGCCGGTGGTCGACGACCATCACCTGCACGTGCCGGTGCACCTCGACGGGCGTGTGGTCGGCGGGTTGTCGGCGTGGACGCCCGAACATCATCTGGTCGATTCGGCGGATCTGGTGGTGATGCGCATTCTGGCGCGCCAGGCGGTGGTGGCACTGCTCAACGCCGCCCTGCTCGAGGAGAGCCGCCACCAGCTCGCGCGCGCCGAGGACGCCTACGCCAAAGCGCGCGAGCAGGCCACCGACCTCGCCGTGCGCAACGCCGAACTGCAACGCACCCAACGTGAACTGTCGGCGGTGATGCGCCAGCGGCTGGTCACCGAGGAACGCGAACGCATCGCCCGCGAACTGCACGATTCGGTGACGCAGTCGGTGCTGTCGGCGGGCGTGCAGATCGAGGTGTGCCGGATGGAGTCGGATGCGGCCACGGCCGAGCGGCTCGAGGTGGCCGGGCGCCTGACCCGCGACGCGGTCGAGCAGTTGCGGTCGGTGATCTACGCACTCAATCAGTCACCCTCGGTCGAGGGACTGAGCCTCGGGGAGGTCCTCGACGAACTGTGCTCGATGCACATGCCCGCCGACCTCGAGACCGACGTCCGGGTGCTCGGTCGCGCCCGCGATCTGCCCGACGACGTCCAGCACGCCATTCTGCGTATTGCGGGTGAGGCACTGTTCAACACCGCGGTGCACGCCGAGGCCACCTCGGCGCGCGTGGTGTTGACCTACGCCGACGACGGGGTGGGGCTCTCCGTCGACGACGACGGCACCGGCGATCCGAGTCACCTGCGCCGGGTGATGCGCGCGGCGGTCTGCGGCGATCTGGCGGGGCGCCACCGCGGCCTGGCCAACATGTCCACCCGCGCCGACGACCTCGGGGGCGAACTGCGGATTCGCCGATCCCGACTGGGCGGCATCCGCGTCGCCGTCGAGATACCCGATCCCACCGCGCGCTGCCCGAGGAGGTCACCGTCATGAACCCGGCCGACATGAACACCCCAGGGATGAACACCACAGGGATGAACACCACAGGGATGAACACCGCAGGGATGAATGTCACCGCCACCGACGCGGTGCGCACGATGCTGGTGGACGACCATGCGTTGCTACGCGCCGGAATCCGGTCCCTGCTCGACCGCGAGCAATCAATAACCGTTGTGGGCGAGGCAGACTCGTACGAGCACGCGCTGGCCGAGGTGGCCCACTGCCGACCCGATGTGGTGGTGGTGGACCTCAAGCTCACCGCGGGCACCGAGTACGAGGGGCTGCGGCTGATCACCGAGATCGCCGGTCGGCATCCCGAGGTGGCGAGTCTGGTGCTCACCACCTTCCTCGATGACGATCTCGTGGTGCGTGCGGTGAAGGCGGGCGCGCGTGGTTACGTGGTGAAGGACGTCGACACCACCGAACTGGTCCGCGCCATCCAGGCGGTGTCGGGTGGCGGGAGCGCCTTCGACCCGCGCAGTGCCGCGATCGTGCTGCGCACGGTGTCGGGGGAGGGGGACGGACCCGAGGCGCTCACCGAGCGCGAGCGGGAGGTGCTGCGTCTGCTCGCCGACGGGATGAGCAACAAGCGGATCGGCCAGACGCTGTTCATCTCCGAATCCACGGTGAAGTTCCATATCCGCAACATCATTCGCAAGTTGGGCGTGTCCAAGCGCACCGATGCGGTCTACATCGCCAGCAAACGAGGTCTCATCTGAGCGACGCGGGGGTGAGCACCAGCCAACCCCCGTGGTCGGCGAAGGTCGTCGCACCGCCGTGCCGGACCGCTCCGGCCCAGCGGAGAAGATCCTCCTCGCCGAGCCGGGTGAGGTGCCCGAAGTGCTCACTCGGCCGGTCCTCGAACGGCACGGCGACGACCACGCGACGTCGGGCCACGCGTAACGCCTCGTCGAGGGCAACGGGGACATCCGCGGGATCGAGGTGTTCGAGCAGGTGGATGAGGGTGACGGTGTCGACGCTGCGGTCCGGGAGGGGAAGGGACCGGGCATCGCCGACAAGTGCATTGACATCGACGCCGCGCCGTCGGGCAGCGGCGTCGAGCAGCCCGATGGCACCCGGCGAGATGTCGTACGCGCAGACGTCATAACCGTCCTCGGCGCACTGCAGGGCCAGCAATCCGAAGCAGCAACCGACCTCGAGGACACCTGTGCCGCGCAGGAGTGTCCGGGCACGGCGATGCACCGGAGCGAACTGCGCATGACCTGACCGCAGGTCCCGTAGCGAGTTCTCGTAGAAGGCGGCCCAGGCCGCGTCCTCGTTCGCCGCGGCCGAACGGATGAGACCGACGGCGGCCTCTTCGAACTCCCACTGACCGGTCAGTGCGCCCGCCTCCACGAGCCCGACCAGCGCGGACACCATCACATCGTCGGAAATGGTGTCGGCACCGAACCGATGGACGATGTCGACTCCCGCCGGCGTCAGCCCTGCAGGCGGAGTCCGCCGCCAGGCCAGGGCCCCCGATGAGGTGAACCCGGCCGGCGGGACGGCGCGCCGACGCACCCGGATGACCGTGGTGCTCGGTGCTCCGGTGCTGGTGATGACGGCGGAAGAACTCATGGCCCGACGCTAGGTCCGCGACCACGCCCCGGTAACTGACCTCGGGGGCCGGATCACTGACCTAAAGGACAGTCATGGGACAGCATGGGGCGGCTGCGCCCCATACACGGGGGCGGGCGCGCGGCAAACGGCGTCGTTTCATGGCGCAGATCACACGAGCGGGGGCAGGCCCTGATGCGGAATATTCATCCACTCCTGGTGGTTGAAAGCCACGTGACCAGCACAAACACGTGCGGCCACGCGGTCTGAACAGGCGATTTGACCCGCGCTCGCCGATTGCGTAACTTTCTTCGAGTCAGCGCGCCACGGCGCCGCCCCGGACAGCCCACGAGGGACAACCTCGACGGGAGTGAATGGGGAAGGGAAACCGGGTTCTGCGCAGACCGCCCCCGAGAAATCGACACGGGTGCCTCGTGCGCCCGAGACGTGATCTCGGACCGCCAGACACCTCCCCGACGAGAACAACCAGGGAGTTGCGACCGCCGAGAGGGTCTGGTAAGCTGGAAGAGTTGCCTCGGAGCGGGTGACGAAGACAGTGAAACAACTGAATTCATCGGAGTTCGCCTCCTGTGGGGGTGGTGCCGGTGGGTGTGTGTTCTTTGAGAACTCGATAGTGTATTGATGGATTGTTTGATGCCAGTTAGTGCTGGCATCAGTTTTTGATGCCAGTTTTTTGGATTGTTTTTGTTTGGTCAGGTTTTTGTCTCTCTGGCTGAGATTGTGTTGAAACTTTTGGTTTCAGTGTTTTTTCATGGAGAGTTTGATCCTGGCTCAGGACGAACGCTGGCGGCGTGCTTAACACATGCAAGTCGAACGGAAAGGCCCTGC